>NZ_JAMYSP010000135.1:0-501 GCF_040322015.1 Mesorhizobium sp. M0208 | reverse complement strand
CTTGGTATAGAAAACCCGTTTTTCATCGCTGTCGACCGGGTGCGCACCAATGCCAGCGACGGCCACGCTATTTCCATCGAGCGCAGCCGACTGCCATTGTCGCCCGAACTGGAGGACGTGCCGTTGCGCGGCCTGCGCGAAGGCTCGCTGCACCAGACGCTGCGCGGCGCCGGCCTCATTCCCGACCATGGCGACGAATGGGTGGGCATCGAAATGCTCAACGCCGACGATGCCGCAATCCTCGGCTGCCCGCAAGGCACGCCGTTCCTGCGCGGTCGCCGGTTGACGCGTGCGGCCGATGACCGGCCGATCGAATATGTGACCAGCCTGCTCAACCCGGCGCATTTTGCGCTGCATATGAGGTTCTGAGAGATGCCCGACGACACCCGGGACACGACCGATCGGGCTATGGGAGCGCTTGTCGGCGGGGCACTGGGAGATGCGCTGGGCATGCCGACGCAGCTTTTGTCGCCGGCGCGGATTGCCGAACTCTACGGCCAT
>NZ_JAMYSP010000134.1:0-504 GCF_040322015.1 Mesorhizobium sp. M0208 | reverse complement strand
CTGAGATTAAACGTGCTAGTTCGGGGTCTGCCTGAATTAGGGGCTCCTCGAAAAACCGTCTCTTTGCTTTCATGCCGAAGTCTCCCTTGGGCCTTGTAAGGACGCCCCCAGCGCGGACTCACAATCCGTTCGCTGTGATGAGGCGTCTAGTGAGCTCTAATCTGTTCTGAAAGTCCGTGCGGTAAGCCTGCAAATTCTTAGTAGTCTACGGCTCGCATTCGAGGCTGGGTCAAACTCCGCACACGGCCGACTTTTTATCAATGTGTAGCCGCGCCTGCAGCGCCGTTGCTTCGATGAGAACTTGGCGCAGATCAATTGCCGCTCATTATTGCTTCCTAACTCGGTCAGTTCGTTCTTTTCATTGGCGCCTTCGATGCCGTTGGATGGGTCGCCATACCGTCCCTAGCCCTATCTCATGCTAACCGACGAAGACAAATAGGTCAGAACTATCGCAGCAATCGACGGTGCCTATCTGCGAAATGCTGAAATATTCTGTACTCTCAA
>NZ_JAMYSP010000133.1:0-504 GCF_040322015.1 Mesorhizobium sp. M0208 | reverse complement strand
GATACCCTCCGGCGAAGGCCGCCTTGCGAGAGGACGGCACGGTAGCGAGGCTGCGCTCTTAAGGTCGCCCTTACGAGCGAAGTTAGCAGCACAGCATGAGCCATGTGACGTTATTGACCGGGCCTGAGCGTCGTCGTCGTTGGCGTGAAGAGGATCAGTGCCGGATACTGGCCGCGGCATTCGCGCCCGGGGCCACAGTGGCGGCGGTAGCGCGTCAGTACGATGTCGCGACCAGCCTGATCTATAAGTGGCGCCGCACGGTGAGAGCCCGCGAGACGGGCTTTGCCGAAGTTGTCGTGGCTCCCGATGAGCCTGTCGCCGTTTCGCGGCCGGCGGCATCCCCAGCGGTGATCGAGCTGGAGGTCGCCGGCAAGGTGCGGCTGCGGATTCCGCTGACCACGCCGCCAACACTGGCGGCAGCGATGGTGAAGGCGCTGGGCGTTTCATGATCCCGGTTCCGAGCCAGGTGCGGATCTGGTTGGCGGTCGGCCGGACCGATATGCG
>NZ_JAMYSP010000132.1:0-508 GCF_040322015.1 Mesorhizobium sp. M0208 | reverse complement strand
GATGCATGCAATGGCGAAAGACATATCTCGCGAGGAAGAGCAACGCGGCACCGAAAAAGTTCTCTTCTGGGGCGCTGCAATCGCCGTTGTCCTTTTTGTGTCTCTGGTGACCATCGCCCTCATCGGGACGTCCTGATCTGTTCGACAGCAGGATTGGACCGGTGGGCGCGAGGTCTTGGTGGGCTTAGGGCGGATGCCGGGCTGCTAGGCTAGAAGCCGCTCCCATCCGCCGTTTGTCGTCTCGATCCCGAGTCGAGCAGCAACGCGCGGAATTCAGAAAAATTAATTGCGCGAATCACAACCTGCCGCAAAACTGTCCCAATCCGAGCCGATCGGCTGTCCTTCTCTGGAGAGGAAAAGCCACGAGAGGACGCTACAGGCCTAACTTCTCCCGCAGCGCATCAATGCGTTTAGAAGCTTCCGCTTGCTAAGGCCGTCAGCATAGGCGTCAGGCTCGTCGGCCTGTTCGGCCAGAGTTTTCAAATAGGACGCTTGTGCGGGGGTCATT
>NZ_JAMYSP010000131.1:0-513 GCF_040322015.1 Mesorhizobium sp. M0208 | reverse complement strand
CGAGCTCGGAAGTTGAGATCCCGTAGCGATCGTGAAGCGTCGGCAGCGCGCCAGCGTCGAGGAACTCGTCGGGCAGGGCGATCTGCCGAAAGACTGGGGCCACTCCCTCCCGCATCAGCAGCGCGGCGACACCTTCGCCCAGCCCACCGATGATGGTGTGGTTCTCGGTCACTATCATTAGCCGTCCCGGACGGCGCGCCGCGGCAAGTATCGTCTCCGTGTCCAGAGGCTTGATCGTCGGAACGTGCAGAACGGCGCAGCCGATCCTGTCGGCTTCAAGCGCCTTCGCCGCCTCCAGCGCGCGCATGGTCATCAGGCCGCTTGAAATGAACAGCACATCCTCACCCTCGCGCAACAGGCGTGCCTTGCCGATTTGGAATGTGTAATCGTACTCGTCGAGCACGACAGGGACCTTGCCGCGCAAAAGGCGCATGTAGACCGGCCCGTTGTAGTCCGCGATCGCCTCCGTGGCCTGTTCGATGTCGAGCGCGTCGCAAGGGTCGATGATCGTCA
>NZ_JAMYSP010000130.1:0-531 GCF_040322015.1 Mesorhizobium sp. M0208 | reverse complement strand
CCCTCCATCCAAGGCGCGGCCGATTACCAGCCCCAGGCTGCCTGCTGGCACATGGTTCGTTTCCGTCGCGAACCCCTGATTGACCAGATAGATCTTGGCGGCGAAGTAGGCGATGTTTCCGGAATTGAGGAGGTCCCATGCTTGCCCATTGGCAAAGATCTGCCAGCTGGATATCAGGCGTGTGTCAGACGCATATAAGCCGTTATAAGTGGGCCGGGCGATCTGGCCATCCGGTTCGGTGACAAGGAAGCTGCGTCCCTGGTTAATCGCCAGACGCGGCGGTCCGACTGTGATCTCCAGCGTCATTGGTTCAACCGTCACCCGACCGATTTGCATCCATCGGAACAGATTGAACAGCCAATGTCGGCCGCCGCCGCCATCTTCGGCCACGAGAACTGACGTCTGCCTTGAACGCCTGCCCCCAGATTGTCCCGAAATCATGTACAAGGCAGGCGAACAACGACCCGGTCATCGATGAGCTCGAACAATCTGACCTTCGAGCACATACCCGCGAACAGAGGCGGACAAACC
>NZ_JAMYSP010000129.1:0-538 GCF_040322015.1 Mesorhizobium sp. M0208 | reverse complement strand
TCTTTACGACCACCAGTCGCTGACAATGTTACGTTCACCGCAAGTCTGAGATCGGGTCAGGGCTGGAAAAGCTGAGACATATTTACGCTCAGACTGCCGATTAACTCGCAATGCTGGAGTCAACAGCCATGGCAAGAAGAGCTCTGATTCTGATTGAAGGTAATACACACGGTACTGGTGTGCTGTACGTCCAAGCGGCCCAGCGTCTTGGTCTTCATCCAATTACCTTGTCGGCTGATCCAGCTCAGTACGACTATCTTGCGGCGGAAGGCATTGAGGCAATCTGTGTCGATACAAAAAATCTCGATGCGCTGATCCGCGAATGTTCCCAGCTGCGTGCGACCTATGACATTGCTGGTATTACGACCGCCAGGGAGGCGGTCTATGCGACAGTTGGCAAGCTCTGCCGGCATTTCGATCTACCGGGACCGAACCCTGAATCGATTGAACGATGCTGTGACAAATTCACTCAACGTCAGCTCCTCGCGGAGGCGGGCGTTCCAATACCTGCTTATCGCTCGGCAGCGAATGCGACAGA
>NZ_JAMYSP010000128.1:0-601 GCF_040322015.1 Mesorhizobium sp. M0208 | reverse complement strand
TTCGTCCGTTCCTTCGATCGGCAGCCGCAGCGCGGCCATGTCTTCTACCGCCTGATGGTAGAAGCGGTGAAATTCGCCATTGGAACAGTTGAACTTCAAGGCGCTGCGTTGCCATCCGGCGAGGCGTTTTGCAGTTTTCGACTCGAGGCATTTGTCAATGCAGACTCGGGGCGCGCGATAGATTGTCTCGCCATTTCTAAAGTCATAGAGAAGGCAAGCATGCCATTTCGCGCCCGGTTCGAGCTTGATATCGAAGCTGATCCGGCCATTGGCATAGACGGGCTTTGAGGCCATTCGGCGGACCTTGACAATGACGTCTCGCTTGAAGTCTCGATTCACGTAGGAGGTACGAAGGCTCGCCGCTCTGGACAGCCATTCCGTGGTAATACGTCCGCGGCGGACGATCGCGTCGGCCTTGACTTCGAAAAGATCGGCAAAGTCGCTGCGCATGGCAACTTCCAAATTGAAGCGCACTGACATTTGCCCGTGGTTTACGAGTTCAAAATCCTCATGCAGCCCTCCATCCAAGGCGCGGCCGATTACCAGCCCCAGGCTGCCTGCTGGCACATGGTTCGTTTCCGTCGCGAACCCCTGATTGACC
>NZ_JAMYSP010000127.1:0-606 GCF_040322015.1 Mesorhizobium sp. M0208 | reverse complement strand
GTCGAAGGGGCTCCCGGCCGGAACGATCACCGACGACACCGAACAGGCGCTTCTGCTTGGCCGTATCTTGGTCGAATCCGGTAACCGGTTCGACCATGCGCGGTGGGTCAACGCGCTGCTCGACTGGGAACGCGATGTCAAGGCGCGCGGCAGCTACGATCTGCTGGGACCATCAACCAAACGCGCCATCGACGCCATCAACAATGGTATACCAGCCGAGGAAGCCGGGCGCAGTGGCGACACAAATGGTGCGGCCATGCGCATCGCGCCAGTAGGTATCATGATGCCGCTGGAGCCGCTTGACGCGCTGGTCGCCAAAGTGGCCGAAACCTGCATGGCGACGCACAACACGTCGATCGCAATCGCTTCGGCCGCAGCGGTCGCTGCCGCCATCAGCCGCGGCGTCGCTGGCGGTGACTGGCGTGCCGCTTCCGACAACGCCATCACGGCAGCGAGACGAGGGGCGACGCTCGGCCATTGGGCGACCGGCGGTGACATTGCTGCGCGCATTACTTGGGCGCAGGAGCTTGTGCGCGGCAAGGCGACGAAGGACGCGATCCGGCTGATCATCGATCTGGTCGGCACCGGCGTCGCCAGCCAGGAGTC
>NZ_JAMYSP010000126.1:0-624 GCF_040322015.1 Mesorhizobium sp. M0208 | reverse complement strand
CAAGGTGCTGAAAGGCCGTAGCCGCGAAGCGATTTTCCTGCTCGTCATCCTGCCGTTCTGGTCAAATGGGCTTGTGCGCATCTTCTCCTGGGCGATGGTGCTGCGCGAAGGGGGCATTCTCGATACCGCGCTCAACGCCGTGCTGCCGTTCAAGATCAATATCGACCTGATGTATTCCTATCCGGCTGTCATCATCGGGCTAGTGCACTCCTACGTTCCTTACATGGTGCTGACCTGCTACCTGACCCTACAGGCCATCGACGACTCGCTGATCGAGGCCGGGCGCTCGCTCGGCGCATCGCGGCTGCAGATGCTGAAGCGGGTCATCATTCCGCTGTCGATGCCGGGGCTGGTGGCTGGCGCGGCCCTCATCTTCGTCCCGGTCGTTGGCTCGTTCATGGAGCCGCGCATACTTGGCGGCCGTACCGGCACCTTTTACGGCACTGTCATCGAGGACCAGTTCGTCGCCGTGTTCAATTGGCCGCTGGGTGCTGCGCTCTCCTTTATCCTGCTGGCCGTCGTGCTGGTCATCCTGGCGGTTGCCTCGCCGGTGCTGAGGAGGGCTATGTGATGGCGACGACACGGGTCCTCGAATGGCTCGGCCGCCTCTACATCTGGCTATTG
>NZ_JAMYSP010000125.1:0-640 GCF_040322015.1 Mesorhizobium sp. M0208 | reverse complement strand
CCTGACGTGAACACCCAGTCGTCTGCAGCGACCACCACGGGCGCCAGCATGTCGAGGCTGAGTACGCTTTCAGCGCCCGGCCAAGACACGAAGGTGCGTTCGGCATCGCTCGAGATCAAGGCGACGCAATGGCCGCTGTCCATCATGGGCGATGGCGGGGTCATAGTACTGATACCCTCGGCGTTGAAGGCGCTGCGCAGGAAGTCGCCATTGGGTCCGCTGCCGAGTTGGCCGCCGAACACCACCTTCATGCCGGTGCGGCTGGCCGCGACCATCATGTTGAAGCCGCCGCCGGCGACTCGTGCATAGCTCGACGCAGTCTTCTCCGTGCCCGGGGCCGGCAAGGCATCGATGCGGTAAACATAGTCGACCACCGCGCTGCCGACATGGACGAGACGCCCTCTCATGCCGCCGCATCCTTGCCGCCACTGCCCTTGTCCACACGGCCCTTGGACATCCGCGCCACAACAAGGTCGGCGGCGAGCGCGCTAACCCCCGTCATGTCGATGCCCTTGAGGTTTGCAATGCGGTTCTGAGGCAATCGGGAAAAGCCGGTGCAGGCACCGGCCATGCCGGCCGCGATGGCGCCGATCGTATCGGTGTCGCCACCGAGATTGGCACTGATGACTGCCGCCTGCCA
>NZ_JAMYSP010000124.1:0-652 GCF_040322015.1 Mesorhizobium sp. M0208 | reverse complement strand
GCTTGCAACACGCGTAATCTCGACCTCGGCAATATGGCAGAGGTCGAAAGCTATTGCCTTGGCACAGGAAGCTTTCGCCCCCGGCAACTTGATCGCCTCCGAAACGCTGGGTGTGCTGCTTTCCCTGACTGACCCAGGGCGAGGAGGTTGTCCATGTCCACGAGTAGTGTTGACCGCCCGCTGCAGCCAGGCGACCGGGCACCGAATGTTGTGCTCAATGCGATCTCACGCGAAGGCAAGATCGCGCTCGATGATTTTCGAGGCCGTAGCCCGTTGTTGATCGGTTTGTTCCGAGGCCTGCACTGTCCGTTCTGCCGGCGCCATGTCGCGGCGATGGCGCAACTTAAGCCGGCCCTGCGTGAGCAAGGCGTCGAATGCCTGGCGGTGGTCAATACGCCAGTCGAGCGGGCGCGGCTCTATTTCCGTTACCACCCGGCACCCGATCTTCTCGCTGCATCCGACCCGGAGCGGGCCTCGCACCGTGCCTTCGGCTTGCGCGAGGTCGGGATGGAAACGGTCATGGCGATACCGTTCCATCTCCCGGGCGAGTTGCCCGAGCCTATGGACGTCATGGCAATGAATGAATTTCTTAACAAGAAGGAAGGTTATGAGATTACGGAAGTCGATCAGCAGGCGATGGCTTCCAGCCAGG
>NZ_JAMYSP010000123.1:0-688 GCF_040322015.1 Mesorhizobium sp. M0208 | reverse complement strand
CCTTGTCACCGGCATTGTCGACATAGTAGGTGTCATTGCCACCATAGCCGGTCATCGTGTCGGCGCCGCCGAGGCCGTTGATGAAATTGGCGCCGGCATTGCCCTGGATCGTCTGGGCAAAGCCGTTGCCTGTGAGATTGATTGCCGTCGTGCCGGACGGATTGCTGGTGGCGAGAAGCTCGATCTCCGACCCGGCCGCAAGCGCATGACTTACTGACGCGAGTACTTTATCGGTACCGCCGCCTACGGCCTCGATGACCTTGTCACCGGCATTGTCGGCATAGTAGGTGTCATTGCCACCATAGCCGGTCATCGTGTCGGCACCACCGCCGCCGTTGATGATGTTCGCGCCGGCGTTGCCTTGGATGGTCTGACTGAACTCGTTGCCGCTGAGGTTCATTGCCGTCGTGTCGGATGGATATCTTGCGGCGAGAAGCTCGATCTGGGTGCCCGCCGAAAGCGCATGGCTCACTGACGTGATCACCCGGTCGGAGCCGCCGCCCACCGCCTCGATGACCTTGTCACCGGCATTGTCGACATAGTAGGTGTCATTGCCACCATAGCCGGTCATCGTGTCGGCGCCGCCGAGGCCGTTGATGACATTGGCGCCGGCATTGCCCTGAATGGTCTGAGCAAAGCCGTTGCCTGTGAGATTGATTGCCGTCGTGCCGGACGGATTACTGGTGGC
>NZ_JAMYSP010000122.1:0-689 GCF_040322015.1 Mesorhizobium sp. M0208 | reverse complement strand
TCTCCTCGGCGATCGCCATGCAGATGAAATCGTAGGCACGTCGCGATGCGAAGACGGCGTAGGTGGTGGCGAAGGGCGTAAAACCCTCCCGCGCCAAGCCGGCGGCGGCGCTCATCAGCACCTGCTCCGCCATGCCCATCTGATAGAAGCGGTCCGGATGCTCCTGTGCGAAGACATGGAGATCGGTGTATTTCGCGAGGTCCGCCGTCAGGCCAACTATCCCGGGCCGCTGGTGCGCCAGTCTGGCCAGTGTGTGCCCGAACGGCGCATTGCGTGTCGGTACGCCATCGGGCGCGATCGACGCGATCATCGCCGATGTGGTCTTGCGCTCACCGGCATTGGCGGCGTGGCGCGGCGCGAACTTTGACAACCTCAACGCGGACGTCCCTTTTCCAAAGCTTCGAGCGCTAACGTCCATTCGTGCGGTTCGACGCGGATGAAATGCGTGATGTCGCGGGTTTCCAGGAATGGCACACCCTTGGCCATGCGCGTATCGCAAACGATCACACGCGGACGAGGTTCCTTCAGGCCGCGCGCCATGTCGAAGGCCTTGCGGACCGCCTCGATGTCGTTGCCGTCGACGCGCTGCGCATGCCAGCCGAACGCCTCGAACTTGTCGGTCACCGGTTCGGAGGAGAGCATGGCCGTCGACGGACCATCGGCCTGCTGATTGTTGAAGTCGACAATGG
>NZ_JAMYSP010000121.1:0-816 GCF_040322015.1 Mesorhizobium sp. M0208 | reverse complement strand
CTGGGCAAGGCAACCCGGCACAACATGCTTGTGAAGGCGGAATGCAGTTGCGGCAATGTCCGCTACTGCCGTTCGGCTGACCTGACGATGGTATATGGCGACGGCGCTGATCCGCTGAAGCTGAGGTTCGATTGCAGCCGCTGCAAGCCGTCGGTGAAGATCACGCTTCTAGAGGTGCACCCGGAGCACCTGCCGAAGCGGCTGATGATCCACAAGCCCATGAAGATCGATGGCAAGATCCATTGGACCACAGAGCGGTTCCGCGGATGACAGACCGCCTCAAGATCCACCTCGCCGACCAGGGCGGCTTCGAAGCCGTCGACGGCAGCACTGTGCTTGCTGCTTTCGAAGATGCTGTCGAGGCGTTCGAATTCGCCCGCGACCGCGGCGCCCGTGTCTGGTTGGATTGGGACAGAACCGTCATAGGTGGGGAAACGGTGCCCGGAGAGATACCTGGTCATGGACGACCTCTACCTCCGATCCACGCTTCCGACTTCATGGCGGACAGCGAGGAACCGCCGACACAAAGGAGCAATCGGTGTTCGAGCTCGAACGAGAGTTCACGCGCTTCATCGCCGAGACGAAAAAAGGGCGTGCGACGTATGGGAGCGTCTTTCCAAACCGAAAGAAGTTCGAACTCCTGGCGCCTGAGAGCTGGATGCTGTCGGATCCCTCCGCAAGGCCTGGGAGCGTTTTCGGCTTCCGGTGCTGCCGTCCAAAGTTTATGATCTAGCTAGGGTCAGGACCCATTAATTTGTTGAGTTGATCTCTGTTGGGTGATTCAAGGTGGCAGGAGGTGCCGCCTTGAGTGATTTG
>NZ_JAMYSP010000120.1:0-833 GCF_040322015.1 Mesorhizobium sp. M0208 | reverse complement strand
CGTCACCTCGGTCAGGAAGGGCGACCATGTCATCCCGCTCTATACGCCGGAATGCCGGCAGTGCCCGTCCTGCCTGTCGCGCAAGACCAATCTGTGCACCGCCATCCGCGCCACGCAGGGACAGGGCCTGATGCCCGACGGCACCTCGCGCTTCTCGATCGGCAAGGACAGGCTGTTCCACTATATGGGCTGCTCGACCTTTTCCAACCTCACCGTGCTGCCCGAGATCGCGGTGGCCAAGGTCAATGCCGACGCGCCGTTCGACAAGATCTGCTACATCGGCTGCGGCGTCACCACCGGCATCGGTGCTGTGATCAACACCGCCAAGGTCGAGCAAGGCGCGACGGCGGTCGTCTTCGGCCTCGGCGGCATCGGCCTCAACGTCATCCAGGGATTGCGGCTTGCCGGCGCCGACATGATCATCGGCGTCGACCTGAACAACGACAGACGAGAATGGGGCGAGAAATTCGGCATGACGCATTTCGTCAATCCGAAGGAGATCGACGGCGATGTCGTGGCCCATCTCGTCAACATGACCAAGCGCGGCGCCGACCAGATCGGCGGCGCCGACTACACGTTCGACTGCACCGGCAACACGAAAGTCATGCGCCAGGCGCTTGAATCATCGCACCGCGGCTGGGGCAAGTCGGTCATCATCGGCGTTGCCGGCGCCGGCCAGGAGATCTCGACGCGGCCGTTCCAGCTGGTCACCGGCCGCACCTGGATGGGCACCGCCTTCGGCGGCGCGCGCGGCCGCACCGACGTGCCGAAGATCGTCGACTGGTACATGGCCGGCAAGATCGAGATCGATCCGATGATCACCCACACGCTGA
>NZ_JAMYSP010000119.1:0-860 GCF_040322015.1 Mesorhizobium sp. M0208 | reverse complement strand
TGCCGGTCGCCTTCTCGAAGGCCTCGATGGCCCACGGCTCGTCGGCGCCGTAGCCCTTCCAGTTGAGTACGTGCACCTCGTCGGCGTTTGCGGCAAATGCAAGTGCGGAGGTGAGGACGGCGGTCGCCGTCAGCAGGGCAGTCAAGTCGGGCATGCGCATGTTCGTTCCTCTCTGTGTTTGCCCGCTTCCCGGGCTTGTCAGGCTGTCGGGCGTTTGGCCTCTTGCTTCTGGCCATGGAGGCCGATCTGCGGACCGCCATGGCTCAGGAATGTCTGGATCTCGTGGTCGGTCGGCGCTGATGAACCACCGTGGCGGGTGACGGCAATGGCCGCCGCCGCATTGGCGTAGTGCGCTGCCGCAAAAGGCGGCATGCCGCGCGCCAGCGCACTGACGAAAGCGCCGATATGGGTGTCGCCGGCGCCATTGGTGTCGAGGGCGGCGACCTCGAAGCCGGCAATCGTTTGCGCCGAGCCGTCGGCCAGCCGCACATGGCAGCCTTTCGCGCCAGCACGAATGACGACGCCAACGGCCTTAGGGGAGTGGTCACTTAGCAGCCGTGACGCGAGTGTCTCGACGGCGCCCGGACCGGCAATCGCGGCCGCTTCCGTCGTGTTGCAGCTCAACCAGGTAGTACGGGCGAGTATCCGCGACAGGATAGGGTGGGGAATGTCGGTGATGACAGGTGTCGGGTCGAGGACAAGCGGTGTGTCGGCCGGAAGCGCCTCGATCCAGTCGGTGAGCGCGTCGCGGCTCTTGGGATAGCTCAGCGTATAGCCTGACGTGAACACCCAGTCGTCTGCAGCGACCACCACGGGCGCCAGCATGTCGAGGCTGAGTACGCTTTCAGCGCCCGGCCAAG
>NZ_JAMYSP010000118.1:0-1029 GCF_040322015.1 Mesorhizobium sp. M0208 | reverse complement strand
GGGCCTGTTGCGTAATTCGCTGATTGTGATTCTCTGAGACGAAGCTCGGAGGGAATCGCGATGGCAGTGAAGCAGATGGGCCAGTTGAGCTTGGCGGAGGCTTTTCTGGGCGGCAAGTTGGCTGGCGGTTCTTCACCGCTTGATCGATTGTCGGGTCTGGTGAAGTGGTATCGCTTCGAGAAGCTGCTCAACCCGCTGCGCGATGGCGGACCCGGACGGGCAGCTTGGCCACCGCTGGTTCTGTTCAAGGCGCTTTTGCTGCAGTCACTCTACGGCCTGTCGGATCGCGAACTTGAGGAGGCGCTTGGCGACCGGCTGTCGTTCCGGCGCTTTGTAGGGCTCGGGCTGGAGGAGAGCGTTCCCGACCACACGGTGCTTTCGCGTTTTCGCAATCTGCTTGTCGGCGAAGGGCTGCTGGAGAAGCTGTTTGGCGAACTGGACCGGCAGTTGGAGAAAGCCGGTGTTATCCTGAAGCGGGGAACGATGCTGGATGCCACGCTGATCAATGCGGTTTCATTGCCCCCGACGGACGAGCGGACTTCGAAGGATACGGATGCCCGGCTCACCGCGCGAAAGGGCAAGGGCGGCTTCACCTTTGGCTACAAAGCCCATGTCGGGGTGGATGAGGGCTCTGGCCTGATCCGCACGGTGATTACCACGCCAGCCAACGTCAACGACACGGTGATGGCCGATAACTTGATCTGCGGCGACGAGAAGACGGTGTGGGCGGACGCCGCCTACGACACCCATGCCCGCCGCGCCCGGCTCAAGGCCGAGGGCAAGAAGGTGCGCATCGCGCGCCGCCCCAACAAGCACCATGCGCTGCCGCCGCGGCTCAAACATTACAACCGCCTGATCGCCAGACGGCGAGCGGCGGTGGAGACCACTTTCGCCACGCTCAAGAACCGCATGAAGCTGACCAATATCCGCTATGTCGGACTGGCGAAGGCCACCGCCCAGGTGACATTGGCGGCGATCGCCTTCAACATGCGCCGATGGGCCGCCATCACGGGATAGGTGCGCCCGCAG
>NZ_JAMYSP010000117.1:0-1072 GCF_040322015.1 Mesorhizobium sp. M0208 | reverse complement strand
CCGGATCGGATAGCTTCGATCGGCCCGCGTCGTTCTTTTCCTCCGGCGACGCGGGCTCGCCGTCCTCGCTACCGGTTGAGCAGCCACAGAACAAACGAAAGCACGATGCTGATAAGAATCCCGGTGCCGATCGGAGCATAAAACGTGAAGTTCTCACGTTGGATCACGAGGTCACCGGGCAATCTGCCCAGACCGACCCGCGACAACCAGGGCCACAACAGGCCTATGGCAACTATGATCGAACCAACGACAATGAGAGTTCTGGACATGGGGGATCCGGCCGGGAATATAGTGGGTCCCTTGGCTGGGCTCATTTCATTGCTGTTTTGCTGTCGTTGCGCCTCAATTTCTTTTGGTTTTTTCTTGTCATCTTCGCCGTCTCGTTGTCGGCATCGACGACTGCGCGAAGCAATTCGTCCATCTTGGCGTGCAGAGCCTGAGTATCGCGGTGCTCGGCGAGCTGGATGAACAGCGCCATAGCCCAGATCGCCAGTGTGGCAACACCATGCCAGTCAAAGCCATTTTGGCCTGGCCACGGCCTGCACTGCTTCAGATGCTCAGAGGCGTCTATGTATCATCACCAATGCGTCCAAATGCCGTTCTCCTCGTTGACAGTCGCCGAGAATACACCAGTTTGATTTGAAGGCACGTCGCAGGTTGGCGCCCGCAAGCACCTGAAGCCGGCGACTATTTTGATGAAAGACGGTCGAGGACAACTCCGGATGGACGCGTGCCGTCGCAGCGACCAAATTGCAGTGTCGCCGGGCCTCGCCAGAACGTGTCCATCTTTCTCCGGCTCGCGCGTTGGAGGATGCCAGATCGCCGGCTCTATCCTGGTGGCGAGCAGCAGACGTGCGCAATGGCCGGGGGCTCACAGTTTCACCCAGCTGCTGGTGATGAATGAGGTGAGGCCCGCCGCGCCTCGTTTTGGGTCAGCTGGAGGATGTGCTCGCCAGAGCAGGCTTGACAGTTCTGCTGGAGGGGGCGGGTTTGTCCGCCTCTGTTCGCGGGTATGTGCTCGAAGGTCAGATTGTTCGAGCTCATCGATGACCGGGTCGTTGTTCGCCTGCCT
>NZ_JAMYSP010000116.1:0-1091 GCF_040322015.1 Mesorhizobium sp. M0208 | reverse complement strand
GTTGATCGACGCCGAACTCCGCCTACTCCCAAGGAGGCGAGTACAGGAGTCCGCCGTTAAGCCATGAGGCATTGGGGGTGCCGGTTCGGTCGATATAATAAGGCGTCTTCGGGCCCAGGTTGCGGTCGTAGATCTCGCCGTAGTTGCCGACGGCCTTGATCATATCGGCCGCAAAGCTATTGGATACGTTGAAGTCCGTGCCGAAACCGCTCTCCGCGCCGAGAAACTTTCGGATGACCGGATCGGGTGATTTTTTCATCTCCTCCACGTTGGCAGCCGTGATACCCCACTCCTCCGCCTGAAACAGCCCGAAGACAGTCCATCTCAACAGGTTGCGCCATTTCGAGTCATTCGCAGCGACGAAGCCGGCAAATGGCGATTTGCCGGTTCCTTCGCGGAGGATTTTGTAGTCTTCGGGTTTGGGGGAGCTGCCGCGCCAACCGGCCAGGGCAGTTTTGTCCGTTGCCATCGCGTTGCACCGGCCGCTGCCCAAAGCCGCAAACACCTTGTCGTCGGAATCGAACGTCAAAACCTTGATGTTCGTTATGTTCTGAGACTTGAATAGGTTCGCAAGGGCAACCTCTGTAGCGGTTCCCTGTGTCGTGCAAATCGTTCCACCGGCAAGATCCTTAACCGTCTCAACGCCGGATGACGTCTTTACCATAAACCCGCCGGCATCGTAAAAGTAGAGCGGCAGAAAATCGACCGCGATCGCCGATTCTCGAACAGGATAAATAGTGGTAGAAAAATAGCCGACGTCTGCCTGCCCCGTCGTCACCGTGTTGAAACGGCTCTTGCCAGTAACAGTTACAAACTTGACCTTGTCCGGATCGCCCAGAACGGCAGCTGCCGTAGCACGGCATAAGTCAACGTCCAATCCTTCCAGCTTTGACGTTTTGGGATTAAGATAGCTGAAGCCTGGGATCCCATCGCCGGTCGCGCAGTTGAGAACGCCGCGCTGCTTGACGTCATCGAGCACAGAGGCTCGGGCAGATGGTGTCGCCGCAACAGCAAGTGCAAGTGCACCGCAGAAGTAACCCATAGTTGATCTTACACGCATGGCCTCTAGTTCCCCTGATTATTGTTAACAG
>NZ_JAMYSP010000115.1:0-1092 GCF_040322015.1 Mesorhizobium sp. M0208 | reverse complement strand
TTCAACCGCTACAGGCAAGAGGGGTTGGAGGCGCTTTGCGACCGCTCGCGGCGGCCGGTACGCTATGCCAACCAACTGCCCGAGCAGATCGAGCGGCTGATCGTCGAGAGCAAGCGCGACAAGCCGCACTGGGGCGCCAGGAAGATCAGGGAGCTGCTGATCAGGAAGCTCGCCGGCGATGTGCGCATCCCGGCCAAGAGCACGGTGCATGCCGTGCTCGACCGCCACGGCCTTGTGAGCCAGGCCCGCAAGAGGAACCGGGCGAACAAGGCCATGGGCACGCCGCTGTCGCAGGCCGCCGTCCCCAACGATCTGTGGTGCGCTGACTTCAAGGGCGAGTTCAAGCTCGGCAACGGTCGCTACTGTTACCCCCTGACGGTG
Organism: Mesorhizobium sp. M0208; assembly: GCF_040322015.1. Classification (NCBI taxonomy): domain Bacteria; kingdom Pseudomonadati; phylum Pseudomonadota; class Alphaproteobacteria; order Hyphomicrobiales; family Phyllobacteriaceae; genus Mesorhizobium; species Mesorhizobium sp. M0208. The sequence goes on along the minus strand of NZ_JAMYSP010000115.1, from coordinate 711 downwards.
ACCGACCAGGCCTCGCGCTACCTGCTTCTCGCCGAAGCGCTTGAAGCGACACGGGAAGCGCCGGTCATCGAGGCCTTCGTCCGGCTGTTCAGGGAACGCGGCCTGCCGCTCGCCATTCGAAGCGACAACGGGGTCCCCTTCGCCAGCCCCAACGGCCTCTACAATCTGTCGAAGCTGTCGGTCTGGTGGTTGAGGCTCGGCATTGCCATCGAGCGCATCAAGCCCGGCAACCCGCAACAGAACGGCCGCCACGAGCGCATGCACCGCACCTTGAAGCAGGAGACCACGCGGCCCCCGGGCATGAATGCCCTGCAACAGCAGGCCAGATTTGACGCTTTCATCAGCGAATTCAACGAGGAAAGGCCGCATGAGGCGTTGGCCATGAAGCTGCCGACGGAACTCTACACGCCCTCTTCACGGCCGTATTCCGGCCTGCCGGAGCTGACCTATCCCCTCCATGACAAGGACATCCTGGTCACCGCCTGCGGCCGCATCTGCATGATGAGGAAGAAGATCAACGTCTCGACCGTGCTCGCCGGTCAGAGGCTCGGAATAAAGGAGGTCGACGACGGCATTTGGCTCGTAAGCTTCATGCACTATGATCTGGGATATATCGACCTGGAACAGAGAACCTTGCAGACCATCGACAACCCGTTCGGCACGAGGTTGTCACCCATGTCTTAGGTACATTCTGTTACCCATGTCTCCGGG
>NZ_JAMYSP010000114.1:0-1124 GCF_040322015.1 Mesorhizobium sp. M0208 | reverse complement strand
ATTGCGGACGTTCCCATCCGGAGCCCCGAGGTGACATTCGGTGATTGGCTGTCTTGCGGCACGAGATTGCGGTTCGTTGTCACGCCATGAGCTTCCAATGCCTTCTGCGCGGCATCGCCTGTCAGCCCACGCGTTCTGAGGTCAACCATCGTGAATGGCGTATCTGTCCCCCCTGTGACGATTTTGAACCCACGTGCGCTCAAGCCGCTCGCCAGAGTTCGCGCGCAGCTCAGTACCCGTCTAGCGTATTCGGTAAACTCGGGCTTAAGGGCCTCACCGAAACAGACGGCCTTGGCGGCAATAACGTCGGGCAGCGGCCCGCCTTGAATGCCAGGGAATACCGCTGAATCGATTTTTTTACCTAAAGCCGCGTCGCGAGACATTATCAGGCCTCCCCTCGGCCCGCGTAGATTTTTGTTCGTCGTTGTGGTTACCAGGTCCATGTAAGGAAATGGGCTCGGATACTCTTTTGCAGCAATCAATCCGGAAAAGTGGGATACATCGGCGAGTGTGACTGCGCCAACCTCCGCAGCGATTTTTGATACCCTAGGAAAATCGATAGCACGAGGATAGGATGAGCCGCCTACAATAATGAGCTTGGGACGATGCTCGCGAGCGAGCTGTTCCATCGTATCGTAGTCGATGAACCCCTCTGGTGTTGTCCCGTATGATATCGTTTTGAACCAGCGACCGGACAAGTTGGACTTGAACCCGTGGCTCAAGTGCCCCCCTGAGGAAAGATCCATACTCAACACTGTGTCTCCGGGCGTGAGTAAAGCAAAGTACACTGCCTGGTTAGCTTGGCTACCAGAATGGGGCTGCACATTTGCGTGTCCTGCACCGAACATCGCTTTGGCTCGCTCTATGGCGAGGCGTTCAATGGCATCGACGTTTTCGACACCAGCGTGATACCGTCTCCCTGGATAGCCCTCAACGGTGGTGAATACCACCATCGATGCCATCGCTTCGCGGGCCGCGTTACTCATGTAGTTCTTCGGGGCGATCAATTCTACTTGGCTTCGCTGCCTCGACTCGTCTGCTGAGATTAAACGTGCTAGTTCGGGGTCTGCCTGAATTAGGGGCTCCTCGAAAAACCGTCTCTTTGCTTTCATGCCGAAGTCTCC
>NZ_JAMYSP010000113.1:0-1171 GCF_040322015.1 Mesorhizobium sp. M0208 | reverse complement strand
ATCTCCTCGGGCGGGCCTTCCTGCACCAGCTTGCCGTCTCGCAGAATGCCGACGCGGTCGCTCATCGTCAGCGCTTCTTCCTGGTCGTGGGTGACGAAGATTGTGGTAATGCCGATCTCGCGTTGGATGCGCTTGAGCTCGAGCTGCATTCCGACGCGCAGCGCTTTGTCGAGAGCGCCGAGCGGCTCGTCGAGCAGAAGTACACGCGGCTTGGTGATGATGGCGCGAGCGAGCGCCACCCGTTGGCGCTGGCCGCCGGAGAGCTGGTGTGGCCGGCGACCACCGAGCTTGCCGAGTTGCACGAGGTCGAGCGCCCCCTGCACCTCGGCAGCAATCACTGCCTTGAGCTCGCCGCGCACGGACAAGCCGAAGGCGACATTGTCGGCGACGCTCATATTGGGAAACAGCGCGTAGTTCTGGAACACCATGCCGATGCGCCGTTTTTCGACCGGCACCCGCTCGACGCTCTCGCCTCCGATCGCAATGCGGCCAGAGTCGGGAAAGTCGAAGCCGGCGATCTGGCGCAGCAGCGTGGTCTTGCCGCTGCCGGAGGGACCGAGCAGGGCGTAGAAGCCGCCGTCGGCAAAATCGATGGAGACATCGTCCAGCGCCTTGTGCGCGCCAAAACTGCGCGACACATTCGATACCTGCACGCCCGCCATTATTTCTCTCCGCCGAATTTGAAGAAACGCGCCGTGAGCAGCATCAATGCCATCGACACGACAATGATGATCGTCGAGACCGCATTGATCTCAGGTGTGAATCCCTTACGGATCGCGGCGTAGATTTCGACCGGCAGCGTCGTTTGGCCGGGCGTCGACAGAAAGTAGGATACGACGAACTGGTCGAAGGACACGGCGAAAGCGAACAGCCCTCCGGCAATGACACCCGGCATGATCCAGGGCAGCGTGACGCGGTTCGTCACCTGCCATTGATTGGCGCCGAGCGAGCGCGCCGCCTCTTCCAACTCGGGCGCGAAGGTCTGCAGCCGGGCCGATACGACGACGATGACATAGGGCAGTGCAAGCGCGACGTGGCCGAGCAGGATGGCGAACAGACCGCGCCCGATGCCGACGCCGAAGAAGAAGATCAGCATCGCCGTGCCGGTAATCAGCCACGGAATGGCGATTGGCGGAAACAGCAGCGCCTGCAGGAATTTTTTGCCGCGAAA
>NZ_JAMYSP010000112.1:0-1171 GCF_040322015.1 Mesorhizobium sp. M0208 | reverse complement strand
TCCACTCGTGTTCATCGAACCGGTTCGCCATCCGGTCCAGCAGCTTACGGGATGCCGCAATTACGCGGCGGGTTTCATCAAGTGAGAGCCGAAGGTCATCGATGTCTGCGCGCGCGCGACGCTCATTCAACCGAAAACTCGCTATTTGTAAGCGAGAGCTGTCTATTAGATGATACCAATCGGAAACCATCTTTGCAGAACTAGCGCGCCCGCATCTCAAACTTGATCATAGCCTCTAAGAACGTCTCGTTGGACTCGTCGCGAACGGTCATCACAAATTCTCTATAGGGACCATCCGGCAGCTTATCCTTGGTAATCTCGACCAAGGCTTTCACCGCCTCTTGCTTTGCAGCTTCGAGGTCCGGGAGATCGGTACCCACAACGTCAAGGAAGACTTTGCCAGTGTCGGTGAAGTCGAAGAAATAGCGCGGCATACCTACAAACACAGTAACGCGAGAATGGTTCACGCTTGCGTTGCGATTGGCTGTGCAGCGGGCGCTGGCCGCTCTAATGCGCGCAACGCTAACGAGCGTGACCTGACGTCCAATGATGTCCGCGACATTTGGTTAAAAACGTACCCGCCAAGACTCATCGCCCCGATCGGCTTAGAGTTACTTCCGAAAGGAAGCGCTCTCATGCTGCCATTGCCCCACGCCGTCGATCCAAAAGTAGTTGCCGAGATCAACAATCTTCTAGACCAGTACGCCGGGGCGGTACCGGTGCCCGTTCACAAGCTCGCCGCGGTTGTCCGGCTGCGCCTCAGAAGCCATCTTTCCATCGCGACTATTGAGGCGCTGATCGTGGACGAAGCCGAGTGTCGCCACCTGCCCATGCTGTTCGAACTGCCGGCAACACATGCGGCTGTAGTTTCATCTGCTCTGGGCCGTGCGATTTGAAGTTTAGGCGCTCTGCCCGTCTGGCAACGAAAGCGGACCTCAGGTTCGCGAAGCGGTATGCCCACGGTCTTCGATGATGAGCGCAGAGCGGCCCCCCTCATGGCAACCCATTGGTTCTCCCCTCCGGTGTACGTCAAGACCGACCGACATGGGGTCACCTACGGCTGCAACAATGTCGAGGGTGCCGCCGAGGAACTCATGAAGTGGACCGAGAGGGGACCGAAGTGGAATCTGGCGGTGCAAGCCTGCAGCGACGCCTTTGAGGGCCGGGTGTC
>NZ_JAMYSP010000111.1:0-1242 GCF_040322015.1 Mesorhizobium sp. M0208 | reverse complement strand
TGTTTGGACCGGGGACATCGCGAACAGCTGTGCGAGGACATCGCGAACAGTTTGCCATCCTATCGTTGGCTTGCATTGAGGTCGATGGTCTGGATTTTCTGGTGGCGGAAGTAGGCATCGAAGACGCCATCGGTTTCGGTTGGGCGGAAGGCGACGGCTTTGCCGGCAAAAGCCTTGCAGATCTTGACGGCATGCCCGAACAACGAGGTTGTGCCCTTCTGCTGGATTTTGCGGACCTGGTCGCCGGGCGCGTATTCGAACGGCTGGACGGCATCGGCGAAGTCGCGCGTCGAGGCACGATAGCGCTCGAGCGGCACAGCGTCGGCAATGGCCTGGTGCGGCCGCTCGGTGTTGTAGATGTGGCGCCATGCGTCGAAAGCGCACTGTGCCGCCTGCAGGCTGTCGAAGGGCGGGCCCTGCAGCGCCTCGGCCTTGAGCGTACGGTGGAACCGCTCCTCCTTGCCCAGCGTCTGTGGATGGCAGGGTCTGGAATGGCTGACCGACATGCCGTTCTCGATCAGCCAGACGCCGAGCATGGTGAAGTTGTTGCGGCCGCCGTCGCCCCAGGGCGGGCCGTTGTCGGTGGCGATGCGCCACGGCAGGCCATAGCGCCGGAAGGCCGTAATCAGGCGGGTTTTGACAGTTTCGGTGGTCTGGTCGGGGCAAGCTTCCAGCACCAGCGAGAACCGCGAATGATCGTCGAGCACGGTCAGCGGATGCAGCCGCCCGGCGCGCAACGGCACATGGCCCTTGAAGTCCATCTGCCACAGGTCGTTGGGCGCGGCGTGCTCGAAGCGGATGAACGCTTTGGCGCCGCCGCCCAGTGCGCCCAGTTCGACGCCGTTGCGGCGCAGGATGCCGGTCACCGTCGAGGCAGCCGGATGGCCAAACCCCTGGCGCGCCAGAACCCGGGCGATCTTGCGCCCGCCCCAGGCCGGATGCGTTGTGCGCACCGAAAGCGCTGCCGCCTCGATCGCGGGCGTGCTGCGCGTCGGGCTCGACTGCGGCCGGCGCGACCCCTCCAAAAGCCCGGCCGCGCCAAACGCCTGCCATCGCGCCAGCAACTTGTAAGCGCATGTTCGACCAATCCCAAAGCGTCGGCACAAGGCGCTCACATTCGCCCCCTCGGCCGTAGCCAGCCGCACAAACTCCAGCTTCTGTTTCATCGCGCTCGTGTCCTCGAATGGCATCCCGAACCCCCCAGCGCAAAGCGCGCCAAACTGTTCGCGATGTCCTCGCACA
>NZ_JAMYSP010000110.1:0-1310 GCF_040322015.1 Mesorhizobium sp. M0208 | reverse complement strand
TGGACACCTCGAAAAACCTGGCAATCGAGACCGCATTTTGATTCACTTCGCCTGGTGATTTGCACGGAGGCGTTGGATGCGAGGCCAGGCTGGATTCTGGGACATTGACGAGCGTTATGTCCGGCTGAGCGCGGCCGGCGATCCACTGGAGAAGCTGAACGCGGTGGTGCCTTGGGAGGTTTTCCGGAAACCGCTGGCCAAGGCGCTGAAGCGCTCCGATGGCGCCAAAGGCGGCCGGCCGCCCTTTGATGCGGTGATGATGTTCAAGGTCCTGGTTCTGCAGGCGCTCTACAGTCTCTCGGACGATCAGACCGAGTTTCAGATCCAAGACCGGCTTTCCTTCATGCGTTTCCTCGGGTTGGGGCTCGGCGACAAGGTGCCCGACGCCAAGACGATCTGGTTGTTTAGGGAGCACCTCACGCAGGCCCGGGCGGTGGACAACCTGTTCGCCCGTTTTGACAAGCACCTCACCAAGGCCGGTTATCTGGCGATGGGTGGCCAGATCGTGGATGCCACGATCGTGGCGGCGCCGAAGCAACGCAATTCCGATGCTGAAAAGGCTGACATCAAGGCAGGAAAGGTGCCGGACGAGTGGCAGAAGAAACCAGCCAAGCTGCGCCAGAAGGACCGGGACGCGCGCTGGACCGTGAAGTTCTCGAAGGCCAAGGCCGATGAGGAGGGAAAGACGAAGCAGCGCGATATCGCCGTTCCCGCCTTCGGCTACAAAAACCATGCCTCGATCGATCGCCGCCACGGCTTCATCCGCGGCTGGAACGTCACCGGCGCCTCGGCTTGGGACGGGGCGCAGCTTCGCAACGTGCTGGACAAGAACAACACCGGCTCGACGGTATGGGCCGACACCGCCTATCGCTCGAAGAAGAATGAGGCGTGGCTGGACAAGAACGGCTACGTCTCCGACATTCATCACAAGAAGCCGAAAGGCCGGCCGATGAGCGAGGCGATGGCACGGGCCAATGGCCGGCGCTCAAAGATCCGCGCTTTCGTCGAGCACGTCTTCGCGCAGCAGAAATCCCGCATGGGCCTGTTTGTCCGCACGATTGGCATCGCTCGCGCTTGCACCAAGATCGGCATGGCCAACCTCGCCTACAATCTCACCCGCTTCGTCTGGCACCAACGGCGAACTGCGTTCGCCTGACGGCGAGAGCGGCGGAAAACGCCGCCGCGATGCCGAAATCGGCAACCAGCATCAGCCCCAACGAACGAAATCCAGCCCCCGCCGCGCGTCAGGCTGTTCGCAACCTCATTGTCGCACCACCCACTCTGGAAATGCCGGTAGTTCGAGGTGTCCA
>NZ_JAMYSP010000109.1:0-1441 GCF_040322015.1 Mesorhizobium sp. M0208 | reverse complement strand
CTAGCACTACTTTGGCAGATTTTTAGCGGAGAGGGTTCTGCGGCAGTGGGGACAACGGATTGGGGGCGGCTGCGCGAGCGCGGTGAGGATGGCTTGCCTGACGGCGGGTAGGCTCGGTTGGGGCGGCGGGCCGAGGATTCTTTTTTCCCCCTCCCGCTTGTTTGAGGCGGCGAGATTGCAGGAAGGCGTAGGCGATCATCGTCATCAGCGCGTGCCGGTGCAGGCCCGTCCATGAGCGCCCCTCGAAGTGGTCGAGGCCAAGTTCCTCCTTGAGCTGCTGATGCGCCTGTTCGCAGACCCAGCGCGCCTTGATGGCGCCTGCGATCTGCTTGAGCGGGGTGTCGGCGGGCAAGTTGGAGAGGTAGTATTTGCGCTCGCCGGTCGAGCGGTGCTCGCCGATCACCCAGACCTCCTCGCCAGGCAGATGCTGAGCGCCCATGTCGCGGATGCGCTGGGGTGGGCCATCTGCAACCCGGACACGGACAGCGGCGAAGCGCGCCGAGAGGCGGCCTTTGGTGCCACGCCGCCAACTGACCGTCCGCCATTGGGCCTTTTCCAGCATCGCCTGCGCGGCCATCGACTTCACATCGGGGATATGCCGGCGGCGCGGGCGGCCGTGTCCGGCAACCGGGAAGATCATCGCCACGTCGGCGGCATAGACCTTCTGCTTGAACGGGATACCGACGGCCCAGGTAAGGCCGCGCTCGGTGAGCGCCTGCCGGAAGGGGGCGCTCAAACCATATCCGGCATCGGCGAGCACGCAGCCAAAGCGTAAGCCGGCTGCGCGAGCCCGGTCGATCTCGGCCAGCGCGATTTCGGGCTTGGTCCTGTAGGCACGATGGTCCTCGGGCACACCGGCACGGTCGAGCCGGGCGGGATCGGAAGTCCAGCTCTCGGGCAGAAACAGCCGCAGCCCCACCATGACCGGCACTTCGCCAGAGGCCAGCGTCAGCGACACCAGCGTCTGGCAGTTGGCGTTCTTGCCAAGCGCCGAGGCATATTGCGGCGCGACGCCGACCGAGTGGCGCCCCTTCTTGGGGAGCGCGGTGTCGTCCACGATCAGCCACGCATCGTTCCCGCCAACTTGTCTGTCGGCCTCCGCGAGCAGCACCTTCTCCAGCGGCGCAGCATCCCACACGCCGCTCGCGATGAAGTGGTGCAGCTGGTCATAGTTGACGCCTGCATGGCGCGCCGCCATCGGTTGGACGCTCTTGCGATCCCCAAGGCCAATCAGGCCAGCAATATAGGCCGGACACATCCGCGCACGCGTCTTGTGCCTCAACGCCGAGACGAACGGCTCAAGCCACCGCTCCAGATCGAGTTGCCAATCCCTGTTCATGGCCGGCCCCTCCAACAGCCGACCTCTCATGAATCACGCAAAACCGCTCTTGGGAATCCTCAAAACGCTCCCAGAACTAAAAAACTGCCAAAGTAGTGCTAG
>NZ_JAMYSP010000108.1:0-1493 GCF_040322015.1 Mesorhizobium sp. M0208 | reverse complement strand
TGGAATACGTGCCAGCCGCCGGACTGCCCTGGTTCATAAGCCTGTTCGGTCGCGACAGCCTGATAGTCTCTCTGCAGAATGCCTTGGTCTACCCAGATTTTTCGCGCGGCGCCTTGGACGTTTTGGGGCGATTTCAGGCCACCGAACGCGACGACTACCGCGATGCGGAACCGGGAAAGATAATGCATGAGCTTCGCACCGGCGAACTCGCCCATTTCAATTTGATCCCCCATACGCCGTATTACGGCACGGCCGATGCTACGCCTCTGTATCTTATCGTGCTCCACAACACTTGGCGTTGCACCGGCGACGCGGGCCTGCTCGAACGACACATCGCAGCGGCCGAGAAGTGCCTGGATTGGATTGACCAGTATGGGGACCGTGACGGCGACGGTTTCCAGGAATACGAAACCCGCTCGGCTGCGGGGTACGAGAACCAGAGCTGGAAAGACGCCGGTGACGCTTTGGTTTATCCCGATGGCACCCTGGTGAAGGGACCCAAGGCGCTGTGCGAATTGCAAGGCTATGTCTATGATGCTTGGCAGCGCATGGCTGAAATCTTCGATGCCAGAGGCGATGGCGATCGTGCCGGGCAGCTTCGCCTCAAAGCTAAGAGCTTGTTCGATCGATTCAACCAGGTCTTCTGGGACGAGGCATCCGGCTTCTATGCATTCGCGTTGGATGGCGACAAGAAGCCGGTGCTCAGCGTCGCTTCCAACCCCGGTCACTGTCTTTGGTCGGGAATTGTCCCACCCGACCGAGCCGCCAGGGTGGTGCATCGGCTGATGAGGCCGGATATGTGGAGCGGTTGGGGAATACGGACACTTTCGGCCGATCATCCGGCCTACAATCCACATTCCTATCAACGCGGCTCCGTCTGGCCGCATGACAACGGGCTGATCGCGCTCGGCTTCCGGCGCTATGGCTTTTTTGTGGAAGCATGTCGCCTTTCTCGCGACGTGAGCAGCGCCGCAATCTACTTCATGCAACATCGAATGCCAGAGCTGTTCGCCGGGTTGCCGCGAACGCCCACGACTTTCCCCGTGCAATATAAGGGAGCGAACGTTCCGCAGGCATGGGCGGCCGGATCCTGTTTTTCGCTTCTGCAGGCGATCATCGGCTTTCAGCCCGACGCTCCAAATGGCAAGCTGTACATCGATCCCAGGCTGCCTGACTGGATAGACGAACTCACCTTGGACGACTTGCGCCTGGGCAAAAATCGCCTCGAACTCCATTTCTGGCGCGTCGGTGCCGAGACCCGCTGGCAAGTGACCGACGGCGATCCTTCACTGGTGGAAGCGCGAAGTTGTGCCACCGGCCCGAACTTGCGCTTGGGCCGCGTCTGAGGTTAGCTCCGGCGGAACCATCTGCCTATTTTCAGGCCCTACGTAGAGGGCCGCGCGTCTGCTCAAGAAGAGCAACATGAACCCGGACCAGATCGCTGCCACGCCGTTGCGTTGAAGGTTGCGATGGTGATCATTCGTCACCCAAGC
>NZ_JAMYSP010000107.1:0-1517 GCF_040322015.1 Mesorhizobium sp. M0208 | reverse complement strand
GGCAAAGAATGACCCATTTATAAGTCTGCGGCGCCGTATCTATGTTATTTGCTACTGTTATCACAGGTAACTCCGATTGCACGATTAGCCAGTTGCGAGGTAAATATCGGACGGATCGACTTCCTCGGCTCGGCTCAAGATATCCGGCGATATAGGCCTGCCAGCCTTGACGTCTCGCCGGAGCTGCATCATGTCACGACCTGGGTTGACTCCCACGGCACTGACAAAACGTCCCTGGTCATCGGCGCCAATCTCCAGCCACCGTTCGCTCGCGACGTCTCCGATGCGGTACAGGCGGGTCGCGAGGGCTGGCAGCCCGAATGACTGGATGGTTACGCCGCACTGATCGGACCAGAACCACGGTAGGTCCTGATACTGTGCATCGAGACCGCACATAACTTGTGCGGCCACAACGGCCTGATCGCCGGCCACAGTCCAGCTCTCACTGCGTAGCCGCCGGCCAAGCGCGGGCAAAGGATAGTTCGTCACTTCTCCGGCAGCATATATTCCCGCAACGGACGTTTCGCAGCGAGCGTTCACAAGGATCCCGTCAGCGGTGTCGATGCCGGCGTCAGCGGCGATTTGCGCATTAGGCCCAATCCCGATGCCAATAAGCACCACGTCAGCAACGATCGACCCTCCATTCCAAGTCAGAACGACCTCGCCCTTTGAATTATTCGACATACGCAGATTCGCACAGTTCAAACGGAACTCACCACCTTCGCTCGAGTGACGCGTTGCGATCCATTCTGACAAAGAGAGGGAGGCGCTACGCGGCAGCAGTCGCGGCGCTAGCTCAATGACCGTTGTTTGACAGCCCAAGCGGCGAGCCATCCCCGATACCTCCAGCCCTATAAAACCCCCGCCTACAACTGCCAGCCGCCGGCCAGGCGCAAGAGCCGCGCGCAATCGCAAAGCGTCTGCTTCAGTGCGCAAATAATGAATTTGTGCCGGGTCCACACCGGAATTCTCGAAGAGCCGTGCTCGAGATCCCGTTGCGATCAACAGCTTGTCGTAGTGTTCCGGTTTGCCGATATCAGTATGGACGATACGTCGAACAGGGTCGATCAGGGTGGCCTTCGTCCCATCCCGCAAAACGACGCGGTCTGCATACAGCTCAGACCCTTTCAGGGTCGGCCTCTTGCCCCCCAAAAGAAAGTCCTTGGATAGCGGCGGCCTGTCATAGGGTGTCCCGCTTTCGCTATGAATCAGGACCGTGCGCTGCTCAGGACACAGCTCGGCGAGCGTGGTGGCAGCACGATGCCCTGCTAGTCCTCCTCCGATGATAACGACCGTTTCCATGAACCTTCCTCAGCGCACCTGGCGACTCTGACCGTTACCAACATGACAAAGAGAAACAAAATATGGAGACGCGCTAGTGTCAAATTCCTGCGAATTTGTTCAGCACAGACGACGCAGTTTTGAAACCCGAAGCGCATCCTCGCGACAAACTGTGCTCCGCGGAATTGGTGGCTTTTGTGCATTTTAACGGTCAGAAAGGATAAATATGGATGGGT
>NZ_JAMYSP010000106.1:0-1521 GCF_040322015.1 Mesorhizobium sp. M0208 | reverse complement strand
ACCGCGGCCATTGCCAGAGGTTCGCGCTGGAACAGGTCCTGAGCCGACTGCCGCACCCGCCCCGTCATATCGGTGGCGGCCGAGCCGACCTGCCCGGCTGTGCTTCTCAATCTTTCTTTGGCGCCGCTCGCAACGTCTGCCACAGCCTCAACCGCACCGCCTGCCACGGACGCAACCGAACGGGCGGTATCGGAGAGCATGGAGCCGGCGGAACCTTCGCCCTCGGCACCGTACTCATCGCCGCGTGAGTCCTGCCAGGCCCCGCCCAAGCCCCTCTGGTCAGAGAAGTTTCGGGTGCCGTCAGGTTCCCTGCCGGTCGAATAGGCACCAAGTGCTGAACTGTCTACCGACGTGCCCTTGCCTAGCATCAGCCAGGCCAGGCCCGCGCCGACCAATGTAAGCGGCAACGGATTGTCCCTGACCTGAGTCTTAAGATTGCTGAGCATGGCGGATCCCTCGCCGCTGAACATCCCGGTGAATTCGTCGATCAGCTGACCTGGTGTCATCTTGCTCCGGATCGAGTCTGCCGTGTCCGTTATCTTGGCACGGGCAATGTCGGCATCGCGTTCGAGTTCGGCTGCGGATTTGTCGGTCATCTTATCTGGTCCTTGATCACGCGTGCGTCGCGTTTAAGTTGGTCTTGTGTCCGGTCGGGGGTCAACTCTGAGGGAGCCATGCTTGCCTTGCCGGAGCGCAGGAGTATGACGCCCAGTACTGCCACCACGACGCCGACGAGCAGCGAGGACCATCCGGCTCCCAGGCCGGCGCTCGCCAAGGCAATCACCAGCGCCTGCAAAAGCACCATCAGGGCGGCAAGCAGGCAAATGACGCCTCCCATTACCTCCACGGCGCCGGCGCCGGCCTTGCTTAACTTTTCTGACATTTCAGCCCGCAACAGCCTGCTTTCGGTTTGAAGCAGTGTTGTGACCTGCTGTGCCAGATCGCTGACAAGGGTTGTCAGGCTGCGAGTGTCCTGGTTGTCAGTCATGGGTTTCGCTCCAGGCTTGCATTGGCCCAGTCATCGCCGGACTGATCGGATCCTAACGGGGCTGGTTCAACTGGCTCTGCCGATCGCCATCCCGACTCATTCGAGCTAGGACCCGTCTCGGGCACCCGGCCTGTTCCCGACTGGCCCGGTGCTCCGGTTTGAGCAGAGGGTGGCGAGCTCTTGATGAACCGCCCCAAAGCCAGGCCTGCCAATACCGAGCCGGCGATCAGCGCCCCCGAGTTTTCGCGGCCGAACGACTGAATTTCGCCAAGCACCTCGTCGAACGGTTTATCCTTCAGGGACGAGGAAAGCCGCTCGAGCCCGCCTGCGGCGTCAAGGGCGAATTTCGAAGCGGTCCGTTGATCATTGTTGGCAAGATGCTCGCTTGCCGCGCGCAATGCGCCGCTGAAGGCCTTGAGACTGGCGCTCATGTCGCGCTGCGTTCCCTCCGCCTTGTTGAACAATGCTTGCTTTGCTTCCGATGCGTAATCTCCGGCTTTCCTGGTGATCTCGTCACGCGCATCGTGGAGCGC
>NZ_JAMYSP010000105.1:0-1609 GCF_040322015.1 Mesorhizobium sp. M0208 | reverse complement strand
GATCCGCTCATTTTGCAACTCCGCCGGGTGCCGTGACAAAGCTCCCTTCGCCCGGCTTGGAAGTGCTTAGCTGTCATCCTTATAGGACTTGGCGGCTTCATCGATCTTACGCCAATCGTTTCCGTGGCGCCGTACAAGCTCTCTCGCCTGGGCTGGCGACACACTTTGCGTTTCAACGATGTGGTCCACTTCCGTCTCCTCGCCTTTCAGGGGACGCGAACGAGGGCTCGTTGGCTGTCTGGCCGTTGGGTTCTTTGCATCTCGTCTGGGCATGAGTGGACCTCTCCTGGAGCAGAGTAAACGGTCCGGCGCGGCGAAGGTTTCGCCACGCCAGCGCGTTGAGCAGTTTCGCCGATCGCCTCCTGGCTTCCCCTTGCAGCTCTGACCGTACGTTGCAGTGCTTTCGGACCCAAATGACCTACACCGCGTTCTTTGGGAGCAGTGTTGTGCTTCGCAATCTGATGGAAAAATCCGACGTCCCTGCTTCACCGCATACAGCTCCTGGTGCCGAAGCGCGCTTTCCGTACGATCGCGCGGCGGTTGAGCGGTTTCGACAGACATTCCCGCGCGCCAGGTGGAGTGACGAGCGCAAAAGCTGGTTCGTGCCGGGAAAGACTGCAGCGCGGCGGATCCAGCGCTGGCTTGCGCAAGAGGCGGACCTACGAGGAGCACACGATGACAGCAAGGGACGGGATGCTTTCGCCTTCGATCCGCTGTGGAGCCGGTATCTGGAAATCGCGGACGACCTGCGCATCCGCACGCCATATTCGCGGACGGTCCTCGAGGAACTGCGAGCCGTTCCATGGGCGAGCTGGGACGACGAACTGCGGGCCTGGAGGGTGCCTTTCCGCTCATACGAGGAGTTGAGGCGCCATTGGCCAAGCATCGAAAGGGCCGCAGACCGCGCAGAACCGGACGAGAGGAAACGGCGACGGGAAGCGTCCAAAGACTCCGAGGAATATAAAGCCGCTAGATTGCAGTATGCCGAACGCAGGCGACGTCGCTATCCATTGCCTGCTGACGATTTACCCCGGCTTGGCCTTACCGTGGCGACGGAGCAATACGGCATCGTCGTCTTCACCGAGATTTCGGGTGAACTCGTCGACGCCTCGGAGTTAGCAGCGTTCTATCCGCATTTGATCGAGGCGAAGGTCGACCATGTCTGGGGCAGATGGCGTCCGGCCACGTTGGCTGAATTGATTAGAACATGGCCCGCTCGGCGTGCTGCCGGGTTAGCGGAACGGCAACGAGGCTGGTGGCAGCCAACGCTGCCCGAGCTCAGGATCGCTCGCCAAAAAGCTCGAAGCCTGGCGCGAAGAAGGGCAAAGCTTGTGTCATCGTTCTAGCCTTTCAGGCTCGGCGCTTCCAGCGTCTGTCCGGTTGCCATTGTGATTGAAATGTCCCCCGATCGGAGCCTCCCATGTGCAACGATAGCAAACAACATATGGCCTGGCTGAATATTACCGGATCATAGCGCCGCTGGCCTTGATATCCCGAGCCTGAAAACGAATTTGACTTGCGCTTAGGCGCACGACACCCGCATTGACGAGCCGGCTCCAATAACCAGCGTTGCAGGTAAAGCCGTCGAGCGGCTTCTCTGACGTTTGGA
>NZ_JAMYSP010000104.1:0-1858 GCF_040322015.1 Mesorhizobium sp. M0208 | reverse complement strand
CCGCGCTGGGCCGAAACTGACGACATGCAGATGATCGAGCCGCCGCCATTTTCGCGCATGTTCGGGATGAATGCCTGGCTGAGATGGAGCACGCCGCGTAGGTTGACATCGAGGATGCGGTCCCAGTCAGCCGCGCTGATCTCCAGCGTCTTGACCGGCTGCGTGACGCCCGCATTGTTGCAGAGCACATCGATCCTGCCCAAGGTTTCTGTCACTTGCGCCGCCGCCCTCTTGCAGGCGTCGAGGTCCGCGACGTTGCACGCAAGGCCGATATGGTCGGGTCCAAGCGACGCAGCGGCGTCACGCGCTTGCCCGTCATCGAGGTCGAGTATTGCAACGCGAGCCCCGTGCTGTACCATCAGCGCTGCCGTGGAGCGGCCAATTCCCCGGGGGCCCGCGGCCCCCGAAATCACCACGGCCTTGCCCTTCAGCAACAAGTCGAACTCTCCTGCTATTTCTGTTTGCCGGTGATCTAAAGTCGGTAGAACCGGGCGGCGTTGTCATGGAACAGCGCGAGCCGCTCCTCGTGCGGGTGGGCGATCGTAATTTCCTTGAAGGCGTTCAAAATGGCGTCGAAGCTCGAGAACAGCTTGTCGACGGGGAAGTTCGTCGCGAACATCGAGCGGCCGACGCCGAAGGCTGCGATCGCCTCCTCGATGCTCGGCGCCGTCGACCTGCATGCCGGTGTGATTGAGAATGATCTGCACGTCGGGAAAGTCGCGCGCCAGTTCGACGAACTCGCTCATCTGCGGATAGTAGAGCTGCGGGTCGAAGCTCAGCCCGCGCTTCGCCAGCTCCCGGAAGCCGCGCCGCCATTCGGGCGTACGACTGACCTCCGGCCGCGCCAGATAGGTCTTGGCGGGGTCGGGATGATAATTCATCGGCTGCCGCATGCCGCGGAAGTTCGGATATTCCATGTGGCGGTCGAGGAGGTCGCCGACGTCGGGTTGGGACAGGTCGGCATAGCCGACGATGCCATGCGGAAAGCCTCGCTTGTTGGCGATCTCCTGCAGCCAGCGCGTTTCCCCAACCGGATCGCCGGGATCGAGAAGCAGCACTTCGGCTCCGGTGGAAAGGGCACGAGCGATCCGGACGATCTGGCCTTCGTGGAGGGACAATTTGCGTGCCGGCATTATCGATGATCGCTTCGCCGATCGCTGGGTCGATCAGCTGGAGCGCTCCGAGCGCAGTTTCGCGCGTGCGGCGACGGCTGATCTGCGACCAGCCCGACCTCGCATGCACAATGCCGATGTTTTCCGCGACCGGACAGCTCGGGCAATAGCGCCAGCTCCTGATGCACCACCGCGATGATCGGGCTGTTGTGGTCGGCCTTCGACGAGGCGAAGCCAATCTCGCCGGCTTCGCGTGAGGTCAGCCCTGTGACGATGCGGATGAGAGTGCTTTTGCCGGCGCCGTTGCCGCCCAGGAGCGCGTGGATTTCGTCGGCCCGGACCTGAAAACTCACACCCCGCAGGACACGGGTTGCGTCATAACTCTTGTCGATATTGGCAGCTTCGATCAGGGGCTTCCTGGTCCATACCTGTCCAACTCCCGGCACGTTGCCGGCGCTACCCAAGCTTTGGGTTGAACTCGGCTCCATCCTGTATCTCCTTCCGGGACCACTGTGCGACCGATTGACATTCGGCTCAATTTTCGTTTCTTAACATTCTGTGTAGCTGAGCTTAACTGACGAGGACGAGGTCAGACATCAAGTTCAATTCGATGACGCATTTCGAGGCAGTCGCGCGGCTCGGCGGCGTGGCAAAGGCCGCTCAGGAATTGCAGGTGACACCTTCGGCGGTTAGCCAGCAGCTGCGGCTGCTCGAACACCAACTCGGGGTGCGGCTTTTTCAGCGCG
>NZ_JAMYSP010000103.1:0-1982 GCF_040322015.1 Mesorhizobium sp. M0208 | reverse complement strand
TTACACCCCCATCCCGCAAAACCCGTTTGCTTTTTGTCTCGTGGGTTCGGATTTGTTTATACTATACTGGGCCTCCCAATAAACACGCCACCGGCCCGGCGGCCGGGTAAATATTCCGGGGCCGCCGCTAGCCACGCCAAGGAGACGAACCATGCCCCGCATCGTCAAGCATTTCCGCCGCGTCATGGCGGCACTCGCCCTGGTCCTGGTCCCGGCCGGCGCGCTGGCGACCATGGCCACCGCCGACCAGTCCGTTGGGCCGGTGCGCTGCGAGATCCGCGCCACGCCGGAAGGGGGCATGGTCTCGCTTGAGGCACTTGCCTATGCCGACAGAAACGTGAGTGGCACCTATTCCTTCCATGTCGAAAGCACTGGTCGCATCGGCGGCACCAGCATCGAGCAGGGCGGCGCCTTCAGCGCCGCGCCCGGCAAGCCAGCTACGCTCGGCGCTGTCACGCTCGACGCGAAGGGCGCCGTTTACGACGCCAAGCTCGAAGTTGCGGTCGATGGCAAGAGCATCGGCTGCGCCGCGCGGGTAGGCGGCGCGACCTGATCGCACCGGCCAGTCTACGAAAAGCGCGTCGGCGTTCGGCGCCCTTTTCTATGTGTGCCGATCAGGGAAAAATGACTGAACGACAGCTGAACGACGGGTTCCGGGATGGTTCAGCCGCAATATTGGAAGGTTGGCCATAGGCTGAGGCAGCCGGAAATGAAGACCAAGATGACCCGCAATATGTTCATAACCCTTACTGCGGCTCTCGTTGCCGGCAGCATCGGCCAGGTGGCGCTGTCCGCACCGGCCTACGCAGGAGGCTGGGTGTCGGTGACATTTGCCCCTGCCAACGCCCGCGACGCCGGCGCCCTGGCGACCGGCCTGCGCGTCTATTCAAAGTATCGCGGCCTGCACGGCGCCAGAATCCGTCAGTCCGGACACGGTAACGCTGCTGGCATCGGCCAGAACGGCCGCGGCAATCTGGGCATCATCCATCAGGAGGGCAACGGCCATTCCGCCATCCTGAGGCAGAACGGCAACGACAACGCCTACGGTATTTTCCAGTTCGGAAGGAACACCGAGGCCCATGTCGTGCAGAACGGCGACGGTGGTGGCGGCGCCATCTTCAGCTACGGCTGGTAACGGCCGATAATCGGGGCGCGAGCGGGACTCGATCCCCTTGCGCGCGACCCAATCATGCGGGCCGAACATCTCGGCAGAGCCGAAGATGTCGGCGCTGCGCAAGCCTACCTCGACGCCGCATATCGCGAGGCCAGCGCCTACCACTACGACGGGGCCCTGGAATTGATCGGGCAGGGACTGGCTGTGAAGAGCAACGCAAGAATGGAACCCGGTCTTTATTGCGCCAGCGGCGACATTCAGCACAATCCAGGTCTTATCGCCGACGCGCGTGCGGCCCATGAGGAGGCCTTGGCGCTGGCCATTGAGGAGAAAGACCACTGCCGCGCCCGCATCGGTCTTGCCGCGGCCAACCGCGTCACGGACGGTCCGGCATCTCATAAGCCTCAACGGTGTTTGGCAGAGCCGTGTCGATTTGCCCGCTGAAACGCGCGCGAGCTCAAGGCTTAATTTCTTTCTGAGGAGGCGCGCTTGGATCAGGACAATCAGGATGTGGCACGTTTTCACACGGAGAGGGCCGGTCGCCAACGCCGCCATAGTGTTTCACGAGTTTTGCGAAACCGTAGGCGAAGGCGAAAAGAAGCGCTAAAACAACCGCTATTCGGACGGCCATGGGGTATTGTAACAGGATCGTGCTCAGAGGGCGCGGATCACTTCCCTCGCGTTTCCTCTGCGAGATCTCCCGTTTCGCGAAGCCGGGAACAAATCGTAATCAGCCTCATCGTGCTAGTCGGTAAGGGGAGATGAGCTGTGGTTAACCCTAATAACCCAAAAATCGAGGCGTCGGCAAATGTCGAAAAGGACCCGGAAGATTGGGTCAGCGGAGATGATCCAATGACCCCCGCACAAG
>NZ_JAMYSP010000102.1:0-2210 GCF_040322015.1 Mesorhizobium sp. M0208 | reverse complement strand
CTTGGCCGGGCGCTGAAAGCGTACTCAGCCTCGACATGCTGGCGCCCGTGGTGGTCGCTGCAGACGACTGGGTGTTCACGTCAGGTTATACGTTGAGCTATCCGGGCAGCCGCGATGCGCTCGCCGACTGGATCGAGGCCCTGCCGGCTGGGATACCTTTCGTCTTCGATCCGACACCGGTCATAGCGGACATTCCGGGCTCGACCTTGGCGCGGGTGCTTGCTCGCACCACATGGTTGAGCTGCAACATGGGGGAAGCGGCCGAGATCGCCGGTCAAGGCGATGTAAAGGCACTCGCAGCGCGGCTTCTTGCCGGCCATTGCCCGAAGGCCGACGGCGTCGTCATCCGGAGCGCCGCCAAGGGCTGTCATGTGCGGCTGGCAGACGGTTCCGTCCAGACCATCCCCGGCTTCGAGGTCGACGCCCTCGACACCAATGGCGCAGGCGACGCCCATATCGGCGCTTTCGTCAGCGCGCTGGCGCGCGGCGTACAGCCTTTTGAGGCAGCGCGCTACGCCAATGCGGCGGCGGCCATTTCGGTCACCCGCCACGGTGGTTCATCAGCGCCGACCGACTACGAGATCCAGACATTCCTAAGCCATGCCGGCGGTCCCCAGATGGGCCTCCATGGCCGGAAGCAAGAGGTCAAACGCCCGACAGCCTGACAAAGCCCGGGAATCGGGCAAACACAGAGAGGAACGAACATGCGCATGCCCGACTTTACTGCCCTAGTGACGGCGGCCGCCGTCTTCACCTCCGCACTCGCATTTGCCGCCAAGGCCGACGAGGTGCACGTACTCAACTGGAAGGGCTACGGCGCCGACGAGCCGTGGGCCATCGAGGCCTTCGAGAAGGCGACCGGCAACAAGGTCGTCAACGACTTCTTCAATTCCGAACAGGAAATGCTGACCAAGCTCAGGACCAATCCCGGCCTCTACGACGTCGTTATGATCAACGCCGCCTTCAACGACCAGGCAATGGCGGAAAAGCTGATCCAGCCGATCGACACATCCAAGCTGCCGAACTATGCCGACATCAGCAAAGACAAGGCGAGTTCGCCGATGCTTGTCCATAACGGCAAGGTCTATGGGGTACCGTGGGTCTGGGGACTGACGGCGCTCGCCATCAACGACAAGTCCTTCGACAAGCCGCCAACGAGCATCGCCGAAATGTGGGATCCCGCCCACAAGGGCCGCGTCACCATCCGTGACGATGCCGTCGAGGCGGTGCAGTTCGGCGCCATTGCCACCGGCCAGAACATCAACGATGTCAAGGACATGGAGGCGGTCAAGGCGAAACTCACCTCGCTCATGCCGCAGATCAAGACGTTCTGGAGCTCGGAGAACGACTGGAACCAGATGGTTGCCTCTAACCAGATCGATATCGGCACCTATTGGAGCGGCTCGGCCGACCGCGCCAAGACCCATTTCAAGCTGCCAGTCTCGCTCGTGATCCCGCGGGAGGGCGCTGTCGCCTGGCTCGACGCCTTCTCCATTCCCGTCGGTTCCAAGAATGTCGCCGGCGCCGAGGCCTTCATCAACTACATGGTCGACCCGAAGTTCTATGTCGAATGGGTCACCAAGGTCGGAGCCCCGGTATCTGCCAATACCAAGGCCGTGGAAGCACTTCCCGAGGATGCGTTCAACCGCAAGGTGATGGGTGACCCGGCAGTTGCCAAGCGCATTCAGTTCCAGGCGCCGATCACAAACGCCCAGCGCGAAGCCTATCTGTCGCTCTGGCAGCAGCTCAAGGTCAACGTGAAGTAACAGCAGAAAGCGGGATCAGCCGATCATATATGTCGGCTGATCCTTCCCTGGGAGGATGTCATGGCAGCACAGGTTGCAGCCGCGTCGCGCAGCGGGCTGAGATCGGCCTTGCCGCTACTGGTGCCTGCCTATCTCTGGCTGTCGGTTGCGATCTTCTTGCCGCTCTCAGCCATGGTCTTCTTCTCTCTCATGACCGAGCTGCCGTTGTCGGGCAAGCCGTGGGCGTTCACGCTCGAAAACTATACCGCCTTCTTCTCGCAGAGCCTCTATCTGACGCTTCTGCTCGCCTCGCTGCGCCTCGGCCTCGAAGTGACGCTGTGGTGCATCATCGTCGGTTATCCCGCCGCTTATGTGCTAGGCAAGGTGCTGAAAGGCCGTAGCCGCGAAGCGATTTTCCTGCTCGTCATCCTGCCGTTCTGGTCAAATGGGCTTGTGCGCATCTTC
>NZ_JAMYSP010000101.1:0-2281 GCF_040322015.1 Mesorhizobium sp. M0208 | reverse complement strand
GCGATGAGGTTGCGCTAGCAGGTATCGTCATCGCGATTCTCCCCAGCGGGCGCGCCAGGGTGAGCATTCCTTCGTATGACCATCCTTATACGATTGATCCGCCACCCAAAGTCCGCGCCGGCGACCGAGTGGTTCTTGTTGGGGACGTCACCCGCATCGATTGCGGAGGGAACAAACTCACTGTGCGCATTGACTGCGGCGGGGTGATTACTGTCGACAAGTCGGCGATCACTCGGCCGAGAAAGCATGGCCGGACTTCAACGGGTTAACGCTCCGGCGAGACAACAGCCGGTGTCGGCGCGGGGCATCCCGCTCGACGTGAACTTTCTCTGCAGCGAGCGGTTGGTCGCCGGTCAGACGCGATGGGCGCGCCGGCTCGTATCCATTATGGAGATCACATGTTCGTCCCGCCACCGATGCCCGCAAAAAGTCTGCTTCGGTGCGTCGCGACGGAACTGGACGACATGGTTGCGGTGGAGTAAGCGCCCTCCCCTGGGTTAACAACCGGTCGGTGACGGCGCCACGGCCACATCGACAACAACCACAACGGCAATAAAGTCGTCGCTGAAAGCCTGCAAGGTGTCTGTCACGACACAGCGTGCCGGCAAAGCTACGCCCTCGCGACAGGGATTCGTTGTAAGCTGACCAGTCGGCAACGCCGGCAGATGAGCCAGAACTTACGCTTGATATTGGTCTCGATCAGGCTCGACGTTCGGTCCTCGAAAACCGCCGACTACGAGTCGAGGTCGTAGGGCTGATGGCCCAGCTCGTTGTGATGAAGCGCCTCTGCCATACACCTGATGTCGAACGCCTGGCCGCACGCCGGGCAGACGACGAAATACTCCTCCTCCCGAAGTGGCGATGCGTCGTGGTCTTGGGGGATGACGATGTCATTATAATCGTCGGGCATTGGGTCCTCCGGAAACCCGCCCGCTATGCTGGAACGCCTGCCAGCAGGATTTGTTTCAAAGTTATTGCGCCTAATGAAAGGCCGGATGTCCGGTTTCGGCAGCGATGCTCACTCGCAACGACGACGCAATGCCGCTCAGGATCAGCTCACGTCAAGAGCGGCCGGAGGGGTCTCCAAGCAGGGAGCGACGCTAGACAATTCCGGCAATAGGATGCGAGAAGGTCTGGAACTCGAAAAAGCCGGTGGAGGTGCCGACAAGCACCACGGCGGCGGGTAGTGGGTCAGTTTGAAATTCCGGTTAGGATGGGTGACCGAAAACAATCAAAATAAGCGCCATCACACCGAAGGTGCCGATAAAGACGATAGCGCCATATGCTATTGTACGACGCGCCATCTGGAAGCGGGGTGACCAAAATTGAGCATGAAGCCTTGGATCCCGGTTTCCCGTTCGCTCGCTTCAAGGAAGGTTCTGTTCATCAATTGAACCATAGAAATCTGTTCGCAGAATTATGCTTGCGAGTGAGGTGAACATAGCTGCGAAGCTCAGCCAATACAACGACGCAGGCTGTTACTGGTATAAACAGGTGAGGATTGTCCGCCCATTCGTACTTCAATTTTCCTCGCTCCGCCTTTTCTAGTGACCGCAAACCATCGGCTTCTCTGCCTGCCATGAAGCCATTGATCGTGATATGCTCACATGACGCAGAATTCTATCTGATCCTCAGCCATATCCTTGCGGTGGACGGCTTTACCAGTGCGCTGGCGAGCAACGTCGATGAAATCCTCCACATGACTACTGAAACGCCGGTCCACGCACTGGTGCTGGACTGCCGGCCGGACAACGACATGGTGCAGAGCTGTAGCCGGCTCACGCAGGATGCCCGCACCCCCCGTGGTCGCTTTGATCGCGCCCGGTGCCGAGACCCAGCATTACGCGCTCCTGAAGTCAGGAATCGACGAAAGTTTTGTCAGGCCGCTGGCGCCGGCAAAGCTACTCGCCTACCTGCATTCAAGGCTGAGAACCGGCCGGCAATCCGGATTGCGACCGCAAGGCACTATGTCGCTAATTTGCGCTGTCCAATCATCCATTTGCTAGGAGATCTGCGCGCCCAATTTCGTGGCCGAATGGGAATTTACCGAATGCGACAGAGTTCTGAAAGACATTTGGTGTCTCTGGGCTTGTTCAAGTCCAAGGAGAACCCATGGCTTTCGAGTTGCAGACAGCGCGCCCTATCCGTGCGGCACAGTACATTCGTATGTCCACTGAACATCAACGCTATTCGCTGGAGAACCAGGCGATGGCCATTACGGAGTACGCGGAGCGGCGCGGATACACTATCGTCCAAACCTACGAAGACGCTGGGAAAAGCG
>NZ_JAMYSP010000100.1:0-2528 GCF_040322015.1 Mesorhizobium sp. M0208 | reverse complement strand
CGTGAAGAGTTTCGGGCGCCGGCAGGCGTACGAAAGTCCCCGAGGAAGGAACCCGCGGGCCACAGGCGATGGTTATGGGGATTTCGATTTGCGGCTGGTGTCGGCGATGGCGCGACCGCCGCTGGGAAGCGCTGGGGTGAATGCGGACAGACCGCTTCGTTGCGCCTCCGCGCGGTGTTGTCGGGACGGTGGACGGCTGGGCGCGGCTCTGTCGGCGTCGATAATCACCATAGGCGTGCGTCGATCCGTTGCCGGAGGCTGAGTGCCTGCAGCTGAAGGCTGAACCATTCCATGCCGGGTCATGGCGTGCTGCTCCCGGTCGACGGGGAACCGTTTGGCGGTCCGCGCGGCTGCCTCCGTCGTTCGAACACCTCGATCACGATCATGCGGCCGCCACAGCAGGGGCATGGCGGGCGGAAGTTGTCCGGTTCGTCCGTGGTGTCATCGTCGGACGGTGCGGTGACGTTCAGGAGTTCACGAACAAGCGCGAGGCTGGCCCTGCGAGCAGAGCCGGCAAGCAGGCCGCAATGCCGGATGCGGTGGAATCCCTTTGGCAACACGTGGAGCAGGAAGCGGCGGATGAACTCGTCGGTCGCGAGCGTCATGAGCTGCTGCCGGTCGGCGCCGTCGCGGCGGTAGTCCTTGTAGCGGAAGGTGACCCCGTCATCATCGAAGCGGATGAGGCGGCTGTTCGAGATCGCGACCCGGTGCGTGTAGCGCGACAGGTAGGCGAGCACCGCTTCAGGCCCGGCGAACGGCGCTTTGGCATAGACCACCCAGCGCTTCTTCCGGATGGGAGCAAGATGGCGCAGGAATGCCCGCCGCTCGATCAGGTGCGCGATCGACCCGAAGAAGCTGAGCCGGCCCGCCTCGTGCAGCGCGACCAGCCGGGTGAGAAACAGGCGGCGGAACAGCTTGCCGAGAACCCTCACCGGGAGCAGGAAGGCCGGGCGCGACGATATCCACCGGCTTCCGTCCGGCGCGATGCCGCCGCCCGGCACGATCATGTGGACATGCGGATGGTGCGTCATCGCCGATCCCCATGTGTGTAAGACGGCGGTGATGCCGATGCGCGCGCCGAGATGCTTCGGATCCGTAGCGATCGTCAGCATCGTCTCCGCTGCCGCCTTGAACAGCAGGTCGTAGACGAGCGCCTTGTTCTGGAACGCGATGTCGGCGACCTCGGCGGGCAGCGTGAACACGACATGGAAGTAGCCGACCGGCAGCAGGTCGGCCTCACGCTCGGCCAACCACGTCCGTGCGGCCGCGCCCTGGCACTTCGGGCAGTGCCGGTTGCGGCAGGAGTTGTAGGCGATCCGCCATTGGCCGCAGTCCTCGCAGGCTTCGACGTGACCGCCAAGGGCTGCGGTGCGGCAATGCTCGATCGCCGACATGACCTTGAGCTGGGCGAGGCTCAGATGACCTGCATGGGCGGCCCGATAGGCGGGTCCGGCAGCACGGAAGATGCCGGCGACCTCGATCGAGGCGCGCACGGCTCAACCGTCAGGCGAGATCTCTCCCGGCTTGAACAGCCCGAGTTTGTCGAGCGGGCTCGTCACGGCACGCACCGTGCGGGTCGCCACCTTCGCGTAAAGGGCGGTGTTGTTGAGCTTGGCATGCCCGAGCAGGACCTGGATGATGCGGATGTCGGTGCCGTCCTCCAGCAGGTGGGTGGCGAAGCTGTGGCGCAGCGTGTGCGGCCCGACCCGCTTGGCGATGTCGGCGGCCTGGGCCGCCTCGACGACGATGCGATAGAGCTGCCGCGTGCTGATCGGCTTCATCGCGTGCTGTCCGGGGAACAGCCAGCCGTCGCGGTGCATCACGCCCTGCTGACGTCCGACCTTCCACCACTCACGCAGAAGCGTGAGCAGGTCCTCCGAGAGCATGGCGTTGCGATAGCGCCCGCCCTTGCCACGCTCGACGCGCAGCAGCATGCGCTCGCTGTCGACGTCGGCAACCTTCAGCATCGACACCTCGGCGACACGCAGGCCCGCGCCATAGGCGACTGACAATGCGGCCTGGTGCTTGAGGCAGGTGGTGGCGTTGAGCAGCCGGGCCACCTCGTCGCGGCTGAGCACCACGGGCAGGTTACGCGGATGCGCCAGCCGGACGAGCCGACGCGCCAGGTCCGGGCGGTCGAGCGTTTGGGTGAAGAAGAAGCGCAGCGCCGACACGATGCTGTTCATCGTCGGCACGGGAACGCCGTCTTCCTGCTGCTCGATCTGAAACCGACGTAGGTCGTCGGCGGTCGCTGTGTCTGGTGAACGCCCGAGGAATGTCGCCAAGCGTCCGATATCGCGGAGATAGTTGCGCTGCGTCTCGCGTGAGAAACGCCGCATGTTCATGTCGTCGATCAGCCGCTGGCGCAGCGGGCTGATCCGGGCATCGAGAATAGGATGGTGCATGGTCAGGCTCCTTGTTGAAGAAGCCCGCCATGCTCTGCTCGAGCCGAACGACGCTCAACGCGAGCGCGACGACCGGTTCTTGATCTCTACCTCAACCGCAGGCGCCCCTCCCGCGCAGCGGGT
>NZ_JAMYSP010000099.1:0-2625 GCF_040322015.1 Mesorhizobium sp. M0208 | reverse complement strand
GTGCGGATTCCGACGTGAAGCCGGCCGCCATTCCGATCAAAGACCGGCCAGCATTCCGATATGAAGCCGGCCAGCGTTCCAATCAAAAGCCGGCCAGTTTTCGGCACTGAACATTACCTCCTGGGTCAGCAACTTTGGCATCAAATGCCCCGCGATGAACGGGGAGATTTTGATGCCGGCAAAGAGAAGGCTGACCATGAGACAGTTACGACAAATGCTACGGCTTGCCGGAAGCGGGACGAGCTCCCGCGAGATTGCCGTCGTGTTGGGAATAGCGCGCAGTACGGTGCAGGATAATCTGCAGCGCGCAGCCGCGGTTGGATTGAGCTGGCCCTTGCCGGGCGAACTGACCGACGATGCGCTCGAGAACAAACTCTTCACTCGCAACGGCGTCAAACAGGGCACGAGAAGACGCACAGAACCGAACTGGGCCGATCTTGCCGTCGAGCTCAAGAAGCCCGGCGTCACCCTGCTTATCCTGTGGGAGGAGTATCGTGGGTCGCATCCCGAAGGATATGGCTACAGTCGCTTCTGCGAACTCTTTCGCGGTTTCGAGCAGCGGCTGTCGCCGACGATGCGTCAGGAGCATGCGGCCGGCGACAAGGTCTTCGTCGACTATTCCGGCAAGAAGATCCCGATTGTCGATCGCAAGACCGGTGAGATCCGCGAGGCGGAGATCTTCGTGGCGGTGCTCGGCGCATCCAGCTTCACCTATGCGGAGGCGACTTGGACGCAAACGCTCCCGGACTGGATCGGCTCGCATGTCCGGATGTTTCGTTTCTTCGGAGGCGTTCCCCGGCTGATCGTTCCCGACAATCTGAAGTCGGGCGTCAGTCGCGCCAGCTTCTACGATCCCGAGATCAACCGCAGCTACGGCATGATGGCATCCCACTATGGCGTCGGCGTTCTTCCGGCACGGCCAAGAAAGCCTCGGGACAAATCGAAAGTGGAGAATGGCGTCCGTTTCGCCCAGTCCTGCATTTTGGGGCGTCTGCGCAATCAGACCTTCTTCTCGCTTGCTGAAGCCAATGCCGCCATTGGCCAGGCACTCGATCGCATCAACGACCACGTCATGCGCCGGCTGGGTGTCAGTCGCCGGCAACTGTTTGAGAGTGTCGAGCGTGCCGTACTCGCCAGCCTTCCGAGCGAAGACTACGAGTTTGCCGAATGGCGTTTGGCTCGCGTCTCGACGGATTACCACGTCGAGTTCAAAACCTTCTTTTATTCCGTGCCGCACAGCCTCATTCGCCAGCAGGTCGATCTGAGGGCGACAGCACGGACCATCGAGATCTTTCACCGCGGCAAGCGCATTGCCGTCCACCAGCGCCGCTATGGAGGTGCTCGCCATGGAACCGATCCGGATCACATGCCCAGTTCCCACCGGCGCTATGCCGAATGGACACCGGAGCGCTTTCGGCGTTGGGCCACGTCGATCGGGCCGCAGACCGAAGGTCTGGTCATCGCAATTCTCGCCAGCCGTCCGCACCCCGAACAGGGCTTCCGAACATGCCTGGGCATCCTGCGCCTGTTTCGCGACATCGAGCGCAATCGGGCTGAAGCCGTATCAGCCCGCGCCGTCGAGATCGGTGGCCTGAACTGCAAGAGCATTGCTTCGCTCATCGCCAACCACAAGGCCGCGCGCCATTCCACCGAACCAACCGCCATCGTCGATCACGCCAATCTGCGTGGCCCTGATTACTTTCATTGAGGAGACACACCCATGCTGATCAATCCCACCATCGACATGCTGCGAGAGCTCGGCCTTTACGGCATGGCAACCGCTTTCCAGGAACTCGACGCACAGTCCGAAGCGCGCGGCCTCGAGCACGGCGAATGGCTTGCCATGCTGCTCGAACGCGAGGCGACCATGCGCCGCCAGAAGCGTTTCGAGGCCCGCGCCAGAGCTGCCAAACTTCGTCATGACGCACAGATCGAGAATGCCGACTTTCGTGCTGCACGCGGTCTCGACCGCAAACTGTTCATGGCGCTTGCCAGCTGCGACTGGATCAGAAAGCATCACGGTCTTCTTGTCACCGGGCCAGCCGGCGTCGGCAAAAGCTGGCTTGCCTGCGCGCTCGGCCACAAGGCCTGCCGCGAGGATTTCTCCGTCACATACCACCGCGTTCCCCGGCTGTTCGCCACGCTCGCACTTGCAAGAGGTGACGGGCGATACGGCAGGATCCTCAAATCCCTCGCCAAGACCGATCTGCTTATTCTTGATGATTGGGGACCGGAAAAACTCAATGACGACCAACGCCGCGATCTCCTGGAGATCATTGAGGACCGCTACGAACGACGCTCAACCATCGTCACAAGTCAGGTCCCCGTGGATCGCTGGTGGGAGATTATTGCAAACCCAACACTCGCCGATGCCATCCTGGATCGCCTCGTTCACAACGCCTATCGCATCGATCTGACCGGTGAAAGCATGCGAAAAGAGCGCCCGCCAATCGCACCCGAAAACACCGAAGCTTGACCTCAAACAAAACTCGATCCAAACATCAACCAGACCCAGGATCAGTCCGAAAAATGGCCGCCTTCAAATCGGAATGCCGGCCGGAATGAAATCGGAATGACTGGCCGGCTTCAAATTGGAATCAGTGGCCGGCTTCAGTGGAATACGCA
>NZ_JAMYSP010000098.1:0-3070 GCF_040322015.1 Mesorhizobium sp. M0208 | reverse complement strand
CCCGCCCCGCTAATCGGTCCCGCCTACGGTCTGCCTGATATTTCGGTCGTGTAGATGGCCGGCTTCTACGACGACATGGCCGAAATGGTTACGGAACTGCTCCAGCCGGATGGCGAGGGCGGATTAGGGCAGGGAGAGGTCTTTCTGCGGAGAAAGCACAACCGGCGCTCTAGACCCATCGATGCCATGGATACCGGGCACTCCGACGGTGACAGATTATCCGCTCGAGGCCGCGAGACGCCGAGTCTCTCAGAAATACGTCGAGGGGGGACACTGATTGTGGCGACCGACAACCAGATCACGTTCGCGGTGCCGGCCATTGTCACCGCCATGACGGCATCATCGACGGCGCCGAGCTGGTCATGAAAGACCTGCGGCCCATCCCACCGGCAGGTACGCCGGTGGCGTATATCGCATTGTGGCGGCTTAAAATACCGCGAGGTATTTCAGCAATGAAACGATGCCGATGATGATCACGACAACTCGAGCGATCTGGCGGGTACGGCCGTCAAGCGGCAGCAGGTTAACGAGATACAATACCAGAACGATGACGAGGAAAGTGATCAGAATACTGATCAAAGGTGTGCCGGCCATTGCCCCTCACTGACATGAAAACTAGCCAGCAACACTGCGTTGCGTGGCCTGAAAGTTCCACATGCTAAAGCGCCTATCACCTCGCGAGCGATTCGAACAGCTTGTCTCGACCTATGAGCCGATGCTGCGCGCCGCGTTCATCGAGGCGATCGACGACATCCGCTCGAACATCGTCCTGCGCCGCATAGTTGAGCGCCTTGAGCGCGGCGACATCAACGGCGCGATCCAGGCGATGAACCTCGACGAGGCCGCGTTTCGGCCCCTGGAAGAGGCCCTCCGGCAGACCTTCAACGGCGGCGGCGTTGCCAGCGTCGAGCAGATGCCGGCGCTTCGCGATCCAAGCGGCTTTCCGGTCGTGCTGCGGCGCCAATCCGACCAGGACGGCACTGGAGGTGGTCGGGCGCATCAATCGGGTGACCGGCAGCAGAAAAGGCGGGGTGATCGGGCTCACCACAGTTCAGAGCGACTATGTTGCCCGAGCCCGCGATGAACTGCTCTCTGGCGAGCCCGACCAGTTGCGGGCCTATCTGACTCGGAAGCAACGCGACAAACGTTTCGACCGAACGATCACATCTGCGATCCGAGATGGTAAAGCAATCCCTACCAATCTGGTGGACCGGATCACCGCCCGATATTCCGACGGACTGCTGAAGCTCCGCGCCGACACGATCGGGCTGCACGAGACGTTTGCCGCACTTGGAGCATCCAAAGACACATCGCATTTGAGCAGGCGATCGCCAAGGGTGCGGTATGGCCCGATGCGATCACAAAGGGTTGGAAGCACACGCCGCAAGAACACCCTCGGGTTCAGCACGTCGCCATGCAAGGCCTGGCCGGAGCAGGCCTTGCCAGCGTGGTCTCATCGGCGCTGGACAATTCTCCGATCACATTCGAGGGGGTGACGGTGTTGACCCCCGGATGTGCCGCAGGGCGGCGTCCGATCTCCATATCCGATTGTCCAGAACTGGGTATGCGCGGCCACCGTGGAGCGCTTCGTTACCGACTCCCCCGGGACAGTCCACGTCCCCTCGACGTACACCCTTGACCGTCGCGCTTTGATCGAAGGGTACCCTCCGGAAGGTCGGGAAACCTATCAGCGTTCCGTCACGATCCCTTTGGCGGCCGCAGTGGGCAAGGCCCGCTACGATGCCCGTTTTCCTATGTCTGCAATCTGTGGCACAAGCTGACGAACCGCCATGGTTCGATCAAGCACCGTGCCACCAGGTCGGCGGCATGCACTTTAGGGAGCGACGCTTGGCTACATGGACGCAAAGAGATGAGAGAGAGCAGCGCACGACAGATGCTGCACGGTCATTAATCGATATTGAGCGCGCGGCCCGGCCTCCATCGAGGTGGATGTTGAATCAGCACAAAACGCAGCCGTCACATCACAATCGATTCATCGATCACAGGACGTGCTCTAGTAAGCGGCTAATTGCTCAGCCGAGCGTTGGCTGATCTCCTGCCTCCACGATCTTGTCGAGAACTGCTTCGGGCGCCACATCGCGCTTCAGTTCCTTCAATTCCTCGTCTGCTTCCGTCTGGATGTCTAAACGCTTGGCAATCTCCTCGACCATCTTGATCAGCTTGGTAGTCTCGTGTTCGTTGAGCAGGCTAACCTGGAGATCGAGATCAGCCCGCGCGTCATCTTCAGCGGCCATTCGGTTCTGGTTGATAAGCACAAAGGTGGAGAGAAATATTGCCTCCACGGACGCGAGCATGGCCAAGATGACTAAAGAAGGATCCCAAGCCTGAACGATCGGAGCGATACCAGTGTTAAAGGCGATCCAGCCGCCAAAGAAAACGAGATGGATGTAGACGAAGATCATGCTGCCGGCAAATCTGCTGATTGCGGCGGCGGCCCTTTCCTGAAGAGAAGCGGCTTTCGCCTCTCGCCTTCTACGCTCGACGAGAGCGTCAATGTTGCGGGCCAACGCCGGAGCTAGCCCTTCCGCGGCCGGCGTAGTCGGAGTGCCGCGAGCCATATTGTTCGAGGTGAGGCTGGGGTGCATAGGTCGCTCCTAATCTTTACACCTAACAATGCATTTTGAATTTTGCTCCTTGACCCCAAGGCGACGGCTAGATCGCATGTATCGACAGGTACTTTTTCGCGGGAGGTAGAGTCGAACGCGTAAACGCGGGCCTGACCTGATGCGTTATGATTGGCCCACTGGAGAAACTGGGCGCCGCATCCAAGCACCCATGGCCTGCATGAAGGTGTAGGGCCGGAGATTGCCGGCGTGGCATTTCTCAGCGCCGCCCCTGCCTTGTTATTGGGACCAGCCCTCGCTCTTCGCAGAAATCGCGGATCAGCGAGAAGCTGTGTCCCGTGTATAGATCATCGGGCAGCGCAACCTGGTAAGGCCACTCGCGGTCAATCTTGGCCCGCGAGGGCGACGGCTGCGCATCGGTCAGTGGTGAGCGCCGGATTTCTTGTTCTCTCTCAGGTAAATGTCGGTCTGGTGGCGCATCGCAT
>NZ_JAMYSP010000097.1:0-3766 GCF_040322015.1 Mesorhizobium sp. M0208 | reverse complement strand
TCCTTCGCTCAACTGCCTCTCCAAAGAATCCTTTCTCAGCCTAAACTCAACCCCAAAATCGCCATATGCGATTCCCCTGCCCTTGAGGGGGAGATGGCCGGCAGGCCAGAGGGGGTCGGTTCGACTGGATGCGACCTCCCTTGCGACAGATGGAGGTTGGCGCTCTTCGTGAGGCGACCCCCTCTGTCGCCTTCGGCGACGTCTCCCCCTCGAGGGGGGAGATTACGCAGCTCACCCCGCAAGCCGGCTAACCATCTCGTGCTGCGCGTAGGCGTGGCCGAAGCGGTTGGCTAGAAAAGCGTCGAGCGCGATGTCCTCCTGCTTGATGAAACCTCTTGCCGGCAAGGTGCCGTCGGCGAGCATGTCGAGCACGGCGCAGATCGCCGATGCAGTGGTGATCTGGATGGCGCTGCGCACCTTTTCGCCGTCGCGCCTGGCGTAGATCTTGTTGGCATAGGTCTCCTGCAGCAGACGGCCGTTCTTGCGGCCGCTGACGGTGACGAAGACGATAACCACGTCCTGCAGCGTTGCCGGCAGGGCGCTTTCGAAAATGTCCTTCAGCACGTCGCGGCGGTGGCGCAGGCCAAGGTCGTTGAGCAGCGCCTTCATGATCGCGGCATGGCCGGGATAACGGATGGTGCGGTAATTCAGCGTGCGCACCCTGCCTTTCAGCGTTTCGGCCAGCGTGCCCAGCCCGCCCGAGGTGTTGAACGCCTCATAGGTGACGCCGTCGAGCGAGAACTCCTCGCGCTCCTCGAGCGGCGGCACCTCGATCAGCTCGCCTTCGACGATCGCCTCGCAAGGCTCGCAATATTCGTTGATGACGCCGTCGGTGCTCCAGGTCAGATTGTAGTTCAGCGCGTTCGACGGGTACTGCGGCAGCGCGCCAACCCGCATGCGCACGCTCTCCAGCGTGTCGAAGCGGCTGGCGAGGTCGTTGGCAACGATCGAGATGAAGCCGGGCGCCAGGCCGCATTGCGGAATGAAGGCGCTGTTGCCGGAGCGCGCCAGTTCCTTGACCCGCCTGGTGCTGACGACATCCTCGGTCAGATCGAGATAGTGCACGCCGGCACTGGCCGCCGCCTCCGCGATGCGCGTGGTCAGATGGAAGGGCGCGGCGCTGAGCACCGCGAATTTGCCGGCCAAGGCCGCTTCGAGGGTGCCGGCGGCTTCGATGTCGAGTTCCAGCGTCTCGATCGTTTCAGGCAGTTCGGCCGCGCCGAGCTGCGCCGCCGAGCGGTCGACGAGCGTGACATGGTAGTTGCCCGTGGAAGCCAGCATCTCGGCAATGGTCGAGCCGATCTTGCCGGCGCCGACGACGATGATTTCCTTCATGACTGGTCCCTCGCACCAACGTTGGATTGATCGCTAGAATCGCAGCTTGCCTGTCGAAAGGAAGCGTGAGACTGTACGAAACGCAGTCTCTCTTTGCGCAATGTGCCGGCAAGGTTCGTCGAAATGCTAAGCGATGCCGACCAGGCTCTGCTTTCCCTGCTGCGCATCAATGCGCGCGCCTCGACCGCCGAACTGGCGCGACGGCTGGGCGTGTCGCGGACCACGGTGCAGAGCCGGATCGAGCGGCTGGAACAGCGCGGCATCATCACCGGCTACGGTGTCAGGCTTTCGCCCGACTACGAACAGGGGCTGGTCAGGGCGCATGTCCTGCTTACCGTCACCCCCAAGCTCGCCGACAAGGTGGTGCGCAGCCTGCAGGCGCTGGCACCGGTTCGAACCCTGCACTCGGTCAGCGGCAATTTCGACATGATCGTTGTCGTCGAAGCGCCGTCGATCAGGGATCTCGACACGCTCCTCGACCAGATCGGCGCCATGGACGGGGTCGAGCGGACGTCGTCGTCGATCATCCTGTCGACGCGGATCGACCGCTGAGCCGGCTGGCGTCGCGGGTCCAGATGCTGGCGCGAAGGATCACCAAGGGCGGTGATCGTTCTGGCGTTACCGCAGCAAAGCGATATAGGCTTTCAGAATGTGGATCGATGGCGTGCAGCCGCGCCCAATCTCTTGCAGCATCGCGCGTTCACCCAAAGAACCTAGACAGGAGGCCTCCTTGCCCAAGCAGTGTTTCGGAAAATCCCATGTGCCGTTGTCGCCGGCGGTCAGGGCCGGCGATTTCGTCTATGTCTCAGGCCAGGTGCCGGTCGGCAGCGACGGGCTGGTGGTCAAGGGCGGCATAGCCGAGCAGACCGAACAGGTGCTGTCGAACGTCAAGGCGGCACTGGCGCTGGCCGGCTGCACGCTCGACGACGTGGTCAAGACGACGGTCTGGCTCGAGGACGCGCGCGATTTCGGCATCTTCAATACCGTCTACGCCCGGCATTTCCCGAAAGATCCGCCGGCACGCACGACGGTGGAGTCACGGCTTATGATCGACATCAAGATCGAGGTCGAAGCCGTCGCCTACAGGCCGGCCTGACGGAAAAGCGGAGACAGGCGCAATGCAATTCGATCTCCTGATAAAGGGCGGCCGCCTCATCGATCCGGCGTCCGGCCTCGACGCACAACGCGATCTGGCGATTGCCGACGGCCGTATCGCCGCCATCGACCCCGAAATCCCCTTCGAACGTGCAGCCCGCGTCATCGACGCCACGGGCTCGATCGTCGCGCCCGGCCTGATCGACCTGCACAGCCATGTCTATTGGGGCGGCACGTCGCTCGGCGTCGATGCCGACCGGCTCGCCGCAAAGAGCGGCACCACCACCTTCGTCGATGCCGGAAGCGCCGGCGCCGGCAATTTCCTCGGCTTTCGCCGCCACGTCATCGAGCGCTCGAAGGTCCGTATCCTGGCATACGTCAACATTTCCTTTGCCGGCATTTTCGGCTTCTCGCAGACCGTCGCGGTCGGCGAATGCAGCGACCTCAGGCTCTGCGAACCGCGCGAGACGGTGGCCGCGGCGCGCGAGCACGCAGACGTGATCGTCGGCGTCAAGGTCCGCTCCGGTCGCCATGCCGGCGGCAGCAGCGGCATCGCGCCGGTCGATCTCGGGCTGGAAGCCGCCGACAAGGCCGGCCTGCCGCTGATGGCGCATATAGACGAGCCGCCGCCGGGTCGCTCGGAAGTGCTGCCGCGGCTGCGCAAAGGCGATATCCTCACCCACTGCTTCCGGCCGTTTCCCAACGCACCGGTCTTCGCTTCGGGCGCGGTGCGGCCGGACATGCGGCTGGCGCGCGAGCGCGGCGTCATCTTCGATATCGGCCACGGCATGGGCTCGTTCGATTTCGAGGTGGCCAAGGCGATGCTGAGCGAGGGGCTGGCGCCGGACGTGATCAGCAGCGACGTGCATCTCTACTGCGTCGACGGGCCGGCCTTCGACATTCTGGTGTGCATGTCGAAGCTGCTGGTTCTCGGCATGCCGCTGGTCGAGGTGCTGCGCGCCGCGACACAGCGGCCGGCCGAAGCGATCGCCAGGCCAGATTTGGGCAGGCTTGCGGTTGGTGCGGTCGGCGACATCGCGGTGCTGCGGCTGCGTCCGGGCCGCTTCACCTTTGTCGACTCGGTCGGCGCCTCGTTGGTCGCCGAGCAAAGGCTGGTCTCTGACGGCATTGTGGTCGGCGGCACGTGGTGGCCGAACGAGGCGCTGGACGATTTCGGCGAAACCGAGCGCTTCGAAGCGCATGCGCATGACACGCATGTCGAGGTTGCCGCCCGGCATTTCGGGCGTGGGTGATCTCCCCCCTGTTTGGACCGGGGACATCGCGAACAGCTGTGCGAGGACATCGCGAACAGTTTGCCATCCTATCGTTGGCTTGC
>NZ_JAMYSP010000096.1:0-3925 GCF_040322015.1 Mesorhizobium sp. M0208 | reverse complement strand
AGGCGCACGACACCCGCATTGACGAGCCGGCTCCAATAACCAGCGTTGCAGGTAAAGCCGTCGAGCGGCTTCTCTGACGTTTGGAGCCGGACCTAACGGTGGCCGGTGTTCAACTTCCGCTCCGAGGGAGCCGTCACTTTGGGAACAGCACTCGATACCTGTTTCCGGCGTCGGCGTTCCTCCGCTCCACGCACCGCCTTTATGGCCATCGCCGGACCGAGAGGAAGTCCGTCGCTTCGCTAACACGTGGTTGGGCGGGCGCCAAGGTCATCGCTGAAATGTTAAAACCATTTCTGTAGAATTGACGCACACAAGGCCGATCCGAGGCCAACTGGGAGTTGCATACCCCAGCTGGAATTGTGCGGAACCGTACGAAGTCGATTGCAAGCAACCAACCTGGTTGGCCGGGCATTAATTTAGCAAAGCGTGAATTAGGAAAGCATCGGGAGGAACACCATGCTGCACGTTAACATGCCCCGTGAATTTGAGGTCGGCGATGAGGTTGCGCTAGCAGGTATCGTCATCGCGATTCTCCCCAGCGGGCGCGCCAGGGTGAGCATTCCTTCGTATGACCATCCCTATACGATTGATCCGCCACCCAAAGTCCGCGCCGGCGACCGAGTGGTTCTTGTTGGGGACGTCACCCCGATTGCGGAGGGAACAAACTCACTGTGCGCATCGACTGCGGCGGGGTGATTACTGTCGACAAGTCGGCGATCACTAGGCTGAGAAAGCACCGCCGGGCTTCAACGGGTTAACGCTCAGGCGAGACAACAGCCGGTGTCGGCGCGGGGAAGATGCCAACCAGGCGTGCGGCGCTGTCCATATGGGGTGGACGAACGGATAAATGGGCGCTCGACTGTTAAGGGCATGAGTTCACCTAGTGCGTCCCTGGCGCTCTTCGGATTACTGGTGAAGCAAGTCAGATCTGGGCCTATCGCGACCGCGCTTCACCTGACGTCCGGCATTCGCGCAGTCGCAATCGTCGCTCTCGGCAACAGGCGGCGCGTCCGTCCATGACGCGTCGCAGTGCGCTGTGGAAGGAGACCTCGTGTGAAGGCAAGCCGGGCATCCCGCTCGACCGCAACCTTTCTCTGCAATGAGGGCTTGGTCGCCCTTCGGCGAGTTCAACCGCGACGGGCCCCGGTTCTTACCCATCCTCCCGGCTCCCGACGCCGGCAATAGGTCTGCTCGGAGCGTCGTGACGGAACGACATGGTTGGGGGAGTAAGCGCGTCGCCCTGTGTGAACAACCCGGCCGGTGACAGCCTCGTCCGCATCGACAACAACCGCAACGGCAAGAAGTCGTCGCTGAAGCCCGCAAGGTATCTGTCACGACATAGCGTGCCGGCGAAGCTGCGCCTCGCGACGAGGATTCTTGTAAGCCGATCAGACCGCAACGCCGGCCAGATGAGCGAGAACTTACCCTCGGTGTTGGTCTCGACCAGGCTCGACTTCGTCAGTAGCTGCCGACTACGAGTCGAGGTCGTAGGGCTGGTGGCCCAACTCGTTATGGTGAAGCGCCTCTGCCATACACCTGATGTCGAACGCCTGGCCGCACGCCGGGCAGACGACGAAATACTCCTCCTCCCGAAGTGGCGATGCATCGTGGTTTTGGGGGATGACGATGTCATTGTATTCGTCGGGCATTGGGTCCTCCGGCAACGCCGCCCGCAATGCTGGAACGCGTGTCGGCAGGATTTGTTTCAGAGTTACTGCGCGTAAGAAGGAGCCCTGGGCATCGATCGTGGCCCGATGTCCGGTTTTTCGACAGCGATGCTGTCAATATCCCTTCTCTGCCACCGGGCAGTTCAAAGGGATTCTTATCTGCAATCTTTGGTTAGGGCAGGGCAGGAACCATTTCCGCGCGGCAAGCTCGAATTCAGCGCCGCGTGTGCGGTCATTTGAACTCCAATCCGGCGACGCACTCCGCTAGGCCGAGATTGACTATGGAGACGAATGCAATGGCCGGAAGTGGATCCTGACGAAATCATTGACGGCTGACGGAACAGCCCTTGGGCCGACATGTGTGACTGAAAATCCTCGCGAGGCGCTCAAGGAGATGATCGCCCTCAATGGGCGCCTTCAGCAACAGCTTGGCAGGCTTTCGGTCCCACGCCGGGCGACGCGCTAGGCGGGCAACAGCCATGGGAGAACAAACCCAGAGATCGCAGGAACAGCAAGTTGATCCTGCCGACTGGGAGCTTGCGACCGACGAAGCCATAGCTGCCCATGGTGGTGCCAGAGAAGCAGTCAAGGCGCTTCTTATCGCCAACGCTGCCCTGGGGCGTGAGCTGGCCCTAGCGGCCCCTGCTTTGAGCCATGGGTTTAGCAGGGGATGGCACCGCCGAAGATGGTACGCCAGCGAATAAGTTCCATTTCTCGCCACCTCAGACAGTCCGGGTTGCGGACAACCCTCAACGCAGCGACCTTGACGCAGAGAAGCCCGCCACCTTGCGAGTGACGGGCCCGGCCGCGAGGCCAGGAGAGTGTCGTCAAAGCCTGCACGGCCGATTCGACGCTCCCGTTAACGCAGCACTCTCCTCAGCGGCGCGCGATCAGCATGCAAAGCTGACGCAGATCACTGTCATACGTCCCTTCACTGCTGAGCACGTCGACACAGCGCTTTTTCATGCGTATCAGTTGGCTGCTGGACATCTGGGCGACCACGGTCGGCAGGCCGGGAGTGCTGGGCGTCCCTGGTGTTCCAGGTGTCCCTGGCGTTCCGGGAGTGCCGGGAACGGTACCGCCACCAACGCCGACACCGGCGCCCACACCGATACCACTCGTGCCACCGACATTGACTCCTACGCCCGCTGCAACGCCGCCCGCGCCACCGACATTCGCACCGGCGCCAGCAGCGACACCACTCGTGCCGCCTAGGTTAGCACCCGCGCCAGCAGTGACGCCGCTAGTGCCACCTATGTTTGCGCCAGCACCGGCGGTGACGCCACTCCTGCCGCCAATGTTCGCGCCGGCTCCGGCGATAATGCCCCGACTGCCGCCTATATTAGCGCCTACACCGGCATTGACTCCGCTGCGTCCACCAATCGAGGCGCCGGCCCCCGCGTTGATGCCGCCACTGCCGCCGATTGAAGCGCCGAGACCAGCCTTGATGCCGCCTGTCCCACCAATTGCTACGCCTGCACCGACGCCAACGCCGGCTGCGCTGGAGGGGAAAGATAAAGATAAAACCAGTGCACCACTGGCCAAAGCCGTGGCGAAACTCTTAAGGACATTTGCCATGACACTCTCCTTTACCTGGTGCGTCTCAGCAGCAGAAACGATGACTGCTACTGCACTGACAACGCACTCAGAGAGATTTTGACTTACTTGATCCTGGGTATGTTGCGATGATGACTTACGAGTAGAAAACTATTCCGAATCAATTTGAGTAAAAATGTGAATACATCCTCGGCCCGGCGACCGACTGCCAAGGGTTCGCTCTCGTGCTAATGAGTGACGGTTAACCGTTTGTTAGGCATGCCTGAGGTCGTGACGGGACTGTTTCCAAACGTTAGTCGACGGTTGTCGGAGCGGTCGGTACGAAGCCGGTATGCATTATCTTCCGGTAGGCGTCGCCCTGGCCATTTCGCTTGTCTTGGGTTTGGTCGTGGCGGCGATCGCCTCAAAGGACCCGTCCGAACTCCGCTGCTTCAGAGGTTCTTTCGTCCCCAGCGATGAAGTTCACATGAGGGCTGTCACGCCCCAAGGCGGGAGTGTCGAGAACGGCGGGCACAATTGATCCCGGGTCGGTCCCCTCCTTACAGCTTCCTAATCCAGAAAGAGCATACCCTCCTCCTCGGCAGCTTCCTCGAAAGCCTTACGGACATCGTTGGGCGACACCCGGCCCTCAAAGGCGTCGCTGCAGGCTTGCACCGCCAGATTCCACTTCGGTCCCCTCTCGGTCCACTTCATGAGTTCCT
>NZ_JAMYSP010000095.1:0-4181 GCF_040322015.1 Mesorhizobium sp. M0208 | reverse complement strand
TGGGTGCCCCCCCCCAACCGCCCCGCCCCCACCCCCGCCGCCCCCCGGGGCGCCGGCGCTCAAACCACCCTAGAGCGGGGGTTGGGGTGGGGGCGGGGCCCCCCCCGCCCCGAGACTGGGAAGATCATCGCCACACCGGCGGGATAGATCTTCTGCTCGAACGGGATGCCGACCGCCCAGGCGAGGCCGCGCTCGGTGAGCGCCTGCCGGAAGGGCGCGCTCAAGCCATATCCCGCATCCGCAAGTATGCAGCCGAAGCGCACGCCGGCCCTGCGAAGCCGATCGATCTCCGCCAGCGCGAGCTCGGGCTTGGTCCTGCAAGCAACGATGGTCATCGGCCACGTTGACACGGGCGACCGGGCGGGATCGCTTGTCCAGCTCTCGGGCAGAAACAGCCGCAGACCAACCATCACCGGCACTTCACCCGATGCCAGCGTCAGCGACACCAGCGTCTGGCAGTTGGCGTTCTTGCCTAGCGCCGACGCATATTGCGGTGCGACGCCGACCGAGTGGCGCCCTTTTTTGGGCAGGGTGGTATCATCGACGATCGGCCAGGCATCGTCACCGCCAACTTGGCTATCGGCTTCAGCAAGTAGCGCAGCCTCCAGTGGTGCCCGCGTCCCATACGCCGCTCGCGATGAAATGGTGTAATTGGTCATAGCTGACAGCTGTGCCGCAGGCGGCCATCGGCTGCCTGCATTTGCGATCGCTAGGGCCGATCAATCCCGCCACATAGGCCGGGCACATCCGCGCTCACGTCTTATGCCTCGGCGCCGCGACAAATGGCGCTAGCCAGCGCTCCAACTTGCCAGTCCCCATCCATGGTCGGCCCCTCCAAAAGCCGACCCCTATGAATCACCGAAGCTACCTCTCTTGGGAATCCTCAAAATGCCCCTATCGCTAAAAATCTGCCAAAGTAGTGCTAGGCAGTGTGGACATTTAGCGCAGCGGTATCGGGACTCTACTTGACCAGTTCAGCCCGCTATAATGTCGAATTACCGATCAACTCAAGCTATTCCGCAACCTAATGTCATCGCGCTCTAGCAGGCTGGTGAAAAGGCCCTCGCCACCGGAGCGCAGCGATGACTCACTGGCTCCGAAGGGATTCGGAGGTGACGAGTGCGTGGCGGCGACGATCGAACTGGCGCTGCGAACTCACGCTCCAGCGTCGACAGGGCTTCAGTCACGATCGTCCGGATCGCCCGCAATGGATGATTGCGCCGAACCCCGGACTTCAAGGTCCACGTAGCTGAAAAGTTCGCTATATTCGCCGATCGGACGGCCATCTATCCCGCC
Source organism: Mesorhizobium sp. M0208 (assembly GCF_040322015.1). Taxonomy (NCBI): domain Bacteria; kingdom Pseudomonadati; phylum Pseudomonadota; class Alphaproteobacteria; order Hyphomicrobiales; family Phyllobacteriaceae; genus Mesorhizobium; species Mesorhizobium sp. M0208. Next base: position 2,885 of record NZ_JAMYSP010000095.1, on the reverse strand, counting down.
GGAGAAGCTGCTGCGGGCGATGCTTTTGCAGGCGTTCTATTCGATCCGCTCGGAGCGGCTTTTGATGGAGCCTCGGAATACGACCTCCTGTTCCGCTGGTTCGTCGGCATCGGCGTCGACGACGCAGCCTGGGACCATTCGGTGTTCTCCAAAAACCGTGACCGGCTGCTGGAGGGCGATATCGCGGCGAAGTTCCTGGGGGCCGTGCTGGCGCAGCCCAAAGTCAAGAAGCTCCTGTCCACGGATCACTTCTCGGTCGACGGCACGCTGATCGAGGCCTGGGCTTCGATGAAGAGCGTCAAGCCAAAGGGCGGCCCAAGCGGCGGTCATGGCGAACCGCCGGCAGACGGCGGCGGACGCAATGCGGAAGCCGACTTCCACGGCGAGAGGCGATCGAACGAGACGCACACCTCGACTTCCGACCCCGACGCCAGGCTCTACCGCAAAGGGCGGGGCAAGGAGGCCAGGTTGTGCTTCATGGGACATGGGTTGATGGAGAACCGCCACGGCCTGCTGGTGGAAGCCTGTCTGACGCTGGCCGACGGACATGAGGGACCGCGCCTATGCCGACAGCTCAACTCGCGCCCTGCTCCCGTAACAGAAAGGGCCGGGACTCTAATCGTCCCCCGGATGAAGTTGCCGTGGCTGTCAGCCGCTTCTTACATTTCGATAATTCCGAAGTTTATGGCTTTTATCGCAGCGACCGTTCTGCTACCAGTATCCAATTTTCGCATTGCGTTTTTTATATGGAAATTGACTGTGTTTACAGATATCCCAAGAATTTTCCCTATTTCCCATGACGATTTCCCTCTCGCCGTCCACAGTATACAATTTATTTCTCTCGTAGAAAGGTTAGGGGTCTCTTCTATACCACCCAAATTAGCGAACTTCGCGACCTTCATATGGAAATGAAGCGCGGCAAGTTGCAAGTATGCTATCGTTCTATTTTGGAAGCCGTGGTCCCTGGGTTGAGCAAAGCTCATGATCGCAAAGCTGCCTTGAGGACCGTGCAATGGAACGCTGATGCCCGACCTTAAGCCGAACGCCGCAGCCTCATCGAAAACACGCCGTTCGTCTTCAGTCGTGGTTGCGTCGTTGTACACATCGCTCCATCGAAAGGCGCTTGTCCGCTGGCGACTTGTCTTGATGATTGGGTCTATCCTGTCATAACCCATTTCGAAATAGCGGTCCTGCCATTCATCAGGATAGTTCTGCATGATGGCCGGATCGCGTCGGACCGGCTTTGAAAATCTTTGATCGGGTGTAAGAGAGCCATAGGCGATCCAAGGGCAACCAAGATTCAGGGCAAAAGCAGATAATAGGGCGAACAACTGCTCGGATTGAGCAACCGCATCAGTCTGGTCGAGAAACCGGCCGAACTCCACCGCAAACGCCTCTCTGGCTGCCTTGGGGAAATGCATAGATGGGACCAAAGAAGACCGGTCGGACACTCTGGTTGCCAGCCCTCGAAGTTGAGAGACAGCAGTTATCGGCGGGCGTTCCATATTCTCTGCTCCGCAGCCATTTGCGCCGGATATTGTCACTGGCGCACAAAGCTGCCGGCTCCAAGGCTACGGCTCTGCGCGCCATCCTCGGCAGCCCGGCATGCTCAAAGGTCTACCACCTCGTTGCTGTTAGTAGAGTTATTCTAACTTAAATTTATGCTTCGGTAAGGTTATACAAGCGCAACATAGAGAAATAAAACTTAGATGCTGATATCTTTGGACGCGATCTCTCGAAAGAGTTGAGATGTGGCCTAGATCCCGCTCCGCCCGCCGATCCGATGTTGACGGGTATCCCGCGGGCAATTCCCGCTCTTCATGGGACCTCCATTGGTAAATCAAACGTCAGTTCCTGGGTAGTATGGCCCCTGGTCGCTTGAACCGACGTCACCGCGATCACGTATAGGTTCCGTCGGAGACGATCTCGTCTGTTAGCGAAATATCCAGTTGGTCCATCCGGCCACCAGCTGGTAGATCTGGTCCAGCAGATCGCGGCTTGCAGGCGCGACAGCTTCTTGCGAATACGACAGTTCGGTTAAGCACCACAAACTTGGCACATTGCGTCGGAGAAGGCTGACATCCACCCCATCTGGAACCATCACCAAAAGAGCGCGTCGGGACCGTCGTCGCCAGGAGGGCGATTACCGAGACAGTATCTCATATGTCATCGCCGCTTCACCGAGTTTAACAACATAGATTTCGCTGAGTTGAGCTAAAGTGCTCACTCGGGGTCATTTTTTGAAACACCAATTGGTGCCAGTGTCCGATCGAGCTTCTTTCGTTGGGAGACTAGTGCGATTCTGAAGATGCAGATGATACTGCGTCAGGAACGGTAATCGCGGAAGAGTCTGGCTTAGCCGGCGTCCTGCGCTTGCGACGGCTCTAGTCTTTTGACCTCCGCTGCTCCTGATAGACGAGGCGCTTGGCGCTTAACAGCATCTTGGCCGAGTGCCGGGCGAAGGACGCATGATCTGTGTCACCGGACTATATATCCGGCCAATGCGAAGACTTACAAGTACGACGCCGTGACACCGAGGCGATCGTGAAGCATGCGAATTCGTGCAGTATCTGCTCATCTGGCAGCGCACCCAGACGAGTAATGCCTCGCTCGGCCATCATCTCCTCCAAATCAGGCAGGCTGAGGTCGGAGGCCAGATACCAGCGCACGCAAAGCAGGATCACTGACTGGTCGACCTGGCGTCCCTTGAAGATCGCAACCCTGCGAAATTTGTGGAGACGCTCCGTGCCACACCGCCGGTCAAAACGGTGCAACAGATCCTTCAAATCAATTTACAAGGTCTTTACGACCACCAGTCGCTGACAATGTTACGTTCACCGCAAGTCTGAGATCGGGTCAGGGCTGGAAAAGCTGAGACATATTTA
>NZ_JAMYSP010000094.1:0-4210 GCF_040322015.1 Mesorhizobium sp. M0208 | reverse complement strand
ACCGGCACCCCCAATGCCTCATGGCTTAACGGCGGACTCCTGTACTCGCCTCCTTGGGAGTAGGCGGAGTTCGGCGTCGATCAACCACGTGGCAATGCATCGGACCGGGGCATGATAGTAGCAAAAACAAGACCGTGGAGATCCTCGCGCGCAACGCCATCGGCTAAGCGATACGTTGCTTGGGTGCGATACAAGCTGACTCATGGTGCCATAGTAGCGGCCGTTCTTGGGTTTGTAATACTGGGGGGGTTGGCGATCCAACAAAACCTAGCAAGCCGTGGCGTCGACTTCAGTTTTGCTTATTTGTCTGCACCTTCCCGATTCAGCATAAGCGAGGGGTTGGCGCCCATTTGGAGCGGGTGGGCGCCAATTTTCGATACTGTGGACGCCGCATCATCCAATCTGGCGATGCTGGAAGCGGGCCTCTTCAACACGGTCAAAGTGGCCCTTCTGGCCATCGCATTCTCGACAATGATTGGAGTTGCCTTGGGCGTTTTTCGTTTGTCGACCAATTGGCTAGTTCGGAATCTGGCCTTCGCGATTGGCGAATTCATCCGGAACACGCCCATACTGATCCAGCTGATGTTCTGGTATTTTGCGGTGTTGCTGCAGTTGCCTTCGGCCGCGAGCACAACAACCGTCCGAAGATGGTTTGTTGCAGAACAATCCGGGGTCTTTTTGCCGTTACCGCACCTAGCAGAGGGCTCGGAGCCCGCGTCATCTCTATTGGTCGCCGTCGCAATCGCTTTCCTGGCGGCGGCGTGCCTGCGCCGCTTCCCTACGCGGTGGCGTATCGCTTTATTGGGCGCCGGACTATGTTTTGCTGGTGCGAGTTACACAACAGGTTTGCGTATTGATCTTGATTTGCCGGTGCTTGGACGTTTCGGCGCGACCGGCGGATTGCACTTTACGCCAGAGATGTCTGCCATCCTAATTGCCATCATGGTAAACAGCGCCGGGTACATCTCAGAGATCGTTCGCGGTGCAATCGAAGGGCTGCCTAAAGGGCAGTGGGAAGCGGCCGCGGCACTGGGTTTGTCGCGGCGCGATACGATCAGAGACATCGTGCTCCCACAAGTATTCAGAATTATCATACCTTCTCTAACCAACCGCTATATCAGCCTCACAAAGGATACGTCGATCGGTATTGCGATCGGCTTTCCCGACTTGTTTAGCGTGAGCGGCACTGTGGCCAACCAGACTGGCCGCGATTTCGAGACCGTCCTTATCGTCATGGGGGTTTACCTGCTTCTCAGTTGGGTAATCAGCGCGTTGACGAACGTTGTAAATAGACGGTTCTCCCTGGAGAGAGCGTGATGGTCACGACATTGCATAGCTGGCTCCGCCGCAACCTTTTTGCGAACCCTATCGATTCTATTCTTTCGATACTCATCGCCGCGGCGCTTGGCTGGCTTTCAGTGGTCTTGCTGCATTGGGTCATCTGGGAGGCACACTGGGCACGGATATACGAGAGCCTTCGGTTGCTGCTGTTCGGGTTGTACCCGGTGGAGCAAACATGGCGTGCCTGGTTGGCCCTCGCCGTTCTGTGCACTGCGGTCGGCGCCGTGCAACTGCCTTGGTCGCGTCGATTTGGTGTAGCTATATGGCTGACTGCCTGCGGGGCAGCCGTATTTGTCCTAGCTCCGCCCGGGCTTGATCGCTGGGGTGGGCTTCTGCTCAGCGTCATGCTCACGGTCGTCGTTTCAACGGCGTCTCTGCCGCTCGGAATTCTGCTTGCGTTCGGCCGCTCGAGCAAAAATCCCAGTCTGAGGGCCTGCTGCACTGGGTATATCGAGGTGATGCGGTCGGTGCCACTGATTCTCGTCGTCTACTGGATTTGGATCACCGTGCCGCTGTTCATGCCCGAAGTTTCGATGTCCTCGCTCGCGCGCGGCATGGTCGGATACACTATCTTCAATGCCGCTTATGTGGCCGAGTATGTGCGCAGCGGGTTCCAAGCCGTGCCGCGCGGACAGCGGGAGGCGGCTCGCTCGCTGGGTATGTCGGATTGGACGATTTCGACTGAAATAGTTCTGCCGCAGGCCCTCCGAGTGGTACAGCCGGCGCTGGTCGGTAACGTGCTCGACGTTTTCAATGGCGCGACGCTCGTCTTTATCATCGGACTGATGGACTTCCTTCGCGCTGGACAATTGATATTAGCAGATCCAAATGCCAGCGGTCAGACAAATGAAGTCTACGTGTTCATGTTTACCGTCTATTTCGTTATCGGCTCGGCGATTACTTTTGGATCGCGCCGGATGGAGGCCCATATGAATAGGAGTACGCGTTGATGATAGTGCGATCCGATGAATCCGGGCCAGCGATGGTGGCCTTTGACGAGGTCAACAAGTTTTATGGTTCGTTCCAGGCATTGCGCGACGTGACCTTGTCGGTGGCGACCGGTGAGGTGCTGGTGCTGATCGGCGCCAGCGGCTCGGGCAAGTCCACACTGATTCGCTGCGTCAATGGGCTAGAGACGCATGAGAGCGGTTCCTTGGTGGTTGACGGATTTTCCATGCCAACGATCAAGGACCTGGAATTGGGCGGTGGCGAGAAGGCGCTCCATCAAATCAGACGCGGCGTAGGAATGGTGTTCCAGCAGTTCAACCTATTTCCGCATAAGACGGTGATGGAGAACATCGCCCTTGCCCCGATGCGGGTTCGCGGCAAGTCGCGCGAGGAGGCGCAGGCTATCGCAATGCGTCTGCTCGAACGTGTTGGTCTGCGAGACCAGGCGCAAAAATATCCCGGCAAGTTGTCGGGCGGACAGCAGCAGCGCGTCGCTATTGCCCGTTCGCTGGCGATGGAACCGCACGTTATGTTGTTCGACGAACCCACATCGGCGCTCGATCCGGAATTGGTCGGCGAGGTGCTGGACGTCATGCGCGAACTCCGCACTGATGGCATGACAATGATGATTGTCACGCATGAGATGGCCTTCGCCCGCGAAGTTGCCGATCGCGTTATCTATATGGATAATGGTGCGATCGTCGAGGTGGGGCCGCCCGCGCAGATCTTCGACAAACCGACTAGTGAGCGCACCCGGACGTTCCTATCGCGCGTGCTCAAACACTGACATCAAGCGCATTTCACGAATACGGCGATGCCGCGGAGGGTGCTGGGAGCCAGCCCAGAATGGGATGACCGATCCGATCCTCTGCCTCTCCACAATTACACGTCCGTTACATTCCTTCCAGATTAACAGTAGATTCTTTTTGCAAATCTTTATGTCACCCTTCTGCACGCGCTCAAATCGAATGAGGATCGCGGCTATCTGCGCCGGTTGGCTGAGGCCAAGGTCCGAAGTGGACGGCAGCGGCACACGTCGTATACAGGGGCGCGCTGAATGCGTTGGTGTCGAGACCCATGTATTCCGGCGACAGCTGGCTGGAGAAGGGGGCGAACCTGCTTCTGTTCGGCCCGCCCGGCGGCGGCAAAAGCCATGTCGCTTCAGCCATCGGCCTTGCGCTCATCGAGAATGGCTGCCGGGTGCTCTTCACCAGAACAACCGACCTCGTCCAGAAGCTTCAGACGGAACGCCGAGACCTAGCGCTCGAGAGCGCTCTGGCCAAGCTCGACAAGTTCCATTCCATCTCCCGATTCTCGATGATCTCGCCTACGCCGCCCGCGCGCAAGCCGTGAACTCGCACTTGGATGCGCTGATTGCCCGGCCAGGCTGGAGATCGAGAAGCTGAAGCGCGAATCCATGGCAGCCGCTCGGAGCGCAAGGCGCGGCTTCTCGAACAGATGGAGTTGCAGCTTGAGGAGCTGGAAGCCGACGCCAGCCAGGACGAATTGGCGGCGGAACTGGCGGCACACTCCTCGACGGTCAGGGCGTCCGAGCGCAAGCGACCATCGTGCAAGCCTTCCCCGAACATCTGCCGCGTGAGCGGGTGGTCATAGCCGCGCCGGCGAACTGCCCGTGTTGCCTTCGGGCAAGCTGGCCAAGCTTGGCGAGGACGTTACCGAGACGCTGGAGGTGATCCAGACCGTGCGCGAAAAGTTCTCTTGCCGCGAATGCGAGAAGATCTCGCATCCGCCGGCATGTGACGCCGCGCGGCTTTGCCAGGCCGAACCTCTTGACGATGATCCTGTTCGAGAAGTTCGCCCGCACCAGCCGCTGAATGCGTATTCCACTGAAGCCGGCCACTGATTCCAATTTGAAGCCGGCCAGTCATTCCGATTTCATTCCGGCCGGCATTCCGATTTG
>NZ_JAMYSP010000093.1:0-4433 GCF_040322015.1 Mesorhizobium sp. M0208 | reverse complement strand
CTGATAAGGCCGAAGGCAGCCTTCAGAAAGGTTTCGGCAAGGCGAAGGACAAGATCCGAGACGCCTTGAAGGATTGAAAACAAGGCCGTCCGTCCCAAACGGGCGGCCCCCGCCGCCGCAACCATCCAGTCATTCCGCCAACTTAGCGTCGACGAGTTCCTTCAGCTTTTCGGTCGAGACGCTCCTGGCATAATTCGATGCCAAGGTCATCCGCCTGCTTCTTCAGGTCCTCGCGTTCCCTGTCGGCAGCGGCCTTGCCCTGGAACTCGGCCGATTGGGACGAATCCTTGCCAGCAAAACGAGAACCAGCCGGTTGCTTAGCGACCTTTAGTTCGGCAGAGCTCACCTCAACATCGACGGTCTGGCCGGGATCGATGAGAACCGGAGCGCTGGTTGTGTTGATGCCGCGCGGGCCGGCTTGGCTATTGGTGACTTTCATCATCGCCTCCTTAGATGCGGTCGAGATAGCGGATCGACTTCGGCCGACTGATATCGACGCCGCCGAGACGGAAGATGCCGGGCACGTCGAATTTGATCGGCCTGGTCTGCCATGCCGGCAGGAACTGGAACGGCATCGGCATGTGGAACTTCAGCACCTCGGGCGAGCGGCGATAGGCCACCATGCGCTTGGTGCCGCCGGCGCCAGACGTGTCGAGATAAGCCGAAGGCTCCGCGGATAGTGAGCTCGCCGCCTGTGGTCAGAGTGTAGATGTTGTTGCGCTTCACCCAATTCCAGGATGGTCGTTTGGTTCACCGCGTCGATGCGGCGCGTCGAGATGTCGAGCAGGACCGAGCGGCGGCTAAAGCCGTAACCGCGTCTCCAGTTTTTTGCTGCCAATGCGCTATTCTCGCGAGCCAACTCTTCCATCCTCTTGAGCGGCATACCGAAGTCACCGGGGGTCGGACGATTCCAGAATATGTTGAACCCCCCACCGCGCCTGCCGTTGTAAGCTCGGGCGAAGCCAATCAGGGAGTAAGGAGTGACCCGGATCGCGACCTTCAACGTCAATGGTGTCAACGGGCGCCTGCCTGTGCTCTGAAGTGGCTAGGCGAGACAAGCTATGACGTAATCTGCCTTCAGGAACTGAAAACCTCCGACGATAAATTTCCGGCCGAAGCTATCCGGGATGCCGGCTATGGCGCTGTCTGGCACGGCCAGAAATCCAACAACGGTGTGGCTATTTGGCAGGGATCCCGTCGAGCGCCGGCGCGGCCTTCCTGGCGATCCCGACGATACGCGCAGCCGCTATCTTGAGGCGGAGATCGACAACCTTATCGTCGGCTGCATCTACCTGCCCAATGGCAACCCGGCGCCAGGCCCGAAGTTCCACTATAAGCTCCGCTGGGCCGAACGTCTCATCATCTACAGCACATCGCTGCTAGGCGAGCGGACCATCCTCTGCGGTGACTACAATGTCGTTCCCACGGACATAGACGCCGTCGTACCTGCCCGCTGGCTGGGCGATGCCGTATTTTTCTCGGAGAGCAGAAAAACATACGCGCGCATGCTGAGCTTGGGCTGGCTCCAGCATGCATGGCACTAATAGCGAGGACATGCCGTAGGTCGCGCGCGAAGGGGCGTCTCTTGGCTGTTAGGCGCGCCCGGCGGATTACCAGTACCCCTTTCCACCCTTGCCGCCAACGCGCTATTCCCGCAAGCCCACCAGACGCCAGCCATCAACTAACGGCTGCGCATCACCCGCGCTCTTGAAGGGTGAGTTCGCCACCAAATCATCGACCTTCCAATTTGGATTGCCCGCAAGAAATAGGCGGGCTTCCTCCTGTGCCTCAGGAACGCGACCGGCAAGGGCAAGCGCGGGAACCAGGTGCTCCCTCGAACCCGTCCCGTACGTTTCCTCCCGGCTCAAGGACGCAACTGCTTCCTCGTAGTGACCGGCGGAAATCTGCGCCATTCCCAGGATCCAGAAATACCAACCGGGTGGACGAGGATTTATACGGAGCGCAGCGCCACAAGCTATCAGCGCCGCTTGCGGATCGCCTAAGTAGATTTGCAGCTCCCCCATCCACGCAACCGCATCTGCATTGTTGGGATTGAGCCGAACGGCAGCATCGAATTGGGATTTTGCTTCATCCCAGTTGCGCTCATAAAGCTGAACGCAGCCCAGGATCCTGCGAGCGTGGGAATCGTCGGGATCGATGTCAACGGCTCGTTGCGCGTGTATCAGAGCCTTTGCGCGGCTGGGCTCCTGTGGCTCTCCCCATATAATCCAGCCAAATAGCAGTGAGATGGCAAGATTGCTGTGCCCCTCGCAGTAGTTTGGATCGATCTGAACGGCACGTTCCAAGTCAGCACATGCCTCACGGTTGTCTGATCTGGAAATGTTGCACTTACCTCGCGACCTAACACAAAGATCATAGGCTTCGAGATTTGACGGTCGGGAACGGGCAATAAGTTTCTTTTCACCAAGCTTACCAGAAATCGCTTCAACAACGCGTCGCGTGACCTCGTCCTGAACATCGAAGATGTCGGCGATTTCGCGGTCGAAGCGCTCCGCCCACACGTGATTGCCGCCTTCTTCCGCATTGATAAGCTGTACATTCACGCGCAACCGCTTGTTGGATCGCCGGGCGCTGCCCTCGAGAACATATTTGACGCCAAGATCGCGAGCGATCTGACGGACGTCTGTGGGCTTGCCTTTATAGGCAAAGGTGGAGTTGCGGGCGATCACGAAGAAGCCGGACACATTCGACAGATCGGTGATGATGTCGTCCGTCAGCCCGTCGGTGAAAAATTCCTGTTCGGAATCGCCACTCATGTTGATGAAGGGCAGCACAGCAATTGAAGGCTTGTCGGGTGGTGCGAGCGGCTGCGAAAGCTTCTCTAGAACAAGGGGCGCAGTTGGTGCCGCCGGCTTTGCCTTAGTTGGGACGCCGACCTGCAGCGAATAAACCCGGATCGGATAGGCAATGTTCTTGAGTTGCACCTCACCGCGATCGTTGATCGCGATATCGAGCCTTGACTTAACCTGCCAATAGGCTTGTTCGGAAAGACAGATATTGCCAGGTTCGCAGATTCCTTCCAGGCGCGCGGCGATATTGACCCCATCGCCCATAAGGTCGCCATCGCGTTCTTGCACGACGTCGCCCAGGTGAATCCCGATCCGGAACTCTATGCGGCGATCATCCGGCACCCCGGCATTACGCTCAACCATGGCATTCTGCACTTCGATCGCGCAGCGCACTGCTTCTACCACGCTGCTGAACTCGACGAGACTCCCGTCGCCTGTGCGCTTGACGACCCGACCACGATGGACAGCAATGGTGGGGTCGATGAGATCGCTGCGCAGAGCCCGCAGCCGTGCCAAGATACGATCCTCGTCCGCGCCCGCTAGCCGACTGTAGCCGACTACATCCGAGACCAGGATCGCTGCTATTTTGCGGGTCTCACTCATGTCGTGCTCCCACCGTCCAGTCTGGCACTACTGCCGAGGCAAAGGAAGATGGCTCCGAGCCATTGGTCGGATGGTCCGCGTAGGATCGACACCCAGTCATTCGAGATGGATGTCGGGCGCACAACTTGCCTGTGGCCTGCAGATTAGCGATGTCCGCTTTTGGTGGATGGACGGCGTCGTGGGAATGACTGGCATAGGCGCATTGCCGTCCGGCAGCCTGTGGGCCGGAAGCGGCCAATCGCTAAGTATAGAAATGACCCAACACCGGCCGCCCTTGGCGAGTGTGCTCCACCCATTGCCCTAGCGAATAGCGGCCTGACCGCCGCAGCCACGACCCGCGCAAGCCCTCCTGAACCCCAGCTGAACGCCGCCTTCAGCCTTAGTTCGAACGGCATCTCCTAAAAAGAAGCCGTTCAACCGCGGTCCCGTCCGCCAAAGGAGACGCTCTCATGATCCGCAATTCTTTCATCGCAACCGCGCTTGCCGCTCTTGTAGGTATCACTGCCGCCGCTCCGGCCATGGCCAATGACGTGCGCATCGAGCAATATGGCTGGTCGAACTCGGCCGGCGGCGCCCAGAACGGCTTCAAAAACCGTATCCGGGTGTATCAGAACGGTCGCTTCAACAAGGTGATCGGCCAGCAGCGCGGCCGCCACAACCTTTCGGCTATCGGCCAGGACGGGGCCGGCAACTACGGCGCCACCTACCAGAACGGCAACCGCAACGTAGCCGGCGTCGGCCAGTTCGGCTCCAACCACACCACCATTCTGACCCAGGACGGTAACGGCAACATTGCTGCCGGCGTACAGGTGGGCCACGGCTGCGATGCCAATGTCAGCCAGGGCGGCAGCGGCAATGTCGCAGCTTTCGTCCAGGCCTGCCCATAAACACGGCAACGGCCAGGGGGGGGGGGCGGGAATAAAGAGGACCCCCCCGGCACCCCCAAGGCCAGCCAAACACACCCCCCCAACAAAAAAATAAAGAACCCCCGAGCGGGGCAGCGCCCGGCGGGCGGGGAAT
>NZ_JAMYSP010000092.1:0-4767 GCF_040322015.1 Mesorhizobium sp. M0208 | reverse complement strand
GGAATAGACAGATTGGATGAAAATGCACCACCACAGGTGCGCGAAAGCAGAACCGAACCTGAAGACGCCGGCGTAACCACGACTGCGTTCGAAGATCCGGCTACGGCAGCAGCTGGTGTCACCCCGCGCAGCACCGTGCACAATAACCTGCGGGTTCGACCCCGCCCGCGCACGGCCTGGCCGATCTCAATCACGCCGCGCCGTTCCGTCCGCCGAGGAGCGGCTGGTGCAGCAGCCGACACGCTGCTGATGGCCTCGACGGTGATCAAATCCAGCGACGAAGCCGCCGATGCCGCCGGGCGCTCTACGACACGCCCGGTAGTGCTCTTCTTCGGTTTTCAGCATGGATCGCGCGATAGAACTCGTTGCGTAATTTCTCAAGAAGACGTGCTCTGACGCGCAGATGATGATGTACCTCACCGCCTTCGCCCTCTGAGAATCTTATGCATGCGCAAGAGGATTCACGAAGTCAGTCATTCAAAGACATCAAATCCACGCCGATAGCCGAACGATCCGGACGCAATGTCGAAGTTGAGTAAGGGCCGGCCGAAAACTCTCGCCCCTGACAAAAATGACCTGAGACCGTTGTTCCCTCCATTTCAATGGAGAGTCCGGCGCTTCATTTCTGGCGATCCGGACGATCCGAATTCGGCACGCGGAACCGTGACTGGGAGAAATCCTACGCCCGTGGCGGCCCGAGGCGACTGGGAGGGTTTCGGCGACAGTGCGCGCGCTACGTGATGTCTGGCGCAGCGGCTTGAACGAACGCTGTTCTCCACTCTCACGCAAGCACGGGCAGCAATCGATCTATGGACAGGTCGCATGAGGCTCCTGGTGATCGGAAGCCTGCACCATCCGCTCCCGCTTTTGCAGGGGCACGGGTGCATTCTCCGCCCGGTTGTTCAATCGCTTATGCGACCGAGGCTCGACACCCGGCATCTGCGGATTCCGACAATTTACCGGAGGAGAGAACGGACAAGCCACGTCTCTCGGCCTCTATCGGCTATGCAAGGGTCTCCACCGGCGACCAGGACACCGCCCTGCAACTCGACGCTCTGCGCAAAGCGGTTTTCGAGAATAAGGCATCCGACTGAAGACTGAACGGACCGGATTGGCGGAGGCGATCGGCTACGTTCGCGAGGGCGACACGCCCACAGTCTGGAAACTCGACCGCCTCGGCCGGTCGATGAAGCACCTCATCGAGATCATCACCGAACTGGAGCGGCGTCGGCTTCCGATCCATAACCGAAACATCGACATCACGCCATCCGGCGGTCGCCTGGTCTTCCACCTGTTCGGCGAGCCGCGGAGTTTTGCGCTGATGTCGCTTGTGCCCACAGCAATCAGAAATCTCCCAACCTTTCACAATCTAGATGGATCAATGAGCGGTCTACTTAGCGAGAAACGCGTTGTGGAAATCATTCGCCACAGCGCGGCCGCCCTGCAAAACAAAATCAGGGTCAGATCCATAGGTGAATAGGCTGAGGCCAAGTACTTTAAGTCGAATCATATATTCTATGGATGCCACATCAATGCCAGATGCTATACCGTACTTCTTAGCTGCATTCGCGACGGCTTGACATGCATCCACTAGCTCGGGTGTGAGCTCTCCCGGTTCCATGCCCAAGGAAAGGGCAAGATCTGCCGGTCCGACGAAGAGCGCGTCCACACCAGGCGTTGAAGCTATGTCGTCCAGATTATTGAGAGCCTCTCGTGTTTCAATCTGGAGTACGACGGCCAAACTAGAGTCCGCAGCCTTGCGATACTCCGCATTGTTTTGGTAATAGTTCGATGCTCTCCACGCGCCAGATCCACGCTTTCCCGTGGGCGGATATTTTGCGGACGACACAGCTTCAATGGCTTCGGCACCGGAGTTTACCATTGGCACCATGATGCCGTTCGCACCATGATCTAGCGCGGCTTTAATGAGTTCAATCCTGTTCCAGGCTACTCTGTAGAGTACAGGCATGCCGTACCGTTCAGTCGCAGGAAGAATCTGCAGGAGCGCGTTGGGCGGAATGGGCGAATGCTCGCCATCAACCAGAAGAAAATCTAGGTTTGTCTGCGCCAATGTCTCTGCGACTATCACATGCGGAATTTGCATCCAGGCGCCAATTTGCGGTTTTCCCGACCTGATCGTTTCAGCGAACGAATTTTTTGCCATTCTCACAATCCTTTGCGCGCCCAAGTGAGTTGTTTTCTCGCGGGGACGATGGCAGGGTTCTTGACTGACCAAAATATACAGTTTGTCCAGAAGTTGCCTATCACACGAAGCGATATTCGCCGTTGACACAGGCTCCGCTCCGGCGAAGGGTGCAAAGGCCACTGCTGAAGCGCTGACGTGGGTCTCGGTTCGTTACAGTGTCATAAGCCTCGGACGGTTTCGCGGCAGCACTCCGGCAGCAGGTTGCTTGGCTTGTGACGTTGTTAGCTCGACTTTGTATGTTTAGCTGGCGAAGCAACAGGGCTTGCGCCATTCGCAGGATGCGCTCTGGCGGGATATTTTGTCGTTCCCGGTTTGGCGGGGAGCGTTGATTAATGTCGCCGATCCAGATTTGCGAGGCGGACGGCGCCGAAGGCATCGCTGAACGTGAGGCTGGTTTTTCGGTTCCACGCTGCTGCGTATGGGGTGGTGGTGCTGGTGAGCAGATCGCAGGCCCATAGCGATACGAGGCTGTAGAGCCCTCCGCTTTGGCGGTGGCGCAAACAGGCTGGCATCCAGTCGCAGCCGGCTGATGAGCGTTGCCCTGGCAGTGATGGCATGGCCCAGTTCATGGACGGCAAAGCTGCTGTCGCCTACGAAGATGATGCGGCGCCCTGGCAGCCAGCGACAGAGTTGCAGCGCGCCCTGCCGCGCCCAGTCGGTCAGCAGCTTGTGGCGCCGCCCGCGTTGATGGTCGGATCGCTCGGATGAGGCAAGCAGGGTCAAGACCGGCAAGGCCTTTACCAGGCTCGTCCATGGCACCGGGGTCAGAACCATGAAGCTCAACCAGCGCGGGCCACTGGCTTTGACGAAATGGCCATGGCTGGAGCGCACTGGATCCCGGTAGATGCCCCGGGCGCTGATCCGGTGTCCCCATCGGCGTTCGATGGTGTCGTCCATGCCAATGACGATGGGGCCATCGGGCACGAGCCGTTCGACCACGAGGCCCAGCAACCGCCTGGCAACGGCACGGGGGCTCCAGCAGGCTCGGTTGAGGATCTGGTGGTAGCTTGCAAAGTTGGCGGCCTCGGCCCGGGCCGGTCATGCGCAGGCAAGAGCTGACGGTCCGCTTGCCCGGCGCCAGCAAAGCTCCCATGACCAGAACAAGGGCATGTTCCCAACTGGGCGCTGTGAAGCAGGTGCGCAACGCTTGGAGCCACTGGCGCAGGATCTGGGGAACGGCATCGCCGACAGCGACGCTGGGATGGTGCAGCATCCCAGCTCTGAATCCCGGCCAGCACATGTTGCAAGGCAATGACCGTGCGGCGAAGTGAATCAGGCCTGCCCGAGGCCGCGGCAGCTATGACTGCACAATGGAAAAGGACGACATTGCCCTGCGCATCGAAGCGTTCGACGAGGTCAATGGCGGCGGCGTTGGCTGGTACAAGGACAAAGGTGCCTACCAGCTGTACCTGCTGGCAACTGAGGTGCCGATCGCCCACCGCGGCAAGCCAGGCATGATCGTCTCCGACCACGGCACGGAGTTCACCTCGAACGCCATCCTTGCATGGTCGAAGGATCACGGGATCGAATGGCACTACATCGCGCCGGGCAAGCCGATGCAGAACGGTTATGTCGAATCCTTCAACGGTCGCATGCGCGACGAGCTCTTGAACGAAAGCCTGTTCTTCGGCCTCGACCACGCCCGCAGCGCCATCGCCGAATGGCGGGAGGACTTCAACACCGCGAGGCCTCGTTCCTCGCTCGGCTACCAGACCCCGGCGGCATACGCCGAGGACATCACCGCAACCGGCTCCGACGCTGTGCTGATGGAAGGCTCTGCGCCTCCGCCGGTTGCTCAACCCGCGCCAAGAGGCGTAACAGAAACGGCCAAGGCTCTAATCGCCGCTGGATGAATGTTCAGTGGCAGGTCAGTGGCTGTCGACGCCGTGAACCTCGAAGACATACTTCGCAGGATCCAGACCTAGTCGAACGACCTGCACCACATCCTTCCTCATTGGAGTTGGCGTTCGAGATTTCACCGCGCCTAGAGGGCGGGGACCATACCATTGGCCCCGTTGGGCAAGAAGATTCCAACATGGCAATACTGAACCGGTCAGGTTCATTCACGTGTTCGGCCTGTTTTCGTGCGGCCTTGGACTGCTGGCCATGATGGTGTTGTCGGTGCGGATCGAGCCGTCATCAAGCTGCCGCGCTGCGATGCGCGTATCTGCATCACTGATGTCGTTCTCTCCTGCCCAAATTGCATTTCATTTCGCGTGACCGTCGATTACCCTTGAGCCGTTGACGGCTTCGCGCGGTAGTTTGCCGCCCGCGGCGTTCGTGTCGGCCGCTTTGTTCTTATTGCGCTTGACTAATCGCGAGGTCGCAAGAATGTGTGAAATCCGCACAATTCTGCCGTTCGTCGAGGGATTTGCTCCGCATTATGGCGAACCTCTGCGGTCGTTCCATCTTTAGACAAATAATGATTCGCAGTCAGGTCGTGCAGTGCTTGAGCCTTCTGACTGCGTAGCCGCCGACCCATCCATATTTATCCTTTCTGACCGTTAAAATGCACAAAAGCCACCAATTCCGCGGAGCACAGTTTGTCGCGAGGATGCGCT
>NZ_JAMYSP010000091.1:0-5129 GCF_040322015.1 Mesorhizobium sp. M0208 | reverse complement strand
AATCACTCAAGGCGGCACCTCCTGCCACCTTGAATCACCCAACAGAGATCAACTCAACAAATTAATGGGTCCTGACCCTAGCTGAGAGCCCCCCGCAGCCAAGCCGCTGGTCCCTCGGCGCTGGGAATGGGCATTGGAGACGGAATTGCGCTTACCGCTACGGTCCGAGGCGCGTGACAGATGACCGCGTCAGCCTCTCCACCCCGAGCTACGATTCCCCGCATTCGATCAGGCACAGCAAATTCAAGGCCAAGCGAGGCCTTACCGGTCTCGGAAACCGGCGCTACTTCGATGAGTATCTCGCGGCGGAATGGAAGCGCGCAGTCCGCACGCAGAGTCCGTTGTCGCTTTTGATGATCGATGCAGATCACTTCAAGCGCTATAATGAGACCCATGGCCACATGGCGGGCGATGAGGTGCTGAAGCAGGTCGCCGGTGTGATCCAGAGCACTTGCAATCGCTCTACGGATCTCGCTGCGCGATATGGGGGCGAGGAGTTCGTTGTTGTGATGGTCGACGCTTCGTTGGCGCAATCGGGCACCGTCGCGGAGCGGCTCGTCCAGAGCGTGCGGGAGTTGAGCATTCCGCACGGGTCCGAGCGGGTGACCATAAGCGTTGGTGTTGCAACGACGGTACCCAATGAGACCCATACGCCACATGATCTCATCAATGCAGCCGACCTGGCGCTTTTCCGGGCCAAGTCGGAAGGACGAGACCGCGTCGTGTATCAAGAATAGTTTAAAGCCTCCTAATAGGATCAATGGCGCTGGCGAGCAGCTTGCGGAGGTGGCCGCCTTCTCCTCGCGACCTTTTATGCTGTCTCACCGGCTGAGCCACCTCGTATGTCCCACAGGGCAACCCGAATGAGGATGGCCAAGGGGGAACTTTTGGCATCGTCCTGCGGAGTGGTTGGACAGAACGCTTCCCTGACGCGTGCGCTCGAGAGACGAAGAGCGAAACGGACGAGATCGCAAAGGCTCGTCTTCCGCAATCACGGAGTTACCTGAATTTCCAAACCCGCTATTGTTCCAGGCGGCGGACCCCAACCCGCTGGGCCGGCGTCTCTTGGCATCTACCCCAACGGCCCCCAATGACGCCGGCCGCTTGCCGCAGCCGCAGTGACGCCGGCGGTTAAGGCCTTCGCATGGGACTAACACTTCGCGATTGCTATCGGTTTTTCCGCATGGCCCAGGCGGCTTTCGCCGGCCGAAATGGACTCTCCAACGTAAACGCGTCTGGCAGAATTCCCTTTTCGACCTGTGTCCATGTGACTGGAGCGGCTATCGGAAAGCTTGAACGGGCTCGAGGCGAGTAAGCGCCGACGGCTGTGTTGCCACGGCCGTTGCGGAGGTAATCCAGAAAGATGCGCCCACAACGAGCCGACGGCGCAGCCGACAAAAGATAGCGATCGGGGTGCTTGCTGACCAGTTGCTGTGCCAGCTTTCGGGCATACTGCCGGGCGTCGTCGTGGGTGATCACGGCCTGCAGAGGCGCCATCACATGCAGGCCCTTGCCGCCGGTCACCTTCGGCCAGCTATCGAGTCCTTCCGAACGCAGCATATCCCGGACCTTCAGGGCCGTTTCGACGATCATCTCCCATTCGATGCCTTCGCCAGGATCCAGGTCGATGACAACCCGGTCGGCATGCTCGATATCATCGACGGTGGTGTTCCAGGGATGCAACTCGACAGCGCCTATTTCCACCAAGCCAAGCAGCCCATCAAGATCATCGACCCACAGCCTCACGCCTTCTCCACCCTCGCGCTTCTGAACACGCAGTTGGTGCACGGTATCCGGAATGTCGGGCAATCTGCCCTTGTGATAGAAGGTGATCCCGTGAGAGTGGCGAACCAGCTTGAGCGGCCGCCGGCCGAGATGGACGAGCGCCTTCTTCGCCACCTTCTTCCAATATCGGATCAGCTCCTCTTTCGATGGCACCATGGCGTCGGGCAGCAGTTGTAGAATGTTCTCGCGCGGGACGCCGGAACTTTCATTGGACGGCGGCTTCTTGCAGACCAATGACGCGCCGGCCGGCGGGCTCAGATCGTCGCGCAGGCCCTTGAACACCGCTTCGCGCAGCAGCCCGTCATCGGTGGTGCCGCTATACTGGATTTCGGCCTCAACGGCCGGCTGCACCCACGTCGCCTTGGGCTTGTCTATCGGCTCGGCGAGCGGAGATTTGTCGACGATTAGCGGGTCCAAGCGCTCGCGCACTTCGCGTGCATCGGTAAGGCTATAGCCGCTCTGCGCCTTGCCGGCGTAGTGGACGCGATTGCCATCTCTGCGGCCGAGGTAAAGCGAGGCGATCCTGCGCGGCCTGGCACCCAGCTTCTCGACGAAGGCGACGATCGGAAAATTGTCGCTCTTGATGCATTTGAGCTTGAGCCAACTGTCTTGCCGACCGGAGCGATAAGGCGAATCTGCACGCTTCGAAACAATCCCCTCAAGGCCCATTTCGCAAGCGTGCTCAAACACAGTCGGGCCGTCGCCTTCCAGATGATCAACGTAGATCAGGGCCGGCGGTGCGCCTTTCAGGAGACGTTGCAGGGTCCTTTTGCGCTCAAGCAACGGAACGTCCCGCAGGTCATTGCCGTCGAGGTGGAGGAGATCGAATGCGTGGAAGATAAGGTTCGTCGATTCAGCCTTGCCAAGTTCGCGACGTAGCGCCTGGAAATCAGGACGTCCTGTGGTGCCAAACACTGTCGCTTCGCCATCAACGATGGCCCGCTCCGTGGTCTTTAACTGGGCCGCAGCCCGGACGATCGGTCCATATCGGTCGGTCCAGTCGTAGCCGTTTCGCGTGAAGGCCTGCACCCTACCCTCTTGGATGATCAGCTGCGTACGGTATCCATCGTATTTGATTTCGTGGGTCCACCCGCGGCCCTTGGGCGGCTTGTCGACCAACGTTGGCATTTGGAACTCAATGAACGATAGCCGGCCAAGGCCAAGCTCGGTTAGCATCCACGCGCACTCCAAACGCTGCGATTTGAATCAATATCGCTGGTTCGAATCGGTTCCGAAACAAATTGCGGATTCAGGCTGGCGTCGGCATTTTCTCTAAGTTGGCAATCCTTTGACGACCGCAACAACCGCCCGGGGCCGCCACGATCAACGAGTTCACTTCGGAGGCCGGCGAACCAGCCTGGCAGCGACCGCCCGTCACGGCGAACTAGTGACGCCACTAAGCCACTAAACTGCTCTCTCAGGAGCTCAGATCCGCAAGCGTCTCAGATGAGCTAAATCGCACAATTCTCCTGGCTCCTAGTAACCGATGGGAGGCAGAATGGGGCGAACGCAGGCCCAAGATAGCGGCGGACCAGCAAACATTTCAGAAGCCGCGGGCTGTAAAAAGCGCAACGAAAGCTGCTTGCCCGCGTTGCCATTGATCCGAAGCTCCACCAGGAGGACCACATGGGCGACGACAAGAGCACACGCGACCGAGCCCGCCTGGGATCCAGCCAAGACTTCGACGTGGAGCATTTCGCGCAGCAGAATGGCATTGCCGTGGACCAGGTTCCCGACCTGATCCGGGCCAATGACAACGATCGCACGGGGGTTGCGGAAGCCATCAAGGCCCTCCGGCGGTCGGCCGGCCGGAGCCGGTTGGACGGCAGGGGAGATCCGCCAGGAAAGAGCACGGATGCATCTCGGCGAAGCGAAAACTGACTGCCGAACCAGGTGATTGTCACTTATGAGCGGATGAGACCGGCCGTCAAATCTCAGTCGTCGCTGCGCGCTTGTTGGTCTGACTTTAGCAACCTTCCGCCCGTAGGGATCGCACCATTCGCACCACGATCGGATCGTACGGGATTTTTTCGGATCTGCTGTAGTTCATCGTAAAGAGCGCCGCACGGTCATTGCAGATCGCAATGACGCGCACATAGCGGATTTGCCCGTCCCTGAGGCCGGAATAACTGGCCCAAGTCGGCTTAACGCGCCGATAGGTCACTTTCCAGCCCGCCTTTTCGTCCTCGACAATTCGATGCTCTATCTCGGCGCGGAAACTGGCCTTTCCGAGCCTTGCGCCCCAAACAGCAAGAAAGGCCCCGTTTTTGCCCTGAAAAGCTGCCCCCTGGTCGGAACGCTGAGTCAGAACAAAGCCAGGGGGCACATCGAATACAAAGCCAAACTGCTTGACGCCGAAGGGCTGCCACTCTTGCGCATAAAGAAGCGTGGCGGAAAATAACAACGAGACGAAGCTAAGCAGCAAACGGCTCATAGGGTTTAATTAGGATCGAGTAACATACCGGTCCATACCCTGCCGGGTCCCGGTCGCAGATTTTTTTGCCAAGGCGACTTAGCATCGGCAACCTGTGCAGTCGTAGACACGGGCGGCGCCGCACGACAGGCAGCTTAACGCCGATCTGCTCCAAACTCATACTCGGCCATCACCTTGACCATTTGCGATGAGCCGCCGTTGATGAGCTGCGGCTGGCCCAGCCAGACGCCGCCGCATGCATCGACGGCAAGATTTTCTGCCTTGGCCGGTAACCCATGGCTTACGTGTCCTCGCGTCCAAGCCTTTGCCGATTCCGACTGGAACCAATGCGACCTGGGCCGATTAACAACCGAAGGGACCTCTCGGATCCGGAATGACGGTCGATCTGTTGAACATTGAGCTGGCTGAGGCCAGGCAGCGCGTTAAACGAGCGGAGCTGTCTCTCCAGCGTGCAAAAGAAATGCTGAACAAAAACTGCGACGTCGGCATTAATATCGCGCTGTGCGGCAGGATTAGGTCTGCGCAACGGCGAGTGGGCGAGGCCAGAGCACGTCTGGTCAAGATAGATCCACCCGGCGCGGGCGGCAGTCGAATAGGCTAAATTATTCTGCCGCGGGCGGGGCGCCGTCACAACTGATCAAAGCAGCCACAAATCTGCCTCAAGGAGGCGCTCGTCCCTACTGCCAATACATCGGGGAATGCAGGGGACGCGACTGGGGCGACCAGCTTAGAAACGGCTTGCATAGTGACCGCGATTCGTCACCTCGTTGACAAGCTTGCGGTGATGTGAACAGGATTATACAGGCTCATTGAACAGGTACTTATATGAAGCGGCGTTCGGTTCAACTGTCTCCCGGCACGGGCAAGCCAGAACAGATTGCCACGGTTCTCGAACATGAAATCCGCTCCG
>NZ_JAMYSP010000090.1:0-5280 GCF_040322015.1 Mesorhizobium sp. M0208 | reverse complement strand
ATGCGATGCGCCACCAGACCGACATTTACCTGAGAGAGAACAAGAAATCCGGCGCTCACCACTGACCGATGCGCAGCCGTCGCCCCTCGCGGGCCAAGATTGACCGCGAGTGGCCTTACCAGGTTGCGCTGCCCGATGATCTATGCACGGGACACAGCTTCTCGCTGATCCGCGATTTCTGCGAAGAGCGAGGGCTGGTCCCAATAACAAGGCAGGTGCAGGCGATATGGCCGGATCAGACATATGAGAACTGGCGGCTGTACTGCTTCGCCGACCAGGCGTCTGCACAGGCGTTCCTTGACCACTTCGGAGGCATCATGTTCGATCCTAAGCGTGATCGGGAAAACGGCAAGGCACGCGGTGTCTGGCGCCGGACTGGCGAATACAAGAGAACTCTCGATCTCGGGCCGCTGAGCGTTCCCCAGGCCCTGCGTAACTGAGGCGACGACATGTGTAACCTCTACAACATCACCACCAGCCAGGAGGCGATCCGCCAATGGACCGGAGCCTTGCGCGATCTCCTGGGCAACCTTGAGCCGTCGATCGACATCTATCCCAACCAGTTCGGCCCGGTCGTCCGCAATGCTCAGGACGGGACGCGCGAGCTTGCCAAGCTGCGTTGGGGAATGCCGACGCCCTTGGAGCGCGTCAAAGGCAATGCCGATTCCGGCACGACCAATATCCGCAACCCTCAATACGGCCACTGGCAGCAGTATGTCGGTATCGAGCACCGCTGCGTGGTGCCGGTGACGAGCTTTGCCGAGCCCCGCCCTACCCCAGGCGATAAGGACCCGGAGACAGGCGGCATACAGCGGAACTTCTGGTTCGCCCTCAGCGAGGACCGGCCGCTGTTCTTCTTCGCGGGCCTGTGGACACGCTGGCAAGGGGTCCGCAAGGTCAAGGAAGGCCCCGGCGATCATGAGCTTTATGCCTTCATGACCACAAAGCCAAACGCGTTAATCGAGCCGATCCACGAGAAGGCGATGCCGGTGATCCTGACCACGCGAGAGGAAGCCGAGACCTGGCTGACCGCGCCATGGTCGGAAGCGAAATGGCTGCAGCGGTCGGCGCCTGACGACGCTCTCGTGATCGTGGAGAAGCCGGCCACACAGATCAAAGTTCCGCTGCCGGCACCTGCACAAGGGTCGCTGCTTTGAAAGCATCCCCATGAGCGACGAGCTGATCCGCCTTCCCGGTGCAATAGAGCCCGTCACACGTCTGGGCGTTCAGCATCATAGGTGCGAGCATCCCGATTGCGGCAAGGATGCCGGATGGGGATTCGCGAAGCCGAGGCAGCCATCGCATTGGTTCTGTTTTGAACACCGCGCCGACGGCGAAGCATATCTCTGAGGAGCAATTCGAAATGATCAGCCCGCCAAGACGAAATGGCGAGTATGCCGACCGCGAGATCGATTGCCAGGAGGCTATGGAGCCGGGCTTTCAGGCGATCGTCGATTGCATGCTAGAGGCCGGCTGGACGCGCGGGGAGATCATGCGGTCGCTTCGGTGGCTGATCGCGGCCGACAACATGACGCAGAAGGAAAACGCCAAAGTCGAGGCGCAGCTCGCCATCGCGCGCGCGATGATGCGCCTTGACGATCGCCACCGCAGCGCCAGTATCCTGACGATGGACGAGAATTATATCTACGGCGAAGAACCGGCCTGCAGCTCGTACGCATGGCTATCGAGATGACCTGCCCGGCTGGCGTGCTGCCGAGCGAGGAAGCCGTGAACTGCCTCTACGGCCCGTTGCCGGCGCACGAGGGCGAGGCGTTGGCAAAGGCGATTATCGAGACGGTCGAGCGACTGACCCGGTCTATTGACGCTTTGCCGTCGCCATCCGGGCCAGCGCTCCCAAGATCAGATTAGTCGTAGACTTTGACAATCTTGCGTGTGCCGGGATCGACAAGGACGGTTCTGCCGTCGACCACAACGTAACGGTATTTGACGTTCGGGACCTCGTGAAGCTCCACGGTGTCTGGGAGGGGCGAGCCGATATTAAGCTCCACTCCAGGGATTTTCACCGATGCGAGCGGCTGCTTCTTCACGTATTCCTTGATGACGGTTTCCTGCTGAGGTTCGATGATCACGTCCTGAGCAGCAGCGGCACCAATGCCGGCCAGCAGCAAAAATCCCGCGGCTGCGGTGGAAAGATGCATTCTCATAGCTGTCTCCTTGTTGGAATTTGCCGGGACGCAATCTTCATCGCGCCAAGCTCACACAACGTGAGCCAACCAACGAACGTTCCTCGGCCGGCCTTAGGTCCTTAGACCGCCGGACCTAAGTCTGAAGCTCTAGACGTAATGGTCTGAACAAGGTGTCGCGCGGAACCGCGACATTCCTTGTCCCGTTCTTGCGAACTCATGGAGGAGAAACGGCCCATGGAAGATAGTGTCCACCAAGCCCGCTGGTTGCTTGCACCGGTGTTCGCGGTCTCCATTACATTTTTGGTGATAGGAATGGTCGCCAGCTGAAAAACGACACTCCAGCCCAAAGTCAGTATCTGCGCATAAAAAGTCCCTTCATGCGCTGATAGGGTCCGCCGGCCTTGCTGGATTTGGCAGGCGGACCCTTAGTTCCCCGGATGCTTCGGATCGTCGCCAAAGCCCAGCAGCGAGGCATGGCGTATATATTTGTGCTCGCCACGAAGGTGCTTGATCCGCAGCTTCACGCTAGGCTCAACCCACTGCGTTGCCGGTCGCTTCTTGACACCCTCCGACGGCGCGCCGGCATGTTCCTGGACCCGTTTCCACAGCCGTTCCTTCCTGTCGCGCCCCAAGCTGATGAAGGCTGAACCGACATATTTTCCGGTACCGGGCTTCGCCAGCAAGGCGAATGCCGCCTTGCCCGGCTCGCGCTCGACGCCCATCATGCGCTCGATCGCTTGGTTGCGCTCCTTTGCCAAGCGATGCGCGGCCCGTAAACGCAAAAAAGCCCGCCGCACCTTTCGGCGCGGCGGGCGATGATTGCTGACCTCACAGATGATAGAGTGCAGCGACCTTGATGCAGAGAAGCCCGCCACCTTGCGAGTGACGGGCCCGGCCGCGAGGCCAGGAGAGTGCCTCAAAGCCTGCACGGCCGATTCGACGCTCCCGTTAACGCAGCACTCTCCTCAGCGGCGCGCGATCAGCAGGCAAAGCTGACGCAGATCGCTGTCATACGTCCCTTCGCTGCTGAGCACGTCGACACAGCGCTTTTTCATGCGCGTCAGTTGGCTGCTGGACATCTGGGCGACCACGGTCGGCAGGCCGGGAGTGCTGGGCGTCCCTGGTGTTCCAGGTGTCCCTGGCGTTCCGGGAGTGCCGGGAACGGTACCGCCACCAACGCCGACACCGGCGCCCACGCCGACACCACCCGTGCCCCCCACATTGACGCCTACGCCCGCTGTAGCGCCGCCCGCGCCACCGACATTCGCACCGGCGCCAGCAGCGACACCACTCGTGCCGCCTAGGTTAGCACCCGCGCCAGCAGTGACGCCGCTAGTGCCACCTATGTTTGCGCCAGCACCGGCGGTGACGCCACTCCTGCCGCCAATGTTCGCGCCGGCTCCGGCGATAATGCCCCGACTGCCGCCTATATTAGCGCCTACACCGGCATTGACTCCACTGCGACCACCAATCGAGGCGCCGGCCCCCGCGTTGATGCCGCCACTGCCGCCGATTGAAGCGCCGAGACCAGCCTTGATGCCGCCGGTCCCACCAATTGCTACGCCTGCACCGACGCCAACGCCGGCTGCGCTGGAGGGGAAAGATAAAGATAAAACCAGTGCACCACTGGCCAAAGCCGTGGCGAAACTCTTAAGGACATTTGCCATGACACTCTCCTTTATCTATTGCGTCTCACCAGCAGAAACGATGACTGCTACTGCACTGACAACGCACTCAGAGAGATTTTTGACTTACTTGATCCCAGGTATGTTGCGTCGTGGCTTACGAGGAGCAAATTATTCTGAATCAATTTGAAAAAATTGCGGTACACCCCGGTGGGTAGGTCCAGACGCATGGCCGATCTAGTACTACAGTTGCAGATGCCGATGCCGTTTGTAGTGACAGATGGTGGCCGCAGCCTGATGTCGTCGTCGCCATAACGACCAGGCGATGATGAAGGGCTTTTGTGTCGGTGGGAAGATGAGGATCCGGGCGAGGAGATAGCGGATCTCGGGGACGCTCGGGACGAGCGCAGCCATCCGGATCAGGCGGCGATTGGCTCCTTTGGACTCGTTTCGTTCGGTTTGCTCCATGCGCTGCGGCGAAGATCAGCCGATAGCTTCGAGAGGAATGCCAGGGCGGCCATGCACAGGCTCATATGGCGATGCCATCCGTGCCAGGACTGAGCCTCGCAATGATCAAGTCCGAGATCATCCTTGGCGCCCTCAAAACACTCCTCGATCGCCCAGCACAGGCCGGCCACTGCCGCCAATTCGGCCAAGGAGGAACCGGGCCGCGGGGCGAAGACCAGGTAGTAGGCTTTTTCTCCGGATGTCGATCGCTTGCGGCGGACGAGAAGCCAATGCTCGAAGCCGCCTTGACGTCCAAGGGCGGCGGATGCGTGCCCCGTCGTAGAGCCGAGGGCCTTTGGCGCCTTCACCTGCCGCATGACAGACCCAGTCGTCGGGCTCGAACTCGCCGGCCAGTTCCTCGGGCGAGGTTCCTCAAACAGACGATCCCCTCCACGGCGCATGAAGTGAGCGCCTCGAACCGCCAAGACATAGGGCTGCTCGCGAGCTTCCAGCATCCGCGAAGGCTGCTGTCCGCCCAGTAGACAGCGTCGCCCAGAACGTATCACGCGGCGGGCTCACGACCAAAATCCACGGTCGTCGTCGACGGCATGGCCTCCCGATCCGGGTCGGCCTGACGGCAGGCCAAGCGCATGACGGGCAGATCGCCGACACGCTCCTCTCCCATCTCGGCCCGCGCACCATTGTGCTGGCCGACAAGGCCTATGATGCAGACCGCATCCGCGAGCTGATCCAGGACCAGGGGGCCACGCCCAACATCCCGCCGAAGAGCAACCGACGTTGGAAGCCCTGCTTCAGCAAGCGCCTTTACCGAGAGCGCAACCTGATCGAACGCTTCTTCTCCAAGCTCAAGCCTTCCGCCGCATCGCAACCCGCTACGACAAGCTTGCCGCCAACTTCCTCGCCATGGTCCAGCTCGCCTCAATGCGGCTGTGGCTGCGCGCTAATGAGTCTACGGCCTAGCACTACTTTGGCAGATTTTTAGCGGAGAGGGTTCTGCGGCAGTGGGGACAACGGATTGGGGGCGGCTGCGCGAGCGCGGT
>NZ_JAMYSP010000089.1:0-5347 GCF_040322015.1 Mesorhizobium sp. M0208 | reverse complement strand
TGTCACTCTTCCTAGATGAGTGGACGGTATGTCTTTGTTTTGTAACATTCATCACTCATCCTAATCGAGTGGATTCGTCCCGGTTAGGTAGATTCTTACCCTGATTTGGTGGACGAAGGCGAGAGCGACGGTCATGGGTCGTAACCCCAACAAGCTTGCGGCCGATGATGCCGACTGGCGCAGGGCAGTGGCGCGCGAGGCTGTCATCCGCCCTTTGGCATCGAAGGATCGCTTGTCTCCCGCCGATATAGGCTTGGCGTGCCGCCAACTCGGTGTGAGGCGGGCACGCCTTTATGAACTTCTCGCTCAATACCGGGTCTCTCCTGTCACGAGTTCGCTGCTTGGCCACAACCCCGGCCCAGCGAAAGGGCGACGGCGCCTGTCGGAAGAGATGGAGGCGCTCATCGAGACCGCGATGCGCGACACCTACCGCAGGCGGGAGAGGCCTTCGATCACCGCCCTGCATGACCGCGTTCGAGAGTTGTGCCGAGCTTGTGGAGAGGTGGCGCCTTCCTGGAAGGCGGTAAGGGCCCGTGTGAAGCTTGCCGATCCGCGGCTCCTGATGCGTGATCGGGAAGGGGCAAAGGCGGCGCGTGAACGGTTTGAGCCCGTGGTGCAGGAATATCGCGCCGATCATGCGCTTCACATCGTCCAGATCGACCACACATTGGTCGATCTGTTTATCGTTGATGCCGTGCATCGCCGGCCCCTTCAGCGGCCTTGGCTGACGCTGGCCATCGACATTGCAAGCCGCATGGTGGCGGGGTTCTACCTTACTCTGGAAAGTCCGTCGTCGGCATCTGTAGCGCTTTGCGTCCAGCACATGGTGATGCCGAAGGAACTCTGGCTTGAGGCGCGCGATATCAAGGCGGCGTGGCCGGTTTCCGGGTTGCCTGATGTGATCCACGTTGACAACGGCAGGGAATTCCATGGAAAGGCGCTGACCCGAGGAACCGCGGAGCACGGCATCGCCCTTGAATATCGGCCCGTCGCAAGGCCGCATTATGGGGGGCACATCGAGCGGCTGATCGGGACGATGATGGGTGCGGTCCACCTGCTTCCGGGCACGACGTCCAGCAACATCGCCGCGCGCGGCTCCTACGATCCGCAAAAACATGCGGCAATGACGCTCGACGAACTGGAAGCGTGGCTCGCGCTGCAGATTGTCGGCCGCTATCATGCGGAGATCCACAGCAGCCTGCATCTGCCGCCCGCTAGCGCGTGGGACGACGCCGTTGCGGCACGTCGCCATCCCTTGCGGCTGCCCCATGACCGCGAACGGTTTCTCCAGGATTTCCTGCCCTTCGAGGAGCGCAGCATCAGGCGCGACGGCGTGCATCTGTTCGGACTTCGCTATTGGGACGATGTGTTAAGTCCCTGGGCAGGCCGGTTTCCTCGCCGGATGCGCGTCAGATATGACCCGCGCGACCTGTCGTGCGTGTTTGTGGAAGGCCCCGATGGCACGAACTGGCCGGTCCGGTTTGCCGATCTCAGGCGGCCGCGCATTACGCTCGGCGAGCATCGTCTTGCCCGCACGGCGCTGAAGGAGCGCGGCGTCAAGGCGGTGGACGAGCAGCTGATTTTCGACACGGTCGAAAAGCAGCGGCAGCTCGTCGACGCAGCCGGACATAGGACCAGGAGCGCGCGCCGGCATGCCGAGCGCCGCGACCGATCGCTGGTGGCGACCGAAAACAGGAGCTTTTCCGCCCCGGAGATCGACCACGACGAAGAATGGGATACCGATCTACCCTCGTTGGTCGTGGAAGAATGGTCTTGAGCGACTACCAGCATCTGCTGCCCGCCTATCGCTCGCATGCCGCTCTTGGCGATGCCGACAGGATCGCCTGGATCCGGGCGGACCGCTGGCTGGAAACCGCCCAGGCGCGCGCGGCACTGGCGAGGCTGGAGGACCTGCTGTCCTATCCTGCGCGCGACCGCATGCCCTGCCTGCTGCTTTATGGCGACACCGGCATGGGCAAGACCAAGATCATCCGCAAGTTCCTGCGTGACCATCCGGCCTGTTTCGATCGGGGCACAGGCATCACCACCATGCCCGTCGTGGCCATGCAGATGCCGGCCGAACCGCTGGAGCGGGATGTCTATGGCGAACTTCTCAGCGCGCTCGGCGCGCCGGGACCGATGACGGACTCGACCTATCGCCTGAAGGAGGTCTGTCGGAGCCTTTTGCGCAGCATGGGAGTGCGCATGCTGATCATCGACGAAATCCACGCGCTGCTTGCGGGCAGCTTCCGCCAGCAGCGCATTTTTCTCAACGTCATCCGGTTTCTGGCAAATGACCTGAGGGTCCCGCTGATCTGCGCCGGGACCGAGCTGGCCCGGCAGGCGCTGCTGACCGACCCGCAGCTTGCTGAGCGTTTCGAGGCCTTCCACCTCGACCGTTGGACGGATGACTTCCGGGTTTCCCAGCTTTTGACAAGCCTGGGCGGGATCCTGCCGCTGCGCCGCCCCTCGGAGCTGGCAACGGCGGCTGTCCGCCGAAAAGTGCTCGATCTGACCGACGGCGTGACGGTGCGGATCTTTCGCCTGATGGAGACGGTGGCGGTTGAGGCGGTCCGCAGCGGCAGTGAGTGCATCACCATCGACAGTTTCGACGGCGACAATCTCGTCCTGCCGCTTGTGTCGATGACACGCCACATGGAAAAGGGACTCCAGCGCCGGGCGAGCCGGTGAGGCCTGTCCGCGTCCTCCCCCTTGCGCCCCGGCCATTCGACGACGAGTTGCTTTCCTCCTGGCAGGAGCGGGTGGCCTGTCGCTACGGATGCACGTTGCGCGGCGTTGAAAGCTGGCTCGACGCGGACATCGATCCGGGGCGGCGCGGCGGGTTGATCGGGCGAGACTTCGATCCGGGCGACGCAATGATCACGTTTTGGGCCCGCGCTTGCCGAATGGATGCGGAGCGGCTTGCTCAGATGGCGCTGTGCCGGCAGGCGCGCGCCTCCAACTGGTACATCCAGGATCGCTGGCATCAGGGCGTCTGTACTGCTTGCCTCGATGAGGATCACACTGGCGGCCGGGATCATTATCTTCGCCGTGCGTGGTCTCGGGTCGAAGCAATCGTCTGCCCACGGCATCTGACCATGCTGCGGGACATGTGCGGCCATTGCTTCGCCCGTACCGGATTTCGCTTCGATTGCCGAGAGGGGAGGGGGCGTCTCGTTTGCGGGAGCTGTTCGGCTCCCGTGTCTTTCGGCCGCGCGGATAGTGTCGTTTCGGAATGGCAAAGCTTCCTCCTGGCGCTTACGAACACCGTCACATTGGCCATTGAGGAGGGGCCTCAGGGCACGGTGGCCAAAGACATCATGCGGGCCGCGCGATTGTTGTGGTCGTCGTCGCAGGCAGGCGGAAAGCCCTTCATCGCATGGCTGGGACAGCCGCGCCTGAGCGGCAACGACATGCCGGCCGATCGCGACGAGCCGCTCGCCACCGCCTCATTGCAAGGCCGCATGTTGACCCTGTTCGGAATTGCACGGCTGCTGGATCTGGCCGATGCCAGAAGCCGCATCTGGCTGCCGCCTTTCTTCCTGGCGGAAAAATTCGCCGCGGGCGATCCGTCGCGGTCTGCCGCACGCCGGGTGGTGCCGCAGCCACAGAATGTCGAGCGCCACGCCACGACGTGCGCGCTCCGCTCGGACGCCGAATACCGTTCATTGGCCGAACAGATCCTTGCCAGCCATCAATGGAAAGCCGTTCAGGGCGCCGGCTCGGTTGCGCGAGAACGAACGCTAACGCGCCTCATGGCTGAGGCGCTGGATCGGGCACCACGAGGCCGAGCCGCCGGGCGCGATCCAGCAGCGCCTTGACCGACGATGGCTGCCATTGGCGACCGCCACGCGGCGTGCGTTCGTGCATCCGTTCCAGCTGGGCACCGATCTCGAGCAGCGTGAGATCCGGATCGGCAAGCGCGATGCCGGCGACGAGCGTCATCAGCCGGTCCTCCGGCGGCCGGCGAGCGGCTCGTTTGATCAGAGCCGGCTCGGCGATGCGTTCGCGAACCAGCCGATGCACGGCGCGGCGCAGCCGCTCGATCGTCCAGCTGTGCCCTTTTCGGTTCAGAACCCGCACCACATCGTCCCAGCTGTGCTGCGGCCGCAAGCGGCGCACGGTCGGCAACCAGGTCTGCGCCGAGGTGATGAGATCGTCGAGATAGGCGCGCTGGCGCGCCGCCGCGATCGCCCGGACAGCGTCGGGACGGCGTTCGCGAAGCCCGGGGTTGCCGGCCAGCCTGCCGCGCGCCTTGGCTGCCTTCATCCCCGCCTTGGTGCGTTCAGCGATCAGGGCACGCTCGAGCTGCGCGACGGCGCCGAGCACCTGCAGCGAGAACATGCCTTGCGGTGTCGACGTGTCGATCGGATCGCGCAGCGAGCGGAAGTGTGCGCCGCGCGCCTCGAGCTGCTCGATGACCTCCAGCAGATGGCTGACCGAGCGGGCGAGGCGATCGAGCCGCACGACGACGAGAACGTCGCCGGCGGTGATCTCACGCATCAGCTTCGCCAGCACCGGCCGGGAGCGCGAGGCGCCGGAACCATGCTCCTGGTGAACCACATGACAGCCGGTGGCCTTGAGCTCGTCGACCTGGGCGTCGTTGAGCTGGTCTTCGGTGGAAACCCTTGCATAGCCGATCAGGCGGCGTGGGCGGGGAGGGGGTGTGGTGCGCGGATTGGCCATTTGCGGCGCATTTTGGGTCGATTTTTACAAAGTTGCAATGTGTCAGAAAAGGAACCTTTGCAGGCGTGTTTTATCGACCGATTTACAGGCCCGTAGAGCGTGATCGAGGCCTCCGGAGGTGTCCGTGGACTCCAAAGGGGGCCAAATCGCGCCCACGAGGCCGCTATGGCCGACAATGGGTAAAACCCGGCGTTTGGAGCACGGACATTCCGAAAGATCGGCGTCAGAGGACCAGAAACGCGGATTTGGTCCTGTTTCACCCGGCGGGCGGAGCAGATTTGATGAGACTACGTGATTCCGAGTCGGAAATAGTGAGACTACGCGACACAGCGAGTTTGGCACTGGCATCAGCCAGTGGAAGCGAGGCAATTCAATCAGTTAGCAGCAACACGGCCATGTCGCATGGCACGCAGTCTCACGAAAACCGCTCCAAATCCGCCGATCCTGGCCGATCTGTCCACTCAATTAGGGTGAGAATCCACCGGATAAGGGCGAGAACGACACCTGAAACCGCGAAAATGCGGGCTTTTCCACCCATCCAGGACGAGCGACAACCAGTCTTGGTCGCTGACACTCTCCTGCGACCGTTGAAACGCGGGCGACAACGGCCATTTCTAACGTAAGGACAAAAACGAACGATAATGCAACATTATCATTCGTT
>NZ_JAMYSP010000088.1:0-5820 GCF_040322015.1 Mesorhizobium sp. M0208 | reverse complement strand
TGAACAAAGCAGTTTCTGCTTAAGCTTTCAGCAGCACGGAACACCAGCGATGGCGACCCAACAGGCCGCCAGCGATCTCGCGAGGGGCGAGGCACCAAGATCGCTGCTCGAAGCGTGGCGTGGACACAGTGTTCGGCATCTCCGAGTCCATACGGTCGAACTCTATGGTGGGTTGACACCGTCCAAGATACGCCGCGGTGACCAAGGCGCGAGCGTCAGGGCCGACCACTATGCGCGGGTTTTCCCGCTGGCCGTAGCCTCTCCCACTGGCTCACCTATGGCGCGAGGCGCCGTCAGATACGGCGACTCGCAACGCTTCGCCGGCGTCATAGAGTTGCGCGAACTCCAAGTTTTGGAGCAGGCTAGCCAATACGCTTACGCCGGCAACGGCAACCACGAACTCGAATATCCCGTTTATAGTGGCGACCGCCCCGCCGCTGGCACGCAGTTCTTCGGCCAGCGTGCATGAGCAGCAATACGCAGGCTGGCGTCGACAGACAAACATCACCATTACTCCGCATACTACACCAATTGCCAGTGAATGTTGTTGAGCTCGGTAGAAGCGGAGTAGAAACTCGCCATTCCGGTGCCTCGAGTTCTCAGATGTGCTTCCATGAGGCACTCAAGTGACCCATTTGTTGTTGCCGAAGAAAAAGGGGCATTCTTGGTTCGCGCGTTTCAGCGCGCCGTCAAAAAAGATGGACCTGTTTCACGAATGAAGGATAGCTGGGCGGCAACTGTCGTTGGACAGAGCTATAAACGGAACCGTTTAATATCGCAGTATGGGAGAGATCGGCACGCTGCCGACACCCAAGGAGCAACCCCCAAGGAAACACTCAGGTACAAGCGACCGTACTGCCGAACAATCTGGAGAGAGACGCCGTCAGCGTCCACCGAAGGGAAAGCCGGGCCGCTCCGGCTAAACTCTCTACAGGGAACAGATTTGAGGAAGGAAACACGGACCGACTGACCCGAACCCGTTGTCCTGTCTGGAGACTGAAATGCCTAAGATTGTTGTGATTGGTGCCGGCATTACCGGCGTGTCGACAGCCTATGCCCTATTGGAACACGGGTATGAGGTCACCGCGCTAGAGCGTCAGCGCTATGCCGCAATGGAGACCTCATTTGCAAACGGCGGCCAGCTGTCGGCGAGCAATGCGGAAGTCTGGAACCACTGGTCGACGATCTTAAAGGGCATCAAGTGGATGGCGAGGCGCGACGCGCCACTCCTCATGAACCCCGCGCCGACATGGCACAAATATAGCTGGCTTGCGGAATTTGTATCCCATATCGCCAAGTATCGCGAGAACACTGTTGCTACCACCCGGCTGGCGATAGCGGCGCGCAGGCACATGTTTGAGATCGCTGAGCGTGAGGGTATCGATTTCGATCACGTTCGCCGGGGAATCCTTCATGTCTATTGGGATAAGACGGGCTTCGACCACGCTACGAAAGTCAATCAACTCCTCGTCGAAGGAGGCCTGGACAGGCGACCGGTAACAGTGAGCGAGATCGCTTCCATTGAGCCGGCCTTGCGGGGCGCTTTCTATGGGGGTTTCTACACACCTTCGGACTCAACAGGCGACATCCACAAGTACACCACCGGATTAGCCCGCGCGTGCGAACGGCGTGGTGGAAGTTTTCACTATGACGCGTCGGTGACGAAGATTGAGCGACGCGACCGGTTCAGGCTGACCTACTCTAACCATGCTTCCCCGGCTCAGGTTATCGAGGCCGACGCGATCGTCGTTTGCGCCGGCTCGAATAGCCGTGACTTCGCGGCGATGTTGGGGGATCGCCTCAACATTTATCCCGTCAAGGGCTACTCAATCACGGTCCAGCTGGAAGACAACGCGGCCCAGGAAGCCGCTCCTTGGGTGAGCATCCTCGATGACCGTGCCAAAATCGTCACCAGCCGGCTTGGTGAAGCGCGCTTCCGAGTGGCCGGGACCGCAGAGTTCAATGGCCAGAACCGTGACATAAGGGAAGACCGCGTAAGGCCTCTGGTAGACTGGACGCGGCAGCTGTTCCCGGGCGTCAACACGAACCGCATCGTGCCGTGGGCTGGCCTCCGTCCAATGATGCCGAACATGATGCCGCGTGTCGGCAAAGGTAAGGCTCCGGGCGTCTACTATAACACCGGGCACGGGCACCTTGGCTGGACACTATCTGCTGCGACATCAGCCATGTTGGCTGAGACCGTCGCAAAGGATCTTCCTGTCCTCGATCATCTGGCGGCATAAGGGAGGATAAGGTGGACATTCAGCAGTTAAATGCCGGCCGCATCGAAGCCGCGGGGCTGAAGATCGACAGGAACCTCTACGACTTCGTGGTGGACGAGGCGCTGCAGGGAACCGGCATCCGCAAGTCGGAATTTTGGGCGGCCTTTTCGGCCATCGTGCACGATCTTGCACCCACAAACCGGGCATTGCTGCGCAAGCGCGACGAGATCCAAGAGGCCATAGACAAGTGGCATCGCCGCCACGGCTCCCATGCCGATCTGCAATCCTACAAGGCTTTCCTCGAGGAGATCGGTTATCTCGTGAAGGAAGGACCGGACTTCCTAGTCGCCACAGCCAATGTGGACCCGGAGATCACCACGATCGCCGGACCGCAGCTCGTTGTGCCGGTGATGAACGCGCGCTACGCCCTGAACGCGGCCAATGCGCGATGGGGCTCGCTCTACGATGCGCTCTACGGCACCGACGCCGTTTCAGGGGCGCAAGGCGCCGAGCGCGGGCCGCGCTACAATCCCGCGCGCGGCGAGCGGGTAATCGGCTGGGCGCGCAAGCTGCTGGACGATACCGTACCG
This sequence comes from Mesorhizobium sp. M0208, assembly GCF_040322015.1. NCBI lineage: Bacteria > Pseudomonadati > Pseudomonadota > Alphaproteobacteria > Hyphomicrobiales > Phyllobacteriaceae > Mesorhizobium > Mesorhizobium sp. M0208. The sequence goes on along the minus strand of NZ_JAMYSP010000088.1, from coordinate 3,008 downwards.
CTCGCCGGAGCAAGCTGGAGCGACGCCCGCAGCTTTTCCGTCGAGGAAGCGGTGCTGCACGTCAAGACCGCGCATGGCAGCATGATCGGCCTGAAGCGGCCGGATCAGTTTGCCGGCTATCTCGGCGCGCCGCATAAGCCCACGCACTTCCTGCTGCGCAACAACGGCATCCATATCGAGGTGCGGATCGACCCGACGTCTGCCATCGGCCAGTCGGACGTTGCCGATATTTCGGACGTCTGGCTGGAATCGGCGATCACAACGATCATGGATTGCGAGGACTCGGTCGCGGCGGTCGACGCCGAGGACAAGGTGATGGTTTATCGAAACTGGCTGGGCCTGATGAACGGCGACCTGTTGGAGGAGATTTCCAAGGGAGGCAAGACCTTTGTACGCAGCCTCAACCCCGACAGAGAGTTCATCGCGCCCGACGGATCGATCTTTCGCCTGCGCGCCCGCGCGCTGATGCTTGTGAGAAATGTGGGGCACGTGATGACCAGTCCGGCGATCCTCGACCGCGACGGCAATGAGGTGCCGGAAGGCATCATGGATGCCATGATCACTGCGATGATCGCGCTGCACGATGTTGGCCTGAATGGCCGGCGGGCAAATTCGCCAGCGGGCTCAGTCTATATCGTGAAGCCGAAGATGCACGGACCCGAGGAGGTCGCCTTCGCGGTCGACCTCTTCCGCCGTGTCGAGCTAGCGCTTGGGCTTCCGGCCAACACGCTCAAAATGGGCATCATGGACGAGGAGCGCCGCACCACGGTGAACCTCAAGGAGTGCATCCGCGCCGGCCGCGAACGCGTGGTGTTCATCAATACGGGCTTCCTGGACCGCACCGGCGACGAGATCCACACTTCCATGGAAGCGGGGCCGATGATCCGCAAGGGCGACATCAAGCAGTCGACCTGGATCGCGGCCTACGAGAACTGGAATGTGGACGTCGGCCTGGCCTGCGGGCTCGCGGGGCGCGCTCAAATCGGCAAGGGCATGTGGGCGATGCCCGACCTGATGGCGGCCATGCTGGAGCAGAAGATCGGGCATCCGAAGGCCGGCGCCAACACGGCGTGGGTGCCGTCGCCGACGGCGGCGACTCTCCACGCCACGCACTATCACCGCGTCGATGTACATGCGGTGCAGGAGAGCGTGAAGAGCCGTCCGCACGCCAGTCTGGACGATATCCTTTCCATCCCGGTAGCGGTGCGGCCCAATTGGGCACCGGAAGATATGCAGAAGGAGCTCGACAACAACTGCCAGGGCATCCTCGGCTATGTTGTGCGCTGGATCGACCAGGGCGTCGGCTGCTCCAAGGTGCCCGACATCGACGACGTCGCGCTGATGGAGGACCGCGCCACGCTACGCATTTCCTCGCAGCACATCGCGAACTGGCTGCATCACGGGGTTTGCGCGCGCGACCAGGTGATGAAGACGTTGAAGCGCATGGCTGCGGTCGTCGATCAGCAGAACGCCGGCGACCCGCTCTACCGGCCGATGGCATCGGACTTCGACAATTCTATCGCGTTCGCTGCGGCGAGGGATCTGATCTTCACGGGGCGCAAGCAGCCGAGCGGGTATACGGAGCCAGTGCTGCATGCCAGGAGGCGGGAGTTGAAGGCGCGCCTCAACCGATCCAACCAATAGCAAACGATGAATATGAATGCGCTTACCTCGCCCTCGCTAGTCCAACGCCAGTGATTGAAGCCGCACCGGCGAGCCACAACATGAAAACCGATGTCCCGCTTCGGCCTCCTGGAAGCGCGGGTTTCGCCGCGGCCTCGCTCGTGCTTGCCGCCGCCTTTGGCGCGAGCCTGCCCTCGTCCCTATCTTGACGGCACCCCACAGTGAAACAGAGGCCCCGCATGTCCAGAAATACTATCACCCGTGTATGCGCCAAGGGCGATGCCTTCTCCATAGGCTTCGCGCTCGGGCGGGCCAGCGCCTCCGGCTTCAGCGAAGGGGTCCTGCGCACAGAATATTATCGGGCGCTGAACGCACGCTGGCGCGGATCCGACCATCTGAAGACATTGGAATCCGCGGCGCGCGCCGCGTATCCGCGCTATGTGCGCGAGATCGAGGGGATCGCCCAGGGTGCAGGGCAGGATTTTGAAGACGTCTTCCTTTGGAACTGCCGTGGCGACCTACGCCTACCCGAAGGCATCTCCCCGGCAACGAAAGCTCTCGCTGCCACAGGCTGCACCTCGCTCATGATCCCCGGGGAAGGTGATGGCCCGGCGATTATTGCCCACAATGACGACGGCGCGGCAGAAATTCTCGGCGCCTGTCTCTGGGTCGAAGTCGAGCCGGATGAGGGCCCGGCATGGAGTTGCTTCATGTACCCCGGCATGGTGCAGGGGCACACGTTCGGACTGAACGAGGCTGGGATCGTCCAGACCGTCAACAATATCAGCGCCCACGATCTTCAGCCTGGCGTGCCGCGGCAGATCATCTGCCGCGCGATCCTCGATGCGAGAAGTCTTGACGAAGCGGTTGACATCCTGAAGCGCAAGGACCGTGCGAGTGGCTTCCATCACAATCTCGGCGAGGCGAAGACACGCCGGCTCCTCTCGGTGGAGGCGCCCGCCTCCGGTTTTGCTGTTCGAGAGGCCGCGTCGCCCCGAGCCCATGCCAACCACCTGCTCTTCAGTGAATTCGACGGGCTGGAGCAGACGATTACCCAGTCATCTCGTAACCGGCAGGAAACGGCAGACCGGATGATTGCGGAAGGTGCGCTCGTGGGTGGCGCGGAGGCGGTGCTCTTCGAAGAGAGCGCCCCGATCTACCGCGACACAGACCGGAAATGCGACGACAACATCCATACCCTCGCTACGGGCGTCTTCGCGCTTTTCCCTGATCGCATCGAATGGCGCGTGCACGCTGCACCAGACGAGCGCGACGCACTCAGCGGAACGATGCGCGTCACCTAGCACTACTTTGGCAGATTTTTAGCGGAGAGGGTTCTGCGGCAGTGGGGACAACGGATTGGGGGCGGCTGCGCGAGCGCGGTG
>NZ_JAMYSP010000087.1:0-6154 GCF_040322015.1 Mesorhizobium sp. M0208 | reverse complement strand
CGCGCTGAAAAAGCCGCACCCCGAGTTGGTGTTCGAGCAGCCGCAGCTGCTGGCTAACCGCCGAAGGTGTCACCTGCAATTCCTGCGCGGCCTTTGCCACACCGCCGAGCCGCGCGACCGCCTCGAAATGCGTCATCGAATTGAACTTGATGTCTGACATCGTCCTCGTCGGTTAAGCTCAGCTACACAGAATGTTAAGAAACGAGAATTGAGCCGAATGTCAATCGGTCGCATCATCCTGTGGTCTCGGGAGGAGATACAGAATGGAACCGGGTGCAGCCCAAAGCTTGGGTAGTGCCGGCTATGTGCCGGCAGATGGACAGACGTTGAGCAGGAAGCCCCTGATCGAGGCTTCCAATGTCGAGAAGAACTACGGCGCAACGCGGGTCCTTCGGGGCGTGAGCTTTCAGGTCCGGCCTGGCGAAATCCACGCGCTCCTGGGCGGCAACGGCGCCGGCAAAAGCACTCTGATCCGCATCATCACCGGGCTGATCTCACGCGATGCCGGCGATATTAGCTTCGCCTCGTCGAAGGCCTGCCACACCAGCCCGATCATCGCGGTGGTGCATCAGGAGCTGGCGCTATTGCCCGAGCTGTCGGTCGCGGAAAATATCGGCATCGTGCATGCAAAGGCGGGCTGGTTCCAGATCAGCCGTCGCTGCATGCGGGAAATCGCGCTTGGTGCGCTCCGCCTGATCGACCCCGCGATCGGCGAAGAGATCATCGATCGGCCGGCACGCAAATTGTCCCTCCACGAAGGCCAGATCGTCGAGATCGCCCGCGCACTTTCGACTGGAGCGGAAGTGCTGCTTCTCGATGAGCCCACCGCCAACCTGACAGCCGGCGAGACGGTCAAACTCTTCTCGGTGCTAAAGCGGCTTGTGCGAGAAGAAGGCATTGGTATCGTCTTTGTTTCTCACCGTATGCGCGAAATCCGCGCGCTCTGCGATGTCTGCACGATCTTGCGCGATGGCGTCACGATCGCGAATGCCACGCCCCTGACCTCGCTCAGCGACGCGGACATCATCCAGCAGATGGGCCAACACGCGCAGCGTCCAGCAACCCACCGCAAACCGCAAAGGGGCCTCCCCCAGAGCCCACCGATCGAGCTGCTGGGCCCAAACAACGTCAGGATCGCAATTTCGTCCGGCACCATCCTGGGACTGGCCGGCGCACCGGCGGGCCCGACCGGCCTCATTGCTCCGCTGGTGGGCGCCGGACCCGGAGCTGGCTGGCGCCTTTCGGGCGGGGGTTTTGGGGACCGTTTCTCGTCCCCAGCGGCAGCGACGCGGGCCGGTATCGGCTTTGTTTCGGGCGACCGCGCAACCAAGGGGATCCTTTCGCAGCTGCCCATCGTCGATAACGTGCTTGCAGCACGCAGGGTTCGCGAAAGACGGCGGATCGTGGCCGCAGCCGAGCGGCAGGAATGTCACGATCTCGTTTCAGCGCTGAAGTTGAAAGCCACCTCGATCTGGGACCTGCCGGCCTCGTTGTCCGGCGGCAACCAGCAGAAGCTTCTCGTCGCACGCTGGCTTGGGCTGCCGCTCCGGATGGTGGTGCTGGAAGAGCCGACGCGTGGCGTCGACATCGGCACCAAGCATGACATTTACGGTTTGATCCGGGAGATGGCCGACGCTGGCGCGATCATCATCTGGTGGTCGACCGAGAACGTCGAACTGCTCGAGCTTTGCGACGCCATTTTCGCCTTTGACACCGATGGGCAGCCGAAGGGATTCCTGCCTGAAGAGCACTACACCGAAGACGGGCTTGCCGAACTGACGGGGATGGCGGCATGACCGACGCGAGCAACGGCACCACGACCACCGACAAACTCCGGACCACCAACTCGCGCGTCCCAGCAGTTCTTTTGTCCTACCGAACGGAAGGCGCGATTGCCGCCGCAATCGTCGTCCTGCTGCTGGCCGTCGGCATGTTCGTGCCCGCTGCACTCAGCATGGGCAATTTGCAAAACATCATCCAGGCCGCCGCGCCCCTCATCATCATGTCACTCGGTGTTTTGCTGGTCGTGGTCACCGGCGGCATCGATCTTTCGGTCGGTTCAGTCTTTTCCTTGACCGGTATGGTGACCGCGCTGGCGATGGCCAGTGGCGCCGACGGACTGACCGCCAGTGCTGCCGGCCTGGCCGTCGGCCTTGTCTTCGGCTCGATCAATGGCCTTCTGGTCACGGTCGTCGGGCTCGCGCCTTTCGTCGTCACGCTCATCACCTACGCGGTGGCGGGCAGCCTTGCCTTCATCGTCACGAATGGTCGTTCGATGCCGATCGGCGCGCCGGATTTCTGGCTCCTGAATTCGGGCGAGATCATCCCAGGCATCCCGAACCATCTTCTGTTCTGCATCATATTGATGATCGCGCTGGAATACGCTTTGCGCAAGGTCGTGCTCGGACGCTGGTTCTATGCCGTCGGCTCGTCGGCAATTGCTGCCCGGCTGCTCGGCATTCCGGTTCTGCGCATCAAGTTTGCAGCCTATGTCGCTTCGGGCCTGCTCGCCTCTTTCGCCGGGCTGTTGACGGTAAGCTACATCCTCAACGCCGAAGCCACTGCCGGCGCCAGCCTGATGCTGCAGGCAATCGCCGCCGTCGTCATTGGCGGGGCCAGCCTCTTTGGCGGAACCGGGAGCGCGATCGGCGCCGTGCTGGGCGCTCTGATGATCACCTGCATCCAGAACGGCGTGAACCTCATCGGCGTGAACAGCTTCTGGCAAGGCTCAGTCACCGGCGCCGCGATCCTGCTCGCGGTGCTGATTGACCGCTTCAGCAACAAGAACCGCATCTAGATCATCAATGGGAGGAACCAAGATGAAGTTTAAGACCATACTACTTGCAGCGTTGGCGGCGGCTACCTTGTCCAGCGCATCATACGCTGAAGACAAGAAGACCGTCGCCTACATCGCCCCGTCGCTGGACATCTCCTACTGGCAATGGGTCGGGTACGGCGTGAAGGAGAAGGCCAACGAGCTTGGCATGGACTATGTCGAGTACACGTCGGAGAATTCGCCCGCCAAGCAGATGGACAATGCCAGGACCGCCGTGACCAAAGGCGTCGCGGCCATCGTGATCGGCCCCGTCAGCTCGACCTCGACACCGCCGCTGCTCGACTATCTGGCGAAGCAGAAAGTGCCGATCGCCTTCGCCGGCATCGGGCCGCAACCGGGCCTCACCAACTATACGTCCTCGGTCACCGCCAACAACTATGAGACCGGCAAGGCGCAGGGGAAATTCACCTGCGGGCTTGCCAAGGAGCGTGGCGGCAACAAGGTTGGCATGCTGTCGCTGCCGCAGGACCGGGAGAATGCACAGAAATACCTCAAGGGCGCCAAGGAGGCGTTTGCCGCCGACGGCTGCGACCTCGTCCAGATGCTGGAAACGCGGGGTCTGACGATCAACGAGGCCGTCACCCAGGCAAACGACCTCTTGACCGCCAATCCCGACATCAAGGCCATCTACGGCATGTATGACGAAGCCGGCACCGGCGCCGCCAAGGTGGTCGAGACCCGGGGCCTCACCGGCAAGATCGGCATCACCGTGGCCGACGGCTCGCCGACCACGATCGCGCTGCTCAAGAAGGGAGCGCTCCAGGGCATCTTCTTCCAGGAGGCAGTAGGCCAAGGCATCGACGGAACTCAACAGGTCTACAACGCACTGACGGGCGCGGCGGTGACCCAGGATCTGGCCTTGGTCATGCCTCTTGTTACGGCCGACAAGGTTGATAGTCCCGAGGCCAAGAAGGTCATCGCCCGCGTCTTTCCCCCGAGCAACTGACCGCCACCCAATGGACCCGCCGGCTTGGCCGGCGGTCCAGACCTCAAGCAAGGAATCCCGACCGTGGCCGAGCTGCCGTTCATCGATCCGCACCATCATTTGTGGGATCTGGAGGCCAATTATTATCCGTGGCTGACCGACGGGGTTAAGCCGTCAGCCTTCGGTGACTACGAGGCGATCCGAAAAAGTTACCTTCTCGAGGACTATCTTGAGGACGGCAAGAACCAGAACCTCGTAAAATCGGTGCACCTGGATGTGGGGTTCGATCCCAGCGATCCGGTTGGGGAGACGCGCTGGCTGCAGGAGATCGCCGACAAGCGGGGGTTTCCCCACGGCATCGTCGGCTATGCCGACCTGTCTAGACCCGATGTTGGCGAGCTCCTCGACCGCCACATGGAACATCAGAACTTCCGCGGCATTCGGCAGTCGATGAACTACCATCCCGACGCCGCTAAGACATATCAGGCGCGGCCGGAGGTGAGCCGGACACCCGAATGGCGGCGTGGTTTCCGGGAGCTGGCGAAGCGACGGCTGAGCTTCGACCTGCAGCTCTACTATCCCCAGATGGGTGAGTTCCTCGAACTCGCGCGCGACTTTCCCGACGTCCAGATCATTCTCAATCACACCGGCATGCAGGTCGACGGCGCCGAGCATTTTGGCGCCTGGAAAAAAGGCATGCACCAGTTGGCGCAAGCGCCGAACGTCGCCTGCAAAATCTCGGGCCTCGGCATGGGCGACTGGACTTGGACCACGGCCTCGATTCGTCCTTATGTCGAGGAGGCGATCGCAGCCTTCGGCGTCGGCCGCTCGATGTTCGCGACGAACTTCCCCGTCGACAAGCTGTTCTCGAGCTTCGACGCCATTTTGAACGCCTTCAAGGAAATTACGATCGCCTACCCGCACGAGGAGCGGCTCGCGCTGTTCCATGACAACGCTGCCCGGTTCTACCGACTTTAGATCACCGGCAAACAGAAATAGCAGGAGAGTTCGACATGTTGCTGAAGGGCAAGGCCGTGGTGATTTCAGGGGCCGCGGGCCCTCGGGGGATAGGCCGCTCCACGGCAACGCTGATGGCGGAGCAAGGCGCGCGCATTGCTATTCTTGACCTCGATGAGCAACAGGCCCGTGACGCCGCCGAGTCGCTTGGGCCCGAGCACATTGGCCTCGCCTGTAACGTCGCCGACCTCGATGCGTGCAAGAGGGCTGCTGGAGAAGTGGCCGAAGCCTTCGGCAAGGTCGACGTGCTGTGCAACATTGCCGGGATCACGCAGCCCGCAAAGACACTGGATATCGGCCCGGCTGACTGGGACCGCATGCTCGATGTCAACCTACGCGGCGTGCTCTATCTCAGCCAGGCATTCATCCCGAACATGCGCGAAAATGGCGGCGGCTCGATCATCTGCATGTCGTCAGTTTCGGCCCAGCGCGGCGGCGGCATCTTCGGTGGCCCGCACTATTCGGCTGCCAAGGCGGGTGTTCTGGGGCTTGCCAAGGCCATGGCGCGCGAATTCGGTCCCGAAGGCATCCGCGTCAACTGTGTCACGCCGGGCCTGATCCAGACCGACATCACGGGCGACAAACTGACCGACGCCATGCGCGCCGACATCATCAAGGGAATCCCGCTCAGCCGGCTGGGCGAGGCGCGCGACGTAGCCGGCGCCTATCTCTTTCTGGCTTCCGATCTGGCCAGCTACATCACCGGCGCCGTGATCGATGTCAACGGTGGGATGCTAATCCATGGCTGAGTGGACAATGGAGCTTGAGATGCCTCGCGCTGGCAGCAATGTCAGCCTGGCCGAACGAGCCTATCGTATCCGCCGGCACGCCGTGCGGATGGGTCAAGTCCAGGGCCAAGGTTATGTCGGACAGGCGCTGGGTGTCGCCGACGTGCTTGCCGTCGCCTATTTCCATGCGCTTCGTTACCGGCCGGAGGACACGTTGTGGGAGGGACGCGACCGCTTCCTGCTGTCGATCGGACACTACGCCATCGCGCTCTACGCGGCTCTGATCGAAGCGGGCGTGCTGCCGGAGGAAGAGCTCGAAACCTATGGCAGCGATGAAAGCCGTATGCCGATGTCCGGCATGGCGCCATACACGCCCGGCATGGAGATCACCGGCGGCTCGCTCGGTCACGGCCTTGGCATCGCTGTCGGTATGTGCATGGGGCTGACGCGCAAGCGAAGCGACAGTTTCGTCTACAATCTTTTGTCCGACGGCGAGCTCGGTGAGGGCTCGACCTGGGAAGCCGCGATGTCGGCCGCCCACCACAAGCTCGACAATCTCATTGCCATTGTCGACTTCAACAATCAGCAGGCCGATGGTCCGTCGACGGCCATGCTCTCCTCCGAACCGGTGACCGACAAGTTCGAGGC
>NZ_JAMYSP010000086.1:0-6223 GCF_040322015.1 Mesorhizobium sp. M0208 | reverse complement strand
GCCGACCTCTCATGAATCACGCAAAACCGCTCTTGGGAATCCTCAAAACGCTCCCAGAACTAAAAAACTGCCAAAGTAGTGCTAGCAATGTAGGCGTGTACAGTTCCAGTTGCGGATGTTTTTCAAGAGTTTTGCCCACGGCAGCGCCATCAAGTGCTTTGGTCAACATGGCGAGGTCGGCAGGACGAGCGGTGCCTTGGACCGACATTGCATCTCTCCCGAAGAGGGCGAAAGCGCGAGTCCCGCGCCGTGGTGTAGCTGGTGGCATTGGTCGCCGTGCTGTCCGGCATGGGCCGGGCTGAACAGCGCGCCAAGGCTGGTCGATCGCGCTGGCCCGTCATCCTATTGGTGCTGATGGCATCCGCGCCGGCATGGTGATCGAGGGAGCGTTGTGAGACCATGACGATCTGACCGCATTCCAGTTCGGCCAGGCCTGATCAGCCCGCCGGAATCAAGCCAAGCCACGGCGAACCCAATTCGCCGCACCTCTCGGCGCGTCAATACTTACTTGTTGCGATGGAATTTCCCGGACAGTCTGGCAAGCTCGTACCGAAGGAGTTTCTGCCATGACCTCTCTCACCTGCACTCTTGCCGCCGATGCCAACGGAACGTGGCGGGTCGTCTTCGTGCCGGGGGATTGCATCTCTATGTAGAATTCAAGCTACCCCAAGCCGGTTCAGATCCGGTGGACTGGATGAGTATGGACGACTTCCTTGCCTGGCGCCCAAAAGGCGCGCTCCACAAAAGTGCGCGCGACCGCTTGGTTTCGGTTATTTGCGGGGCGATGAGAGATCCATAACGCAAAAATCCGCTGCACCCGGTGGCACGGCGGGCTAGATCAGTGCCTAGATCTGCCATCAAATCCTCCCTATGCGGCCTCCTGAGGAGCGCGTCAGCCTGATTCACCAGGAATTAAGGGGAAGACGGATGGTTTTGACACGCGCTTTTGACATGCTGGGCCGACGCACTCCTCGCAGACGTTGATTTGATCATCTTCGTCGTGACGCCAATATAAATTACCAGATCGTATCCTCATGTGATATGGTCAAATCTTGGCCGAGAAAAATTAATAAGAAACAAGGGAGGCCGCGATGAGAGAGTATTTTTCATTTCAGCTATTCATGAGAATGTCGACTGCGTTATTTATTGGTGCCGCTATCTATTCTATCGTTTTCGGGAATACGTGACAGCGCTTCGAGCCCGCAGTTAGACTTTCTCGAGACCAAGTCGCTGACATTTCGCGATCCTGAGCAGTAGCTAGGACGCGGCGGGACGCGCTTCGCGAACTGCTCCGACCTGCCAGCAGATCACTCAGGGACAAAACCACCCTGCGGCGCTAAGTGCAACCCAGTGGAACCATACCCGCGGCAGCTCGTGGCCCCTGGCCAGACGTTGATGTGTCGAGGTGCTGGCTGGTGAAGCCCAGTCTCGCCAAGCCCCTGCGTACTTCCGGCGCGCCCATGAACAGCCTCCACAAAAGCCCTGTACGATGGTTCTCGATCATTGCGATGATTGGCCCCTGATTGATCGCCAGATATGTCCGGGAGTACCAGTTGCGAGGTTCGCAAAACGCGTCGACAAAGCCGAAGCGGCCCCATATGCGGTTTCGAGGCTTGGTCAGGAAACCGCGCAGTGCGCGCATCGCTTCCCCGGGAGCATAAGGGAAACTCGACAGGGCAGCGGACGGGGTGATTACGCCAAAGTCCCTGTCAGGTGCACTCGCGATGTATCCTCGCGGCCCATGGCTCGCGGTCAGACCCCAGCAGTCAGGGCCGTATCCCGAATGGCCATGGGGGTTGCGGACGCAATGCCGATAATTGATCTGCGTATGGCGGAGGTTCTGCTGCCAGTAGTCGGCGTACCGGTCACTCAGGTTTCGCGGATCGAGCCCGCAGAAAGAATAATGCGAAAAGAAGAGCGGACCACCAGAATTCATTCCCAACGGCAGCACGATCCCATCATGGTCGCGCCCGTTCAGAAACCCGGGACCACCAGCAAAACCTTCGTGATAGAGCTCCGGATCAATGGGGTGGCGTGCCGATCCCGCCGCCAGCACGAAAGTGAGCAGGCATTCGTTCCAACCCTTGATCGGGCTGCCCATCGCCCAGCCAAAGTTCGGGCTCCAGTGCCACATGAGTTGCCGGGTCCCGCGTGCAAACCAGTTCCATTCGGCCTCTAACAGCAGCGCGTCCACGCGATGGCGGAGGCGCACTTCTTCGGTTGCCGCCCTGACGAAATACTCGCGGGCGCAAATCAGACCCTGAAACAGGAAGGTGGTCTCGACCAGATCAGCGCCGTCGTCCTTGCGGCGGAATGGAATAGTCGCACCAGTGCGCCCATTCATAAAATGCGGAAGAACGCCGTGATAGCGCGGGGAGTTTTCCAGGAAATCGAGCATGCCATGCAAGTGCGATAAAGCTGCGACGCGGTCGATCCATCCGCGTTCGACCGCAACGATGATGGCCGCAATACCAAAACCGGACCCCCCGATCGCCACGAGATCGTTGGCGGGATCGCCTGTGGTCTTTTGCCGGTCGCGGGCAAGACCGCTGACCGGATGCGCGCCTTCCCAGAAATAGCGTACCGTCTGCCGCTGCACGATATCCAAGAGCGCATCATCATCGAGTTCGAGAGTGGTTTCCGGGAGATCGAATGCTTGAAGCGTGCTGGGGCTCATCGAGCCGGTGTTAGCGTCTTGGGCGTTCCAAGGCCATTGATTAAAAATGCCCATGTGGACCGGCCGCGCGCTGTGTGGTGTCAGGCCGATTCAATTCGCGACAGATGCCTGGCGACCCGATAGAAAGAAAATCAAGGGGAAAGAACCCCTGGATCGGCCTGGAAGCCTTTGTTCCACCCCATTGCAAATATCGAAGACGCGCAGACGCTGGCGCAGGCCATCGTCAATACGATCGTCGAACCCTTCCTCGTGCTCGACGAGAGCTTTCGCGTGCTGGCGGCCAACTGCTCCTTCTATCAGACCTTCAAAGTCGACCCCGAGCAGACGCACGGCTCGTTGCTCTACGCACTGGGCGACGGCCAGTGGGACATTCCAGCACTTCACCTGCTCCTGGAGACGATCATTCCCGAGAAGACCGCCATGGACGGCTTCGAGGTCGAGCATGATTTCCCGAATATCGGTCGGCGCACGATGCTGCTCAACGCGCGAAAGGTCCTCTACGACCACAGTTCGGCCGCGACCATCCTGCTCGCCTTCAATGACATCACGGCGCGCCGCGCTATCGAAAGGGAAAAGGAAGAGCTCCTCGGCCGCACCGAAGACCTGCTGCGGCAGAAGGATGTGCTGCTGCGCGAAATGGAACACCGGGTTGCCAATAGCTTGCAGATCATCGCCAGCATTCTGCTGCTGAAGGCTCGGTCCGTCACGTCGGATGAAACGCGGCAGCACCTGAAAGATGCCCATCAACGCGTGCTGTCCGTGGCCGAAGTGCAGCGGCATCTCCATGCCTCGACCGGTGCCGACGAAATCGAGGTTGGTTCTTACCTGTCGAAACTTTGCAGCGGTTTGGCCACTTCGATGGTCGGGGAAGCACAGGCTATTGCCGTCAAGGTTACGGCGGAAAATGGAAGAATAGACTCCCAGAAGGCCGTGAGCCTTGGCCTGATCGTGACCGAACTCGTTCTCAACGCCATCAAGCATGCGTTCCCCATGGAAAAGGCCGATGCGCTTATTTTGGTGACCTATGAGACCGACGCTGAGGATTGGAAGTTGACCGTATCGGACAATGGCTGGGGCAAAGCCGCTGGCGACGTCCCAAATGCCGGATTGGGGACAGCGATCGTGGAGGCACTTGTCAAACAGCTTGAAGCACGCATTGACACCGTCACGGGCAATACTGGCACGACGATTGCGATTACCAGAGCGACATTCACGTCGCGGATGCCGAAAGCAGCATAGCTTGGTCGCCTTGCGGATGCTTCAGGCGGTTGTCGGAATTGCGCCTTGAAGATCGTCCCATCGGGTGGTGTAGTTCGAATGTTTCGAAGCCGCTCGCGAGCGGGTGTCGTGGATGTTCCTATTCTCTGTGCTATAGGTTCCTTTTAATTGGAGAAACAACCAATGCAGCGGACCGTGACGGTAGTCGAGAAAATCACGGGCAGGGTGATCGGCGCGTATCCGATCGATCTTTCGGGCCAGAATCACCAGACTTCCGATGATCAGTATTTTGCCAAAGCATTCGAAGCCGCCGTCGACGGTGGCCTCATTACCGATGCTGAAGCGCACGCTGTCGAATTCCGTCTGGAATAGACACTCAAGCCGAGATCCACGCTACTTTCGCTTTCCATCGCGCCTTGGCGCCGTTACGAAAAAACCCCGCGCGATGCGGGGTTTTGATGCGGTCAAAAGCCATATCAAGCCGCGCCAGATGGGGTGAGCTTCACGCTTACGGTGCTCCAACCGATCTTGCCGTCGACCTTCATCGGGGAGGCCGGCTGGATGCGTGGGGAGATCATGCGCTCACTACGCCGGCTGATCGCGAAGCGCGTCAACACTCTCCGCCACGATTGCTGGCTGCCCGTCGTCACGGCGCATATACGACGTTCCGTTCGCCGCCGATCGCGTTCCTATCCACGACAATCGCGTGGTGATACATTCGCGCGATTTGGCGAATGTTTTTGTCGTCAAACTCACCGGGAAACCGGGGAGGTGGTCATGAGAATTATTACCACTCTAGCATGTGTCGCGTTGCTTGCAGGTTGCGCAACGGCGGGCCCCCCAGGGCCCCAAGGGCCTGCCGGTCCACCAGGTCTGCCCGGCAAGCAGGGTCCTAAAGGTGCAATGGGGGCTGAGGGTCCAGCGGGGAAGGACGGCGTCAGCGGTTGGGAAATCACCCACTATGCAAGTGCCAGTGATACAAGCCCAGACAAGTCCGCACAGGCTTGGTGTCCCAAGCCAAAAGTCGTAATAGGTGGCGGTGCCAGCGCGTCAAATTCAAATGCTCTAATTTCTAGGAGCTTGCCGGTTACTTCCCCAGCTCCGGGGTGGGTAGCACAAGCGCATGTAGCCACTACGTCCCCAACAGGTTGGACGCTGACAGCATATGCCATTTGCGCGCTTGTCAAATAGTCGGCGCTTGGCCGGGCCGGTGAACTTGCGTTGTCGCGCCTCTGAGACACAAACGGCGTTCTAGCTAGAGCTACGGTCGCAAAGCTGTTGGCGGCTGGCTTCTTGGGAACACGACGGCTTTTCCGCTCGTTGATCTTTATGCCCTCTACCTCGATTCGCAAAACGGAATACGATCCGGAGCGCAAGGTCCTTTCCGTGTGGTTCGTCGCCAGCGGCAAGCGGTACGAGTTTGAGGGAGTACCGCCGGAGACCTTTGCGGCATTCAAAGCCGCGTTCGCGAAGGGCCGCTACTTTAACGACCACATTCGCAATCATTTCCGCTACCGATTGATTGCGGATGGCAGCGAGCCAGGATGACGGGTCTGTCGGTGGCCGAATTTCGTTCGCCCATTGGAGACATCACCTTTTTTGGCAATCAGTTTTCGCTTCGCCGAGGTGCATTCGTGCTCTTTGGCGGATCTCCCTTGCCGTCGGATCGGCTCCGGCCGCCCGCCCGCCGGAGGGCCTTGGTGGCTTCCGCAACGCCCGCGCGGTCATTGTCGCTGGCCCGGATCAGTTCGGGGACCTGATCCACGGGGATGTCATTCTGCTGCGCGAAATGCTCCACGTCGTAGTCCTGGCTGGACCCCAGGCGGTCTCGGTCACGCGTGCTCTTGTCGTCGGCCATGTGAACCTCATGGTGGAGCTTCGGATCAATGGCAACGTGGGCAAACAGCTTTCGTTGCGGCATCAACGCGGAAATCGTTACGTTCACTCTGGCTAATATAAGCTTTGTACCTAGTATTGACTGGGTGCGTAAAATTGTAAGTACCGGCGCCGGCCGCCTCGAGTTCATTCCGCCGATGCTGCCAACCCTGATGCCCAAGCCACCGTCAGGCGATGGGTGGATTCATGAGATCAAGCTTGATGGCTACCGCTGTCAGATCGTCATCAACGGGCCCGATGACATTCGCGTTTATACCAGCAATGAAGGAAGTTTTGGATATCAATGTGATGCGGCCAGACGGCCGGATGGAAAAGGTTACGATCACTCCATCATCAGGCCCACCTTGGTAGACATAGTAGCCTATCATCAACTCGCTTTTGAGAAGAGATGCGACGCGCCCGGTCGTCCACAGATACCCGTATGTGGATGGC
>NZ_JAMYSP010000085.1:0-6276 GCF_040322015.1 Mesorhizobium sp. M0208 | reverse complement strand
GCGTCGGGGCTGCGTCATGCCCCGACCCGCCCGCCTCCGGCGGCGCGGGGGCGCTCCCGCCCCGGGGCGGGCGCGCGCCGCGCCCCCCGGGCCAGTAGCAATTACTTGGAAGTGGGTGCGTCAGGCCTGTTTGTCGGGCCGAACCAGATCCGTGTGGCTGACGCCGAGGGCCAATGCCAGTTCATAGATCGTGATGATCGTCGGATTTCTTCGGCCCTTCTCCAAGCCGCTGATGTACTGCTGGCTGAACCCGGAAATCTCGGCAAGCTGCTCCTGGGTCAGACGCTTCCTTAGCCTGATCCTCTGCACATTACGTCCGACCAACCTGCGCATATCCATGCACGACAGCCAGCGGATTAGGCAGCTTGAGTTTATCAACTATAATATGTAATCCACATCGAGCATCTAAATCGCTGGCGGAGGGGCTTCAGTAAGCGGTGCGCCAAGGCACCTTTCCCGAAATCGCCTTGATGGTTAGTCTCTCGTTCGTCGGCGCGCCGGCGCCGATCACTCCGAGTCATAATGGGTGACGTAGTGGAGTTCGCGCAGAGCGGGGATGACGAGGGCGATGTCTTTGTACGCCTCGTGCTCGATGAAGTGCGCGGTCTCGGGTCCTGGCCTGGGCTTGCCGAGGACGGGCCTCCCCTTTTTGTCGACGCAGTAGATCAGGATCGGCAGCAGCAGGCCGTGATGGGGGTTGTTGAGGTCGAGTAGCCGTTTCCATTTTTTGATGTTGAGATTCATGGCCGCGTAGAACCCCTGGCACCACGGCCGGGCGTCAATGCCGCCCCTGGGCTTGGTGGCGAATCGGGGCGCATAATCCTGCGGTCTGTCGAAGAGCGTCTCGTTGATCCGGTTGTGGATCCTGGCGACGCTGGCAAACACGGCCCGATCTGTTGCAGAGCCTTTGGCCAAGACGTCGCGCGGCAACCCCATGAGCGGGCACATCCAGTCTTGCGGGTCCGGGAACCGCGGCCCGGTGACCGCTGCCGTTACGAAGCCATCCAGCGCCGACATGGTCCGCACCAGCGGGCGACGGTTGATCTTGACGGCCATCCAGGCCTCGAGCGCCTCGTCCGACAGCGCCATGTCATCGATCGCGCTCATGCCGCCAAGGAGAGTTGCATCGCTTGGCGGCGCACCCAATTCCACGGCATCAGTTCGTCCCAGCGCGAGGCTGGCCAGTCGTTCTGGATGCGCTCGGTGACATCGGCCATGTAGGCTTCGGCATGCCGCAGAGCTTGCAGGTCGCAATGATGCTGAGCACGACCGCCGACCGCTCGGCCGCGGCGAAGCTGCCCGAGAAAAGCCAATTGCGCCTGCCGACCGTAAATCCGCGAATGGCGCGCTCCGCGATGAGGTTGTCGGGCTCGAGCTGGCCATCATAGAGGAAGCGATTGAACGCGCGCCATCGCCTGGTGCCATAGGCGAAGGCCTTCGCGATATCGGCATGGCGCGACAAACCCTTGCCCTGGCGCATGAGCTGTCGTCGCAGCGCGCGGACCAGTGGTCGGGTCCGCCTTCGTCGTGCGGCCAATCGCTCGGCGGGCGGCAGCCCCCGTATCTCTTCCTCGATCCAGTAGATCGCCTGGATACCGGCCATCGCCGTCGTGCTGAGCTCGGTCGGCTGGCTGTCGTGAACGTCGAATATCTTGCGACGCAGATGGGCCAGGCAGGCAGCTTCTCGAATGGCGCCACCCTTATAGAGCTGGTTGTAGCCGCTGAAACCGTCAGCCTGGAGCGTCCGGGTAAATCCGGCGAGCTCGCTCATAACGCTCTCGCCGGCGCGGCCCATGGTGGCGCGATACCAGGCGATCGGTGGCTCCTGCGAACCCGAGTTGCGATCGTCGGCAACGTAAACCCAGAGCGCGCCCTTGTGTGTCCTGCCGTTGCCGGGCGCCAGGATCGGAAGCCGCGTGTCGTCGGTGTGGATCTTGGTTCGGGTACGGCCGATCTCACGGATGCGGTTGTAGATCGGATCGAGAAGGCGGCGGCGTAGCCGGCGCTGCGCGCAAGCGTCGATCGCTCGATATCGACGCCCTTGGCGGCCATCATCTGTACCTGACGGTAGAAGGGCAGATAATAACCCCACTTGGCCATCATGATATGGGCAAGCGCGGCATAGCTGAGCTTGCCGCGTGCAATGGCCTTGGCTGGTGCCGGCGCCTGGATGATTTTATCGCAGGTCCGGCAGCTGTACTTGGGTCGAACGGTCTCCATCACCTGCCAGGCTTGGGCGACCAGATCGAGCATCTCCTCACTATCTTGGCCCATGGCGCGCATGTCGCCGCCGCAGCCCGGGCAGCATGCGCAAGAGGGCTCGCGAACGATCCGCTTGCGCGGCAGGTTCGGATTGAGCTTGCGCACCGGCAACACCCGGACCTTGTCGGTGTCAGCGACGATAGGCAGTTCGAGATCGGGCGCGCTGGCGGCGAAATCGGTCTCGAGAGCTTCGAGTTCAAGCCGCATCTGGTCCAGCTTCTCGGAGGAGCGGCCGAAGGCTTTGCGGTTGAAGCGATCGATCCGCAGCTGCAGGCGCTGGATGCGAAGTGCGGCCTCGGCGCGCTCTCTTCGCAACTGCTCATCCCGTTCGGCGATGGTGGTGTCACGGGCACAAACGGCCGCCTCCAGAGTGGCGATCCGGGCGAGGAAATCAGCGATTGAGGGAGCTTGTTCCGACACCCAAATTACATACCCGAAAGACCTCGTCTACGGAAGCAAAATCGACACAAAATCGATGAGAACGGCCGAATTTAGCCGGCCAGACGCGGTCGATAAATCTTGTTCGGCCGGCGCCAATCGATCCCGTCCAAAAGTAGCGAAAGCTGTGCCTTGGTGAGCGACACGGTCACCTGATCCTTGGTGGTCGGCCAGGCGAAACAACCATCGGAAAGGCGTTTTGTAAAAAGGCAGAACCCCTGGTCGTCATGCGCTAGAATCTTGATGATATGACCCTTGCGTCCACGGAAGCAGAAGATCGCGCCAGTGTGCGGGTCGAGCGCGAGCACCTGCTGCACCATCCGCGCCAGGCTGTTGATCCCGCGGCGCATATCGGTCTCACCGCAGCAAAGGTAAATCCGGTCGGTCGGCACCACCGTGATCACCTGGTCAACTCCGCCAGGACGATACGCAGCGCTGTCGGATCGACGGTCCCGTCGATCCGCAATCGCGCGCGGTTCGGAAAGGCCACGACGATCCTGCCGGCCGGATCCGGGCAATCGGCGACGGGACGCTCGACCTCGGGCAGATCGTTCACTTCGATCCGCGCGAAAGTTGCCACCGCCCGGTCGGCCTCGAGCTCGCCGCCGGCCATCTGCTTGCGCCAGGCATAGAGCTGTGACGGAGCTACACCGAACGCCTCCGCGACCTCGGTCACCGACGACCCCGCCGCGCTCGCCAGATCGACCAACGCGCGCTTCTCCGTGCAACTCCACAGCCTTCGTTGCCGCACGCGCCCGGGCACCGTTGTAAGATCTTCGGCCGCCGCGGCGCCGCTTAACTCGGCGACCATATCGCCCGTTGCATGTTCCAATGTCATGGCGCGAAAACTCCATGTTCATCGGCCTCTTGCAAGGTGCCCTGGCGCACCGCTTACTCTGATGAGGCAAGAGGGTTTGTCGGTTTGATTGTCGCGGCGCGTCAATCAGCGAGGCTGTTGGCGGGTGTGGCATAGGACGCGGGGCGTCCCGGGCCACGCTTTCGCTCCATGGCCTCGCGGTGCCTGTAGCTCTCGACATTCATCCGAAGATGGTTTTGCTCATCCCGCCGAGCTTGGACGCCAGGCATTCGCCAGCCGATGCCTTCGAGCAGAAGCCAAGCTGAGCGGGCATCACCACCGTGCCGTCGGCCGCCGAGGGCCAGATGAAGCGGCCGCGCAAGGACCCTGGCCGTCTTGCCAGACCTTCATCAGCCCTCCCTGCCGCCGGGGGACACAGAACAAATGACCGCTGTGCGGATCGAGCTTCAATTGCACCGTCAGCGACAGGCCGGGAAGTCCTTGCGCATATCCGTATAGCCAGTGTGGCGAGCCACACCTTCACACCGCTCGGGATCGAGATCATCGCCGCTCCAGAGCGCCTCACTATCGAGATCACTCTCGACCCGCAGGCGGCGGGCGCCGCCAAGCTCGATCGTCACAGTGCTGCTCTTCTTGCGCGATCGGGATATCGGTGATTGCGTTGCCTCGACGACCTCCACGGGAACAAGATGCGGCACGGACGGCGCGAAATCTGGCAGAGTTCCTTGCGCCACCGGAAAACCTGGCTCACATGAAGGCCAGCCGATCGCGCGATCTCGGAAACACTGACCCGGCTTAAACGCCGCGGCGACCAGCCGCTCCTTCTCGTCCCGAGACCAGCGCCAGCGCCGCTCGACCGACGTGTCTTCAATCTGATGCTTCGTCACAGGGCTACTCCTAGTGCTTGCACCAGGACCTTGCAGCCTTCAGCCTGCCTCAGCAGGCGGCCAACTCCGTGGGGATACCATAAACCTCGAAAAACCCGCCGAAAAATCCGCCTTGCCGCCCTGTAAGTCGAGATGCCGATATTGTCGCCTTCCCGCGCACGAGACGGCACCGGTGCCGCTGCGATCAGCGCCTCGCAGGGGGCGAGTTCCACGATCCGCCTCAAATAGATGACCGCCGCCAGATAACCGATAGCTCCACGACGCTCAAAGTCACGAGAGATAAAAATAAGGCGATCCTCATCTGTCAGCTGTATGAAGGCTCGATGCCCCAAAGCGTCCAGCTTATCGCGACCCACTAACGCCTGCAGTTCACGGATCTACACCACAGGGGTTGTTCGGGAAGAATTGGTGCGCATTCCCTCGCATGATCTGTTCGATCAGCGTCGGCATGTCCTCGGCAGCGAGCCACCCGCTCGCCACGAGTTGGTGCACAGCCTCGACGATACCGCGCCGTGCCAAAATAGCATGCCCGTAAATGGGTTCCGCGGCTACAAGGTCCCCACCAAACGTAAAGATCTTGTTCGATGGTACTGCGACCAAAAAGTCGGTCAAAAAGCGGGTACTCGCGACAGGATTTAGCATCCATGCCCAGCACATATCGATGTAAGCATTTGTGTATTGCTTCGCAAGCGCAATAAACTCATGTTCATACGGGTACCCTATATGCATCAACACGAAGTTTACGTCCGGATAGTCCTGCAACAAGCGACATAGGTCAGATGCATTGCGTCGGACGCGGTCAACTTGCATGACGCCGACTGAAGCCAAATATCCGGTGTGTAACTTCACCGGCAAGCCATACTCTTCAGCCTTGCCTATGCAATACCGAAAGAGAAAATCTTGAACCGCTTTCAGATCATCTGCGCCAAGCGAATGGCGAGCCCCAGTAAGATCCGCTTGGTTCGGGAAAAGGCGAGCGGCAAGACTTTTAGTCACTGGAGCGAAATCCAAGGCACGAGTGTACGCAATCTGGCACTTCACCGCCACGGCCTTGGAACCGTACCTTCGGAAATAGTCATCGATAATCGAAAGCCATTCGTCGAGCGAGCTCGGGCGTGAACCCGTTTCTTCCTCGATCCGCACGAAATCCGCGGCACTGCACCGACAAAGACTTAGAATGCTGAGGTCTTGCGCGAGGATATTAGGTGTAGCACTCTCTATGAACGAACTTTGCAACGCGTTTACGTGGCAAAATTCTATATTCGAACGCCTTAGAATATCCGTGTAAAAGCCAGGCCTAACGAACTCGTGGTACTTTTCCGCAATCTGCGGAAACGTATCGCTTGTAAGATCGATTTCGCCGTAAAGACCACGAAAAGTGTGACGAATCGCCAGTCCGTAACCCGTATTCTTTATCCGCTTCCAGTACGGAGCCACTAGGAGATATTTTTCTTCACTCCTGAGGTTGGGGTTTAAGAAGCTTTGAAAGTCTTTCTGTGGCATACCGCAGACAACAAGGTCCTCCGCAGCATAGTCTTGGAAGAGATAAGACCAATCGTTCGACTGGAAAAATCTCGGGTGTACGACTCCCTCGACGCGCTGCCGCTCTTCGATCAAATGCTCGTGAGTATCCACAAAGGGGGTCTGCTCAACGCATTCGCGGATTTTATGGCGGAGGTCAGGCATTCAAGTTTCCTCGGATCAAGTACTGCTCCAGGTCGAACCCACTTCGGCGTCGATCAATGTTTTGGGTAGGATCACCACTTGCTAAGCCTACCGGCTGATAAGTTGATCGACGCCGAACTCCGCCTACTCCCAAGGAGGCGAGTACAGGAGTCCGCCGTTAAGCCATGAGGCATTGGGGGTGCCGGT
>NZ_JAMYSP010000084.1:0-6662 GCF_040322015.1 Mesorhizobium sp. M0208 | reverse complement strand
TCACTTGATGAAACCCGCCGCGTAATTGCGGCATCCCGTAAGCTGCTGGACCGGATGGCGAACCGGTTCGATGAACACGAGTGGAAGGGGAACTTAGAGCGGAACGAGCCTGCCGACCAACCCAGGTCGTAGGGAACAACGCAGGCCCTCCCGTGTTTAGAACTCGCAGCGGCGTGTGTTCTCCGTGGATGTGCAGCCGCTGTAGGCGGTCCGTCGCCGTTCTCACGGGCGGCGGGCCACCTGTTTATGCCTTGGGGGAGTAAGGTCCCCTCCTCTTTTGCAGCAGCCAGGAATGCTTTCCTCGGTTTGACGCTCAGCCAGCCGCTAGGCACCCTCTTCGGTCTTCCCCTGTTTGGCCAGATCAATAGCCGCAAGTAATGACGCTAAGGTTGGCGGCAGTTCTGGTTCGACTGCTAGCCTTAACAGCTTGTGCATGTGACGACGATTGTCTTCGGAATGGATCAGTTTCCGAAATACTTTGGAGACAGACGGATGGCCTGCTTTGTTCTTCTTGGTCATGTGCAGGGCGTCCCTTCCCCGTCAGCCGCAACTCGCCTGAACGGAAATGGTTCCAACCACGAGGCCGGGAATGTTTGGTAGAAATTTCTGCCCCCTGTGCCCTCTCGGTCCTATAGGGGTAGAACCAATGGTTTCCATGAGAGGACTACCCGACAAGGGAAACAGCCCTCTCCATTCTCGACGCCCTTCGGCGGATCGAGGACGGCACCCTAGCGAGCTTGATCGGCTCACCGGCATCGCCAATGCCACGGCCGTCGCGGATCTTTGCTACATGGTCTACGGCCATCCCGAGCTTGCACCGGCTGCGCTGGCGAGGTGGATGAGCGAAGTCTACATGCGACCCCGCAACAAGACCCAGACCACCCCTTCGGTGGCACCCGTGGCAGAACCCACGACGGCACCAGACCACGGCTACCGCTTAGAGACCCGATGAGCGAGAGGCCCATCAGCCCATTGCGCTCTTACACTTCGGCAGTTGGTGACGTCGCGGGCGATTTGCCTCCCAGCCATAGCAGAAATTCGAACTGAGACGCTTCTCTATTCGGCATGTTGAGGTCAAGCGCTATCGAGCTTTTCCGTGTCTCCGGCGTTTTGACGTCTTTCGCAGGGCCTTGCTTCTCTCCGGGATCGGCGTTTCGCCCTCCCAGTATGGGGTCAGGAGAATGAGGCGGCACAATCTACCAAGCGTCTTGATCGCATGTTGCAATCGGTACGAGTGTCTCAGCGAACTCGCCTCATCCATCGTCCTGCGAAGGACGTCCGTCCGCCAGCGAGCGGAACTCTCTGTCTCCCTCCTTCCCAGCCTTCTGGATTAGATGGCTGACGCCATGGTTTCCCGCGTCCAGCGGAACTCGGTGCCGTCCAGCCACATGCGATGCATGACGACTCCCAGGCGACGTGCGAGCGCGACAATTGCTTTGCGCATCCCGCGCCGCTTGGCGACGTTCATCGCCCAGGCCTTGAGCCACGACCATTTCGTCACGCGAGTCATCAGCGTTTGGGCAGCCTCATAAAGCAACGTCCGCATCATGCCGTCCCCACACAGGGATATGCATCCAACGCGCTTGCTTTCCCCGGACTCGTTGAGCTTCGGCGTCAGTCCCAGGATAGGCCCCACCGCCTTGGAGCTTCTGAACCGCTGCGGAATGTCGATTGTCGCGGCATAGGCGAGCGCCACCATGGGGCCGACACCGGGAATCGTCATCAAGCGCCGGCATGTCGCATCATTCCTGGCGATCGTGAGCACTTTTTTGTGCAGGCGAGCAAATTCGGCACGCAGCTTCCGCCGGGCGGCCAGCAGCGGCTCCATGATCTCTTCGAGATCGGGCATGTCTTCGACGAGCTCGCAAATCCGCTCCTCGAACTTCACCGTTCCCACAACACCGACCTTGAGGCCGAAGTTGCGCAGAAGACCGCGGATGTCGTTCTCGATGGCGATCGCCTTTCCCTGCAGCAGCTTGCGGGCCGTCAAGAGTGCCCGCCGCTTCTGGCTCGTGAGCGTCTTCACATGCACCGGGCGGTAAAGGTTGACCCGCATCATCTGCGCGATGCCGCGCGCGTCATTGCGATCCGTCTTGTTCGGCTGCGCCTTCAGGAACGCTTTCACATGACGCGTCTCGATGCAGATGACCGGCAACCCGGCGCACGCCAGCCCCTCAAAAAGCCATTGCGACAAGGGCCCAGCCTCGAGACCGACCCGTTCAATGTTCAAGGCAGGATCCTTCAGGACGGCGAGGAGATCGTCGGAGTGGCTGACGACCCTCACCTCGCGGCAGATCCTGCCGGATTCATCGACAATGCAAACCGCGGTCTCTTTCACCGCGACATCGAGGCCGATAAAGTGCTTCATGCTGCGCTTCCTTTCCTGATGCTTGTGGCTGTTTGGACAGACCACGTTCTATCATCAGCTCGAAGCGCAGCACCTTCTTGCATCACCGTTGAAGACGGGGCGCAAGCCGAATACCCCATCTACCTCGATGGCTCAATGACATGACCTAACTGGCCTTTTGGTAGCGGGGAGGTAAGGTCCCATCCGGGTCGTGAGCGCAGTTGCGCCAGACGTCCGCTTTGAGAACGAAGATCGGGCTGGCAATGACGAAGCCGATATTGAACCCGGGCTTGCCGGCGCGATTCAAGCTCCGAAAAGAAACCTGAACATGCCAGACCCTTGACCGACGCGAATGGCTTTTGATGGACCCGATCCTTCCGTGCAAGCCCCGAGGCGTCCCGCGCGTGGATGACAGGCGTGTCCTGAATGGCATCTTCGGGGTCTTGAGGTCTGGAGCGCCTCGGCGTGATCTGCCCAAGTCTATGGACCTACGGCTTTCTTCTGGCCTCGCTCGGCGCTCGCCGGGTGCGCGCCATCCAGCCTCTCGGCAAGCATCCCCGGACCGCAATCGGGCACTCGGGTTGGGCTGCTGAAGCGCCTGTCTTGCCGGCGGCTCATCCAGTCGCTGTCGCCACTGGCGGGACATCGTCAGCTATTTCCTGCCTGAGCCTTGGTCCTTTGCTGAGCCGGCGACCGAGCGCATCGACGAAATTGTCGTAGCGCTGCAGGCCCTTGGCGCGCGCCTCCGCTTGCGCCGATTCCGGCAAGGCCGGAGTCGAGTTGAGCCAAAACCGGACGAACAATGCCAGTGTCTCAATAGCAATTCCGACGTCACGCTCGACCCGCTGCACGCGCCGATCGATCTGGTCGAGGCGGCGAGTGATCGCCGCTTGCTTTCGTTCTTCGGCGTCCGGCGACAGGAACGACGCGAGCGCAGCCTCGGCGACCAGTGACAGCGAGACCTCGCGCCGCCCAGCGTAATCTGCCAGTGCCCTCATTAGGTCAGGGTCGAGATAGGCCGACAGACGTCTTTTCTTGGCGTTCTTCATGCGCTCAAAGCTCAATGCCATCATTGGGATCAAGGGCGGCCTGACGAGCTGCGCGTCTCATGGCCTGATCGACACTGCGGCGACGAACGGCGTCATCATCGGGCTCGTCGCTGTCGAGGTCGAACTCATCATCGCAGCGTGGCGTTCGTTCCGGCGCGATGTCTTCGTGTTCGGGAAGCTCGGGCTGGCGGCGAATGCCGCCATTGGCCGGATCCTCGTCCTGCTGGTCCCTGGCAAGCCTCAGCTTGCGAGATTTGCCTTCCGGCTCAGCAAGAAGTGTCGTGTCCGTCCAGTCGTCAGAGCGAGCATTTCGCATTGCCCCTCCGGTCCTTGGTGGCGGCAAGACACGCTCGGCAAGACGCGGGTCGGCAAAGTAGCGTGCCTTTTTCGCACGGATTGGGAACTGGCCCGAGATCATGATGATCGCCTCGGTCGGCGGCAGTTGCATGATTTCGCCCGGCGTCATCAGTGCACGCGCCGTTTCCTGCCGCGATACCATCAGATGCCCGAGCCAGGGCGACAATCTGTGCCCCGCATATTTTTTCATGGCGCGCAACTCGGTCGCGGTCCCCAGCGAGTCTGAGACGCGCTTGGCTGTCCTCTCGTCATTCGTGGCGAAGCTCACCCGCACATGACAATTGTCGAGGATGGAATTGTTCGGTCCGTAGGCCTTCTCGATCTGGTTGAGCGATTGTGCGATCAGGAACGACTTGATGCCATAGCCGGCCATGAAGGCCAGCGCGCTTTCGAAGAAATCGAGCCTGCCGAGCGCGGGGAACTCGTCCAGCATCATCAAAAGACGCTGTCGGTGATCCTTCGCGTGGAGATCCTCGGTCAGTCGGCGGCCGATCTGGTTAAGCACCAGTCGGATCAGCGGCTTTGTGCGACTAATGTCCGATGGCGGCACGACCAGATAGAGCGTCGTCGGCCGTGTCTCCTCGACGAGGTCTGCGATCCGCCAGTCACAGTGTGAGGTCACCTTGGCCACAACTGGATCGCGGTAGAGGCCCAGAAAACTCATGGCCGTCGAGAGCACGCCCGAGCGTTCGTTTTCGGACTTGTTAAGCAGTTCCCGTGCGGCCGACGCCACGACGGGATGCGGACCGGCGTCGCCCAAATGCCGCGTCAGCATCATGGCGCGCAGCGTTGTCTCGATTGGCCGCTGTGGATCGGAAAGGACGTTCGCCACGCCAGCGAGGGTCTTGTCTTTCTCCGCGTAGAGCACGTGCAGTATGGCGCCGACCAGCAGCGCATGGCTGGTCTTCTCCCAGTGGTTGCGACGTTCCAATGTGCCTTCTGGGTCGACCAGGACATCCGCTACGTTCTGCACATCTCGAACTTCCCACTCGCCGCGTCGCACCTCCAGCAGAGGATTGTACGCTGCGGATCCAGCATTGGTCGGATCAAACAGAAGCACCTGGCCGAAGCGGGCCCGCCATCCGGCCGTCAGTTCCCAGTTTTCGCCTTTGATGTCGTGGACGATCGCCGAACCCGGCCAGGTCAGTAGTGACGGCACGACCAGGCCGACGCCTTTGCCGCTGCGGGTCGGTGCGAAACATAGCACGTGTTCCGGACCGTTATGACGCAGATAGTGTCGGTCCAACATACCCAGCACCACTCCATCCTGACCGATCATCCCAGCGGCCTCGACTTCGTGTCGCGTCGCCCAGCGCGCCGAGCCGTAGGTCGTGGTGTCCTTTGCCTCGCGCGCCCGCCACAGCGACATCCCGATCGCTGCAGCGATCGCCATGAGGCCTCCGCTCGCCGCAATCGCCGCGCCCCCGAGGAAGACCTCCGGCGCGTAGGCGTCGTAGAAAAACCACCACCAGAAAAAGGCTGGCGGCGGATAAACGGGCTGTCCAGCCAGTTCGAACCACGGTGGACCGAGTTGGCTTTGAAAGCCGAGCCGCCCTGCCGTCCACTGTGTCGCCCCCCATGTTGTCGCGATGACGATCAGAAAGACGGTGAGGACCTGGCCCCATAAAACCTTGCTCGCGGGCATCGGTCGTTTCCCCAAATGGATGATCGGAAACAACCCAAAAGCTCGAATTCCTGAATCCGCAAGACAAAAGGAGCGGTCGAAGCAGCAGGGCGTACCCGGACGTGGAAAGACTTGCTCGCTGCGACTTCGAATGTTGAACGAGCATCGGGGGCTGCTTGCTTCCGGAGCCGTTGAGCCGCTAGTCGCCCAATGATAGTTAGTTGTCTCGGCTTCAAACGGCATCTGACGCCTCGACGGTTCTTGGAGAACACGGATTTTCCACACGACCAAATGAACAAGAGTCCTCACGCGCGCAATCGATGACTACAGGAGACGCCTGACCGAGCGAGGCATTGCGCGCTTCGAGGTGGTCGGCCGGGATCTCGATCTGGGCTGATCCGCTCCGTCAACCGCCTGGCTGAAGGCGGCGCTGACGCCGACAGGTTGCGCACGGCCATCAACCAAAATAGCGACTTCTGGAGAGCCCCTCAGAAAGGCGGTACCTCAGGGCTTGCATCCCCTGTTGTTCGTTCCGAAGTCGACCTAGCGCGGCCTCGTCAAGAACGGCGTAAGGTCGACCTGTGACGCGCTACCCGGAATCGCTCCTGGTATGGATGTCGAGCCAGCGCGACGAGGATTGTTCATCGCCTCGCTCACCGTTGCTGAAAACCGCCGCGGGAAGCCGCGGGGCAACAAGCGCGACGCACTCAAGAAATGACTCTCTGGGTCCGAAGGGCCGCAAGGCGCTGTTTGCGCGCCGTATCCTCGACGACAGGGCCGGGCTGATCTGGGTACGGCTGACGGCAGAGGGGAAAGCGGCCGGCCAGTCGCGCAGCGGACTCGACATGATCATCGCTGCCGTCGCCGATGCGAATGAGTGTGTGGTGGTAACGGATAAAGACAAGGACTTTGCCGGGACTTCAGATTGTGAATCCAATACGCGGGGCGCTCTGGTGCAATGCCGATCAAGGAATCGTCAGCTCGGCCGCGCCGGGAATGATCCGGCGTTTTCTGTCGACGCACAGCCGCCACCATGGCTTGCCGGAGAGCTTCAAAGCGCCGGCGACCGGCTAACTGCCCTTCCTCGTCTCGACGAAAGTGTTCGTTCGAATGATGCTTTTCCGTGGCCCAGCGCGCAAGTTTTGTCAGCCAGCACAGGGCCTCCTCTTACGCTCGCTGGTCGTCGAGGCCCAGCGGCCTCTAGGGTCAGGACTCATTGATCCAGAAGATGAAGGCTGCAGCGAAGGCGATCGCCGACAGGAAGGTGTGAGCACATCGGTCGTAT
>NZ_JAMYSP010000083.1:0-6790 GCF_040322015.1 Mesorhizobium sp. M0208 | reverse complement strand
TCACTGAAGTTCTGGAGGATGGCCTCAACACCTTCAGAGCGCCGAATCCCGAGGAATTGATGTCGGCAGCTTCCGAAGTTGCACATACTTAGGCTGCGGAACCAGGCTGCTGAAAGCTCGCTCGACGAGCACCGAACTGTGGTGATTTTGGATTCAACCATCATCGAGATGCTCAGGCGTGGAGAGCTAACGGCCGGCTGGCGTGCCGTCCAAGTGGTACAGCGCGTGGTCCAGGCGGAGTGGCGCGTGGTCGTCTTCGATCCCCATCAAATCCCCCGCATGAGTTAGGACGTCCCGTGGGCACTGGGATGGTTTGCTGCCCGGGTGTGTACCCGGCGCGTTTACCTGAGGTGTCGCCCGGTGTCGGGCGGCAGCATCGGGAAGGTTCCTGGGCGCGTTGAAAGCGCACGGCGCTGAGCGGATCAAGATGGATCCGGCGCGGTCTTCTGCTCAACATTGCCGAAAGCTTGCGCCGCAAAGGGGCGGATCGCTGGTTGCTAGCGGGCGGCGAGCTTGTCGGACCGTTTGCAATACAGGCGGACGCCGACAGGCACGATCTCATAGCCGGCGTCGTTCAACTGGAGTTTCATCTCCTCGAAATGCCGCTTTGAGCCGCTGACGATCGATTCAGGCGTGTAGTCCCAGCCGTTGCGGGCGGCATTGGCCAGGATGTCGGCGTAGAGTCGCATGCTCGTGATTTTCACATCCGATTCCAGCACCTGCCTGCATCCTCTTGCGAACGACGGCGACAGACCCGCCGAAGAACTCAAAATCGCGCATGCAATAACGACCGAAACGGTACGCATGGAAGCCCTCCCCTGACCACAGCTGTTGCTGCGGGCGACCTTGCAGTTTGTGCGTCAGCGGCGGCATCGGGCAGATGCAGTATTCGACCTCCTGCATTTGTAGTATTCTTCCGCTGGGGACGGGGTTCCAGCATGATGCTCAACGACGCTTCGAAAGCCCAGGCGCTCGACGCCTTGTCGGGTCGCGAGCGCGCGGTTGCGGAAAAATTCGCGTCCGGTATGACTTACCGTGAAATCGGCAAGGCGCTTTTCATTGCCCCGACCACAGTTCGCACTCACCTTGCGAGCATCTACGAAAAGCTCGGCGTACGGACGAAGATCGGGCTTGCGACCTACTTTAGCGGTGTCCCGCGCGCGTCGCAGGAAGCGCTTTTGCCTTTGTCCGAAGCCCCGCCAACGCTTGCCATATTCCCGATTGAATGCCTCAATTCCGAAGAGCGATGGCGTCGCTTTGCCGATGGCCTGTCGTCGGACATCACCATCGACCTGGCGCGCTACGCAGGCTTGCCTGTCATAGCCTTTCACACGATGAAATCACTGGGCAGCAAGCCGGCCGATTTTGCCGCGGACGGTAAGACGCTCGGCGTCACCTATATAGTTTCGGGCCGGTTGCGCGCCGACGACCAGAGGGTTCGCTTGACGATAGAGCTTGCCGATGCTCGTAACGGCGTCAGCCTGTGGAGGGAGCGCTACGACCGGCCTGTCGAGGACATTTTCGAGCTGCAGGACAGCCTGACCGAAAGCATCATCAATGTGTTTGCCGGCAGTTACGGAACCCTCGCCACCGTCGGCCGCAACGCGGTTCGCCGCAAGCCGCCGGCCAGCCTGCGCGCCTATGATTGCTATCTGCTCGGTGTAGAACAGCACACGACGTTCAGCCGCGCCGGCAATGCGGCGGCGATCCGTCTGTTTTTACGAGCGCTGGAGCTTGACCCCACTTTCGCCAACTGCTGGGCCGAACTCGCCTATGCCTATTCGATCGAGGCCTGCAACGGCTTTGGCGACGACGTGCTGACCTCGATCGAGAACTGGCGGACGGCGGCTGAAAACGCACTGCGCCTCGACCCGACGGACAGCTGCGCCCACGCGTGCCTTGGCAACCTCAGAGCATGCCTTGGCGATCTCGAAGGAGCGGAGCGCGCCCACCGGCGCGCTCTCGAATACGGCTTCAATCATGCCGGCATATTGCCGCTACTTGCCGGCAGCAAGGCGCTTGTCGTTGGCGATCCGGCCGAGGCAATTCCGCTCATCGAGCGTGCCATGCGGCTTAACCCACTGGCCCCGCCCTGGTATTTCGGCATGCAGGGCCGCATTCTGTTCGCCGCCGGCAGACACCGGCAAGCCATTGCAGCGCTCCGCCGGAGTTCGCCGGAGTCGCCGGACGTGCTGATGTTTCTCGCGCTCGCGCATGCGGCCACGAGTGAGGCCGGCAAAGCGGCCAGGTTTGCCGCCCGTTTGAAAGCCGAATTCCCCGAATTTTCGGTCGAACGCTTCATCACTGCCTATCCCGTGACCAATCCGGATGCCGTGCTGGCCATACGCGACGCCGCAAGGCTGGCAAGGCTCATCTAACTGGCCGCATGCATCCGAGGCGACATTCCAGTCCTTGCGTGGACACAGTCGGCAGCCGGTTATACTGAAAACGCGTAACGAGAACCAACGCCATGTCGCCGCGACCGAACATTGCCCGGCAGCGCCCTGCCCCCGGGACCCAACCTCCCGGCGTCAGCCTCTGTCGCGCGCTGTCGAAGCTTGGCCTTTGCTCGCGCAAGCAGGCCGAGCTTCTGGTTGCAGAGGGCCGCGTGCGGGTCGCCGGCAAGATCGTGCGCAACGGCTCGATGCGCGTCGATCCAGGCCGCGACCGCATCGAGGTCGACGGCCGCCGCGTCGCCGCCGAGCGCAAGGTCTATCTGATGCTCAACAAGCCGCGCGGGCTGGTCACCACCCGTGACGACCCGCAGGACCGCGGCACCGTCTATGATTGCCTGGCCGGGCTCGACCTGCCTTTCGTCTCGCCAGTCGGCCGCCTCGACAAGGCCAGCGAAGGCCTGCTGTTGATGACCAACGACACGCGCCTCGCCCAGCGCCTGCTCGACCCCGCCTCACATGTCGCCAAGACCTATCACGTGCAGATCGGCGCCCTGCCCGACGAGGCCATGCTGGCGCGGTTGCGCGCCGGCGCGACAGTCGACGGCGAATTGCTGACGGCCCGCTCGATCGAGTTGCTGCGCGGCGGCACCAGCACCGCCTGGCTGGAAATCGTGCTCGACGAAGGCCGCAACCGCCATATCCGCCGGCTGCTCGCCGCCCACGATATCGAGGTACTGCGCCTGGTACGGATCGCGATCGGATATCTGCAACTCGGCGACCTTGCCAAGGGCAAGGTACGCCATCTGACTGCCGAAGAGCTGGCGCTGCTTCGGGCCTGAGCGACCAGGCACTGGAGACCCCCCGAACCGAAGCGGCAATTGACATTTGCATCTCTGTTTCATATTTTCCATTTGTGAAACTGAAATGCGCCGATGCAGTCAAAGTGTCAGGCTGACACGCATGGGCGAAGCTGGCTTGGAAGCCGGAGAGAAAACATGGCTACGGCGTTTCGGGCGGTTCCCAGATTCCTGGACGAATTGGGCACGTTTGGCGGTCTCAAGGGAACCGATATTGCAAACATCACCGATGTGTCCAAGGCCACGGTTTCGAGGTGGAAAGCCGGCGACATCAAGCCCCAGCCGCGCAGCGAGCTCATTCTATCGGACCTGCACTATATCGTCGGCCGACTGCAGGAATTCTACGAGCCAAGCGATATCCGCACCTGGCTTTACGCTCGCCACCCGCAATTGAACGGTGAAAGGGCGATAGATCTCATTCACGACGACCGTGCTCTCGACGTGCTCAAAGTCATCGATCGGCTTGAGGACGAGGTCTTTCTCTAGTTGGCGATCGCCGGTCGGAAACGACGTGATAGCCGGCTCATCGACGCTATCGAGGCAATAGTTCCGGTCGAATACTCCGGAACGGTTTGGCGTGTGGTGCGCCAGGGCCGCAGCCCGGTCCAGTGCTCGAGCTCCGGTGGCCGTTGGGACGATGGAACATTCGACGTGCTCTACACCTCGCAAGAGCGCGAAGGTGCCTTGAGCGAGATGAGATTCCACCTGACGCGCGGGCAGCCAGTGGTCCCTTCGCGTGTCAGATACAATCTCCTTGAGATCGATCTTGCTTTGGACCGGACGCTCAGACTGCTCGACCTGGCAGCCTTGCAGACCCTTGGCCTCGACACCTCGCGCTACGGGCAGCTTTCGTATCAGGAAAAGCACGCCGAATATCCGAGGTCGCAAGACATCGGCGAGGCCGCGCATTTCCTCGATTATGACGGTCTGATCGTGCCCAGCGCGCGATATGACTGCCTGAACGTCGTCGCGTTTTGTGATCGGCTGCCGGCCGGAGCGATAACGACAAGAACCGATCACGGGGAAATCGACTGGACTTAGCGGCGGCCCCGCCGCCGTCGGGTGCGGCCGCCGACCTCGTCTATATGGCGCAACATGCCGTCGGGTCTGCACAGCCGCGGAACGTGCCCGATTGGCGGAGCTTCTCGGTGGCGTAGCCGCCGCTGAGCAGGCCGACGCCCAGCAGGACCGTGCGATGCGTCACCCGCCGCGAAGCGTCATGGATTTCGGCAAAATCCAGCCCATATTCCTAGATGTGGAGCTTTGAGCGTGAAACTCGCGCGTGCGGTCCTGCTTGCCGCGGCTTTCGTGGCTGTTGCGGCCGTTTGTCCCTCTTCCGCAACCGGAGAGGCGGACGGCCGGGAGAAAGTTGTGCTGCGCGTCGAGATAGACGGCGCCATCGGTCCGGCGAGTGCCAGGCAACTCGAGGAAGCGCTGGCGGTGGCCGCGGACCGAAATGCCCAGGCTCTCATCCTGCAGATGGACACGCCCGGCGGGCTGGTCACCAGCATGCGCGAGATGATCGCCGGCATTCTCGCCTCGCCGGTTCCCGTCATCGGCTATGTCGCGCCGGCCGGCGGGCATGCGGCGAGCGCCGGAACCTATATCCTCTACGCCACCCATCTGGCGGCGATGGCGCCCGGCACCAATCTGGGCGCGGCAACGCCGATCGAGATGGGCGGGCCGCTGCCATCGTTTCCCGACGGCGGCAAGAACGATGGCCCCGAGGCGGACAAGGACAAGAAGAACGCGCCCGCGGGCGATGCGATGATCGCCAAGGCGACGAACGATGCCGTTGCCCTGATCCGCAGCCTGGCTGAATTGCGCGGGCGCAATGCCGAATGGGGAGAAAAGGCCGTGCGCGAGGCGGCCAGCCTGTCGGCCGGCGCGGCACTGCAGCAGCATGTCATCGACTTCGTCGCCCGCGACACCACCGAACTGCTTCAACTGGCCGACGGCCGGACAGTCGAGATCGTCGGCAAAAAAGAGGCAATGGCGACGAAAGGACTGCCGGTCGAAACGCTCGAGCCAGGCTGGCTCATCCGGCTTCTCGCCGTGATCACGGACCCGAACATCGCCGTCATCCTGATGCTGGTCGGCGTCTATGGCCTCGTCTTCGAATTCACGAGCCCGGGCGCGGTCGCGCCCGGCGTGATCGGCACGATTTGCCTTCTGCTCGGACTCTATGCGCTCAATCTCCTGCCGATCAGCTATGCCGGCCTTGCCTTGATGCTGCTTGGCATCATCTTCCTGGTCGTCGAAGCCTTGAACCCGACTGTGGTCCTTGGGCTGGGAGGCGTGGCTGCGTTTCTGCTGGGCGCAGCCATGCTGCTCAGGATCGAGGGGCCCGGCTTCGAGATGTCGTGGGCGGTTATCGGAACCGCCGCCGTCCTGACGCTCGGCCTGGCGCTGCTGACCGGCAGCTATCTGTGGGCGGCCCGCAAGAACGTTCCGCGTGTTGGCGCACAGGCCATGCAAGGGCTGCCGGCGGAGGTCCTCGACTGGCAGGGCAGCGAGGGCCACGTGCTCGCCCGGGGCGAGCGCTGGCGGGCAAAAGCCGACGAACCGCTTGCAGTGGGCGACAGCGTCGAGGTGGCCGATGTCAGGGATCTCGTGCTGACGATACGGCGCCGCAATGTGAGAAGCGATGGAGTAAGGCAATGATCATCGGTTATGTGGCCTATCTGGCAGCAGCGCTCGTCGTGGTCATGTTCCTATCCGCGGCCATTCGCATCCTGCGGGAATATGAGCGCGGCGTGGTCTTCACGCTCGGCCGCTTCACCGGAGTCAAGGGCCCCGGCCTTATCATCCTCATCCCCTTCGTGCAGCAGATGGTGAAGGTCGACCTGCGCGTGGTGGTCCAGGACGTCCCGCCGCAGGACGTGATCTCGCGCGACAACGTCTCGGTGAAGGTCAACGCGGTGCTGTATTTTCGTATCGTCGACGCCGAGCGGGCGGTGATCCAGGTTGAAGACTTCATGACCGCCACCAACCAGCTGGCACAGACCACGTTGCGCTCGGTGCTCGGCAAGCATGAGCTCGACGAAATGCTGGCCGAACGTGACAAGCTCAACAGCGATATCCAGGAGATTCTCGACCAGCGCACCGATGCCTGGGGCATCAAGGTCTCCGATGTCGAGATCAAGCATGTCGACCTCAACGAGAACATGGTCCGCGCCATCGCCAAGCAGGCCGAGGCGGAACGGCTGCGGCGTGCGAAAGTGATCAATGCCGACGGCGAACAGCAGGCGGCGGCAAAGCTCGTCGAGGCCGGCAAGATGCTGGCCGAAGCACCGCAGGCCATGCAGCTACGCTATTTCGAGGCTCTCCATGACATCGCCGGTGAGCGCTCGTCGACGGTCGTGTTTCCGGTGCCGATGGATCTGCTCGGTCATTTCATCAAGCAGGGTGGTGGAGGCGGAGGCGGCTGAGCGCGTAATCTCCCCCCTCGAGGCAGGGGAATCGCATATGGCGATTTTGGGGTTGAGTTTAGGCTGAGAAAGGATTCTTTGGAGAGGCAGT
The DNA here is from genome assembly GCF_040322015.1 of Mesorhizobium sp. M0208. NCBI lineage: Bacteria > Pseudomonadati > Pseudomonadota > Alphaproteobacteria > Hyphomicrobiales > Phyllobacteriaceae > Mesorhizobium > Mesorhizobium sp. M0208. The sequence goes on along the minus strand of NZ_JAMYSP010000083.1, from coordinate 15 downwards.
TGAGCGAAGGAGCGA
>NZ_JAMYSP010000082.1:0-6876 GCF_040322015.1 Mesorhizobium sp. M0208 | reverse complement strand
CGCGAAGCCTGAGGACGCGCAACGAAACGAATGTGGATTTCCTTCAGTTCTTGGCCTTGTCGACCAGCTTGTTTTGGAAATCCCCCGCGCGCCCGCAGCGCGAAGCCTGAGGACGCGCAACGAAACGAATGTGAATTTCCTTCAGTTCTTGGCCTTGTCGACCAGCTTGTTCTTGGAAATCCACGGCATCATCGCGCGCAGCTTGGCGCCGACTTCCTCGATCTGGTGGCTGTCATTGTTGCGGCGGATGCCCTTGAAGCGCGACATGCCGGCGCGGTATTCCTGCATCCATTCCGAGGTGAACTTGCCGGTCTGAATATCCTTCAGAACGCGCTTCATCTCGGCCTTGGTCTCGGCGGTGATGATGCGCGGGCCCGAGACGTATTCGCCCCATTCGGCGGTGTTCGAGATCGAGTAGTTCATGTTGGCGATGCCGCCTTCGTAGATCAGGTCGACGATCAATTTGACCTCGTGCAGGCACTCGAAATAGGCCATTTCCGGCGCGTAGCCGGCTTCCACCAGTGTCTCGAAGCCGGCGCGGATCAATTCGACCAGACCGCCGCACAGCACCACCTGCTCGCCGAACAGGTCGGTCTCGCACTCCTCGCGGAAATTGGTCTCGATAATGCCCGAACGGCCGCCGCCAACGCCGCAGGCGTAGGAGAGCGCCAGATCGAGCGCATTGCCCGAAGCATCCTGGTTGACCGCGACCAGGCACGGCACGCCGCCGCCCTTCTGGTATTCGCCGCGCACCGTATGGCCGGGCCCCTTCGGCGCGATCATCACGACGTCGACCGAGGCTTTAGGCTCGATCAGGCCAAAATGCACGTTGAGGCCGTGGGCAAAGGCGATCGCTGCGCCATCGCGGATGTTCGGCGCGATCTCGGATTTGTAGATGTCGGCCTGCAGCTCGTCGGGCGTGGCCATCATCATCAGGTCGGCCCACTTGGCGACATCGGCCACGCTCATCACCTTGAGCCCGTCGGCCTCGACCTTCTTGGCGGTCGCCGAGCCGGCCTTGAGGCCGATGGCGATGTCCTTGACGCCGGAATCCTTGAGGTTGAGCGCATGCGCCCTGCCCTGGCTGCCATAGCCGATGATGGCGACCTTCTTGCCCTTGATCAGGTTGAGATCGGCGTCGCGATCGTAATAGACACGCATTTTTCTTCCTTCCCGTTTTGAATTCAGAGGCCTCGCGGCCCGGTTTTTGCTCCGTAAAGAGCGAGAAACTGCTGCGTCGCCCGGACGGCATCGCCGCCGATCGCCGCATCAGTCAATTCCAGTCGGTCGCCAAGCAGCAGGCGGATCTGCACGTCACGGGCGACCAGTCCGAAAAAAGTGCGGAACGCCGTCTCAGCATCGGAAAACTCGAGGAAACCAGCTTCCTTGCCTGCCTCGAGCACCGGCTTAAGGCGCCTGGCCAGTGCGAAGCGGCCGTTCTCCAGCACGATGGCGCCGAGATCGTCTTTCCCCGAACTAGCATGGCCGACCGCCACCCGGTTCAGCGCGATCGAGGTGTCGCTCGAAATTACCTTGAGCCAGTCCGAAGCGAAGCGTTCGAGGCTCGCCGTCAGCGAAGCAAGGTCGAGCCCCTTGCGATCAACTGGCACTACCCGCACCTTGGACGCCTGCCATTGCACCGTTGCCGTCAACAGCCCGTCGCGATCGCCGAACCATTTGTAGAGCGTCTCCTTAGAGCAGCTCGCCCGCCGCGCCACCGCGGTCATGGTCAACTGATCGCCCTCTTCGACCAGCAGGCGAAGGGCAGCGTCGAGCACGGCTTTCTGCCGCTCCGTCAGCGTCTCGCTGGTGTCGATATCGGTTACAGCGTGCAACACAGTCTTTCCTCAGGAGGCGAACTCACCCGCAGTTCACATAGGAGCTCGATAGCGTACCGTACGTTACGGTTCGGCTTTATGGCGTATTGCCCGACCCGGCGCAAGCCTTTATTTCTGTAGCTTGCTCCATGCGGGGCATCAGGGGAGACACAGATCATGCTCGCCGGATTGCTTGCCTTGACCGTTACCGCAGTGTTCGCAGGCGCGGCTATCTACGTCAGCGTCGCCGAACAGCCGGCGCGGCTTCGCCTCGAGGACAAAGCATTGCTGCAGGAATGGCAGCCTTCCTACAAGCGCGGCGCCGCCATGCAGGCCTCGATCGCCGTCGTCGCCTGTATTCTAGGCCTCGTCGCGTGGTGGCTGACCAGCAATCTCGCTTATCTGGCCGGCGCCGTGCTGATTATCCTGCCTTGGCCATGGACGCTGCTGGTGATGATGCCGGCAAATAGGTTGCTGGAGGCGATGGACGCGAACACCATCAATGCTGAAGCTCGGACATTGATCGTCAAATGGGGCAATCTGCATATGGTCCGCGTCGGGCTTGGCGTTCTGGCGACATTGGCATTCCTCTGGGGCAGTGCCTGACCTCGCAAATCGGCGCATCTTCGCCATGAAGGCGTGTCACTCCAGGGCGGGCGGAACTCGCAGGCGCCCAAGCAGAGCTGACAGCGCATCGAGCTCATCATTGGAAAGCCGGGAGCCGACCAACTCCGCGATCGAGCGGCCGTAGACAGCCCACATGCGGCGACGCGTCTCGCGCCCCTTGTCGGTGACACGGACGGTTTGCCCGCGGCCGTCATCGGCAACGGGAAGCTTCTCGACCAGCCCGTCGGCTTCCAGCCGCGCCAGCAGCCGGGAGATGTTATACTGCGCAAACAGGGTGCGCTCGGTGAGTTGGAACGGCCGCAATCCGCCCTCGCCCGCCTCGGCAAGCTCATGCAGGACGTCGTACCACGCAAGCGGCGGCAGGCCACTGTCCTTCAGCGCGTCCTCGGCTCGTTCCAACAACTGGCGCGAAACCCGCATCAGGCGGGCCCAGGCTTTGATTGCTGGAGGTGTAGGAATCCCGGTCATGATTGCATCATAGGGGATAGATGCAATTGCATCAAGCTTGACGATCGATGCAAATGCATCTATATAGATGCAGTCGCATCAATCGTGAGAGGCAAATTCCGATGAAGTATGAAATCTGCAGGATCGCCGACGTTCCGGAAACAGGCAGCCTGATCGCTCCGTTCTTCGGCCGCGAGGTCCATGTCTACCGCAGCGGCGAGCGTATCCGCGCTGCCGCCAACGTCTGCCTGCATTTCGGTGGCCCGCTCGACTGCAAGGACGGCAAGCTCATCTGCCAGTGGCACGGCGCCTCGTTCGACATGGCGAACGGTGATCGCCTCGAAGGCCCGGCGCCGAAGGGCTCCCGCCTGATGTTCCTCTCCACCCGCGTCGAGGACGGCGCCTTGAACTATGTCTGGGGAGAGTGAGATGACCGGTAAGCTCATCCTCGTCAGCCACCATCTTTGTCCCTATGTGCAGCGCGCGGCGATTTCACTTCGCGAAAAGGGCGTGCCGTTCGAACGCATCACGGTCGATCTCGCCAACAAGCCTGCCTGGTTCAAGGCGATATCACCGCTCGGCAAGGTGCCGCTGCTTCGCGTTCAGCATGACGGCCAGGAAACGGTGATCTTCGAATCGGCGGTCATCCTCGAATTCCTCGAGGAAACCCAGCCAAATCCACTGCATCCCACCGACCCCTATGTCCGTGCCCGGCATCGCGGCTGGATCGAGTTCGGCTCGGCAATCCTCAATGCCGTCGCCCGCTTCTATTCAGCGCCTACGGAAGCCGCGCTGCTCGCTGAAAGCGCGACGCTAGCGGCAATGTTCGATCGCCTGGAAGTGGAACGGGCGAATGGCGCGGCTGGGCCATGCTTCGACGGCGAGCGCTTTTCACTGGTCGACGCGGTCTACGGCCCGATTTTCCGCTATTTCGACGTCTTCGACCGGATCGACGATTTCGGCATCCTGGACGGAAAGCCGCATGTCCAGGTGTGGCGCGAGGCGTTGCGCAAACGCCCATCCGTGAAGGGCGCGGTCGCTCCCGATTATCCGCAACGCCTCCATGCATTCTTGCAGGCTAAGGGTTCGCACCTTTCCGAAATCACCCGCCAAGGCGATCCGGCCATAGCGCTTCCGCAAGCCCTATCGGCTTGAATGGATTGATCACCGTTCCTGTAACCATGGAAGCAAGAAACTGCGGCGCCGGCGGGACTTTTGCCAGCGTCGCCACCAGCCTGTCGCGGACGAACGGCATCACAATCGAATCCGACTGATAAAACGGCGTCAGCACCAGCGACAGCGCCTGGAAGACCCGCACATGCCATCACCGCGTCCGGACATAGGCCTCCAGTGCAGTATCGACACGGTCCGTTCCTATGAGTGCGTAGTTGAGCGCGGCTGCATCGAGCAGCGCCATGTTCGCGCCCTGGCCGAGCTGCGGGCTCGTTGAATGGGCCGCATCGCCGATAACAGCCAATCGCCGTCCGGCTGGCGTCTTCATCGTGTGATGGCCATAGCGCGCCAGCGAAAGCTGCTCGAAACTGTCGATCTGGTCGATGAAGGCCGCGCATTCAGGCCACAGCCCGACCAATCTCGCCTTCCATGCCTCGAGACCTGCCGCCCAGACGTACTCGGCATCCGCCGGCTTGAGGCTCCAGAAGAATGCCGCCATCTTCTGGGCATCCGGCTCGGGCCGGCCGATTGGCAGCACGCCGATCATCACGCTTGCGCTGTCGTAGCGCTGCAGCAGCGCGTGCTCGTCGAAACCCTCGCCGCGCCAGCCAAGCGACGCCCAGAACGCGCCATAGGCGAGCGATCGCGGTTCGCCCGGATTGTTCACGCACCACCGCAGTTTGGAGCGTGAACCGCTGGCATCCACTACCAGGTCGAACGACCCCATCCGTCGTCCGTTGCGGCAGATCAATGTTGCCCGTTCGCCGGCTTCCAGCGTCTCAAGCTCGATGCCTGTCTCAATGTGGATCGCTTGGCGCCGGGCGGCGCGGAAAAGCACGCCGAACAGAGCCGCGCGATGTACCGCCAGCCCGAAACGGCCGCCACGCCGGGCATCGTAGCGGACGTCGAGCACTGTGCGGCCGGTCTTGGCATCTGCACCATGCAGGCGGTCTATGCGGCAGCCCAGCGCCAGAATGTCTTCAAGCAGGCCGAGATCGGCAAGCACCGTCAGCCCGGTCGGCTGCAGGATCAGCCCGGACCCGACCGGTTTTGGCCGGTCGAAGCGCTCGAAGATCGTGACCCTATGTCCGGCGCGCTCGAGATAGAGCGCGGCGGCAAGTCCAGCCGGCCCGGCGCCGGCAATCGCGATGTCCAGAGAATTGCCCATCTGCCCGCCCCAACCCAGGCCGGACAATCCTTCAGCGCTGTCGCTAAATCAAGGCGCCGTCTCGGCCTGGAGGCTCAGCCTTCGGCAGCATCGAAAACCTTCCGCGCCTCGCGTACAGCGCCGTGATTGAGCTCGGCCCATTGGATCAGCTGATGCAAGGGTCCAAACATCGAGCGCCCGAGATCGGTGAGGCTATATTCGACGCTCGGCGGCTTGGTCGGGAAGACCTGGCGATGGACATAGCCGTCGCGCTGCAGATCGTGCAACGTCTGGGTGAGCATGCGCTGTGAAATATCGGGCACGAGGCGCCGCAACTCGCCGAAGCGGTACGGCTTCTCGGCCAAGGCCTCCATCAGCAGCGAACTCCATTTGTTGCTGATCCCCTGGATCACGTCGCGAACCGGGCAATCCGCAAGGTTTCCGCCCCCGCTGCCTGCTTTGTATATCTCGAGCTTCGATCTCAGATTAACGATCTTGCCGTCCATGGCTGGTTCCCTGGGTGTGCCTACCTCCCGCAAAACTGCCTTCTTTACGAGGATGGGTCAATTCCTATTTTAGTGCTGGTCTCTTTTTGAGACTAACATATGCACCCGCCGCTCCGGCGCAACGTCAGGACCCTTCATGACCGACACCCTTCTTGTCACCGGCGCCTCCGGCCAGCTTGGCCGCGGCGTCATCAATCATCTGCTTGACACGCTCAAGATCTCCCCTCAGCGCATCATCGCCGCCACCCGCAATCCCGAAAATCTGGCCGATCTGGCAGCGCGCGGCGTCACTATCAGGGCGGCCGACTTCGACGACACCGCATCGTTGGCCAGTGCATTTACCGGCGCCGACAGAGTTCTGATCATTTCGACAAACGAGCTTGCCCTTCCGGGCAAGCGCCTGAAGCAACATGAGACCGCGGTCGCCGCCGCAAAAAGCGCCGGCGTTTCGCATCTGCTCTACACATCGATGCCCAATCCGGAGCCAGGATCGCCGGTGCTGTTTGCGCCCGATCACCACGGCACCGAGCAGGCGATCAAGGCGAGCGGCATTCCCTACACCATCTTCCGCAACGGCTGGTACCAGGAGAACCTGTTCATGGCGCTGCCGCACGCCATCGCCTCGGGGCAGTGGTACACATCCGCCGGAGACGGCCGTATTGCCCATGGCGCGCGCGACGATATGGCCGCGGCAATCGCCGCCGGTCTCGCATCGGGGGCAACCGAAAGCACGACATACACGCTGACCGGTCCGCAGGCCTATACGGTCGCTGAAATCGCGGCCCTCGTCACCGAAGTTACCGGCAAGCCAATCGAGGTCGTCCAGCTTTCGGACGAAGCGCTGACCGGGGGATTGAAGGCAGCCGGCGTCCCCGAAGGTTTCGCCCCGGTCATCGTTTCCTTCGACACCAATACCCGCTCCGGCCGCATCAGCATGGTGACGGACGCGATCGAGACGCTGTCTGGCAGGAGACCGCGGCCGCTGAAGCAATTTCTTGAAGCAAACAAGGCGGCTCTGGTGAGCTAAGCCTGACAAATGGTCGTGCCCTTCGAAGGGCACGACCATTTGTTCAGATAGCCACCTGCGTCCCGATCTCGACGACGCGTCCGGTCGGGATCTGGAAATATTCCGTTGCATCGGCCGCCGAGCGCGCCAGCC
>NZ_JAMYSP010000081.1:0-7005 GCF_040322015.1 Mesorhizobium sp. M0208 | reverse complement strand
TGATTGGAACGCTGGCCGGCTTCATATCGGAATGCTGGCCGGTCTTTGATCGGAATGGCGGCCGGCTTCACGTCGGAATCCGCACCGAATTCGATCAATTCTCGATGATCATCGAAGCGGCGGTTGCCGGCATGGGTTATGCGCTGCTTCCACGTTACCTGATCGAGCAGGAATTGAAATCCGGCGAACTTCAGGTCGTTCTCGACCTGCCGATGGAAACGGAAAATAGCTATTATGCCGTGCTGCCAGAGGTGAGTCCGCCCTCCGCCACATGCCAACGTTTCATCTGTTGGCTCATAGTCAGGTTGGACGCCAGGCTTGAGGTTTTGGAACCCTACGCATGTGCGCTGCTATCGAATGAGCGCAGCTCTAATCGAGCTAGCAGGCCACCGCTTTCCGGCACAGCAAGGTTTGCCCTCTATAACCGACATACTGAAGGTTAAGGACGCCCTGGCGTGCATCATGCTTTCAGGTGTAGGAACCCGCGGGGCACATGCGATGGCTTGGGATTTCGATTTGCGGCTAAAGTCGGCGCTGGCGTGACAGCCGCCGTTGCGTACTCGCCCACTATGTTCTCAGGCGCGATCGATTTGCCAAACGCGGTCTCTCGGAACGACAATATTATCGCGTGCGAATTCGAACGAAAAGGCCCGGCTCAAAGGCCGGGCAAGCTTGCTCTGGTGAAGGGAGGCACCGGCGCAGGGAACCCTCATTGAACTGGTGGTATCACGAAGACTTACATCGCTAATTCCCTGCACTCGCCATCCTCCGCCCTGCGGTAGCCTTCTCCAGCCAGCCGAGCTCCATCTCCGGCACGGACGACAGCAGGAGATCGGTATAGTCATCGAACGGCGGCGTCAGCACCTGGCTCTTTGCCCCATAGCGCACGACCTCGCCGCGATACATGACGGCGATGGAATCGGCGATCGACTTCACCGTCGCGAGATCGTGAGTGATGAAGAGGTAAGCCACCTGCTCGATCTGCTGGAGATTGAGCAGCAGCTTCAGGATACCGTTCGCCACCAGCGGATCGAGGGCCGAAGTTACCTCATCGCAGATGATGAGCCTGGGCTTGGCCGCCAGCGCCCGGGCGATGCAGACGCGCTGCTTCTGACCTCCCGACAGTTCGGCCGGATAGCGGTCAATGAAGCCCTTGCTCATTTCGATTTCCTCGAGCAGCTCCTTGACACGCCTGTCGCGCTCGGCACCCTTGAGGCCAAAATAGAAGGTCAGCGGCCGGCCGATGATCGTGCCGACGGTATGGCGCGGGTTCATCGCCACATCGGCCATCTGATAGATCATCTGAAGCTGGCGGAGGTCTTCCTTCGTCCGGTTGGCCAGCCGGTTCGAGAGCTTGCGTCCGTCGAAGGTGACCTCGCCCTGCTGGGGCGGCAGCAGGCCGGTGATCGCTCGCGCGAGCGTCGATTTTCCGGAGCCGGATTCGCCGACCACAGCCAGCGTCTGGCCCGGATAGATGTCGACCGAGACGTTCTTCAGCACCTTGATATGGCTGCGGCCATAGGCGGCGGTGACGTTCTTCACCGACAGGAACGGCGTCGTGCCGGGCTTCTGTTCGGCGTGTTCGATCTCATGCACCGACACCAGCGCGTTGGTGTACTCCTGACGCGGCTCCTTGATAATCTGCCTTGTGCCGCCCCATTCGACCAGTCGGCCATGGCGCAACACCATGATCTCGTCGGAGACCTGGGCGACGACGGCAAGGTCGTGCGTGATATAGAGTGCCGCCACATGGGTATCGCGAATGGCGTCCTTGATCGCCGCCAGCACGTCGATCTGCGTCGTCACGTCGAGCGCCGTGGTCGGCTCGTCGAAGACGATCAGGTCGGGCTCGGAGCACAGCGCCATCGCCGTCATCACGCGCTGCAGCTGGCCGCCCGAGACCTGGTGTGGAAAGCGTTCGCCGATGGTTTCGGGGTTCGGCAGGCTGAGCTTCCTGAACAGCGCGATGGCGCGCTTTTCGGCCTCGGCGCGTGTCGCCGTGCCGTGCAGCAGCGTGGCTTCCACCACCTGGTCCATCAGCCTATGCGCCGGGTTGAACGCGGCGGCCGCCGACTGCGCGACATAGCAGACCTCGCGGCCGCGCAGCTTGCGAAAACCGTCCTTGCCGCCCTTGAGGATGTCGCGGCCGTTCAGGATGACCTCGCCGCCGGTGATGCGCACACCACCGCGGCCATAGCCCATCGACGATAGGCCAATGGTCGACTTGCCTGCGCCGGATTCGCCGATCAGGCCAAGCACCTTGCCCTTCTCGAGCGTCAGCGAGACATCGTGCACCAGCACGATATCCTTCGGCGGTTCGCCGGGCGGGAAGACGGTCGCCTCGATGCGCAGATTGCGGATTTCGAGAAGCACGCCGGGCTTCGCTTTGCTGTCGGCCATCACCCGCGTCCTCCATTGAGACTCGTCGTGCGGTTGAGCACCCAGTCGGCGACGAGGTTGACCGAGATCCCCAGCGCCGCGATCGCTGCGGCGGGGATCAGCGCTGCCGCGATGCCGAAGACGATGCCGTCCTTGTTTTCCTTGACAATGCCGCCCCAGTCAGCGACCGGCGGTTGCACGCCAAGCCCGAGGAAGGACAGCGTCGACAAGAACAGCACCGCATAGATGAAGCGCAGGCCGAGTTCCGAAACCAGCGGGGACAGGGCATTGGGCAGGATTTCGGCGAAGATAACCCACCATTTGCCTTCACCCCGCAGCTTCGCAGCCTCTACAAAATCCATCGCATTGAGGTCGACCGCCACCGCCCGCGACAGGCGGAAGACCCGAGTTGAGTCGAGAACGCCCATGACCAGGATCAGCGTCACGACATTGGACGGCAGCACCGAGAGCACCACGAGACCGAAGATCAGCGTCGGGATCGCCATCAGCAGGTCGACGCAACGCGAGATCAACATATCGAACCAGCCGCCGACCACCGCAGCGGTGAAGCCGAGTATTGCCCCCATCGAGAAGGAAAGCAGTGTAGCCAGCACCGCGATCAGGATCGTCGTCTGGGCGCCATAGATCATGCGCGAGAGTAGGTCGCGGCCAAGATTGTCGGTGCCGAAGAGAAACTTCCCCGACATCGGCTCCCAAACTCCTCCTGCGATGTCGCCGAGGCCGTAGGGGGCGATCCACCGTGCAAAGATCGCGATGAGGAAGAAGAGGGTGGTGATAACAAGGCCGATCAGGGCGCCGAGGGGAATACGTCCTATCATGGTGCTCCTTACCTCGGATGTCTGAGGCGCGGATTGGCAAGAATGGATGCCACGTCGGCCACGACATTGAAGGAGATATAAACGGCGGCAAAGATCAGCCCAACAGCCTGCACGACCGGCACGTCGCGCTTGGCGACATGGTCGACCAGATACTGGCCCATGCCGGGATAGACAAAGATCACCTCGACCACCACCACGCCGACCACGAGATAGGCGAGGTTGAGCATGATGACGTTGATGATCGGCGCGATCGCGTTTGGAAAAGCGTGCTTGCGGATGACCGCGAAGGCCGAAAGCCCCTTGAGCTCCGCCGTCTCGACATAGGCCGACTGCATGACGTTGAGGATCGCCGCCCGCGTCATACGCATCATATGGGCGAGGATGCCCAGCGTGAGCGTCGTACAGGGCATTGCGATTGCCTTCATCTTATCGAGTACGGGCATGCCCTCATACACCATCGAAATGCCTGGGAAGATGTGGAACTTCACGGCGAAGAAATAAACCAAGAGATAGCCGATGAAGAATTCCGGTACCGATGTCGACGCGAGTGCCAGGCCGGTGATCAGTTTGTCGATGAGGCTATCGCGATGACGCACAGCCGACAGCCCGAGGATAATCGCGAGCGGGACGGCGATAATCGCCGCCCAGAAGGCCAGGGACAGCGTATTCCACAGCCGCTCCTTGATGGAAGCGGCGATATCGAGCCCGCTGGTGAGAGCAGTGCCCAGATCGCCTTGCAGGATTCCGAAAAGCCAGCGGAGATATCTGACATAGGCGGGGTCATTGAGGCCCATCTCCCTTCGAAGATTGGCGAGCGCCAGTGGCGTGGCCGACGGGCCGAGAATGGATTGCGCCACGTCGCTGGGCAGAAGATTCGTGCCAACAAAAATGAGGACCGAAACGGCGAGCAACAGGAGGATGCCCAGCGCGACGCGCTGGGCAATAAGCTTGAGAACCATATTCTCAGGCCCTCAGGCCTGCAGCCAGCACTTGGTCAGCGCGTAGCCGTTCATGAATCGATCGTTGCCATTCTTGGCCCATCCGCCAACACGCGGGCCCGTGGCGTCGATGTAATCATTGAACATCGGGATGATCAGGCCGCCCTCATCGTGGATGATTTGGCCCATGTCGGCGTAAAGCTTCTTACGCTTGTCGGCATCGAGTTCGCCGCGTGCCTGGACTATCATCTGGTCGAACTTCTCGCTGTGGAAGTGAGTTTCGTTCCATACCGCTTTAGATTGGAGCTTCAGAGAATACTCCATGTCCTGGGTTGGACGGCCCGGACCAGAATTTGCCACGAACGGCTGTTTGAGCCACACGTTTGTCCAGTAGCCATCAGCTGGTTCACGTTTAACGTCGATACTAATCCCCGCTTTGGCCGCGCTCTGCTGGTACAGCTGAGCAGCATCCACCGCTCCTGTGAATGCGCCCTCCGATGTATGAAGGAGCACCGAACCGGAGTGCCCTGACTTTTTGTAATGGAAGGCCGCCTTGTCCGGATCGTATTTGCGTTGTTCGATTTCGGTGAAGAGTGGATAAAACTTGTTTATATGCGTGTCATTGCCGACGGAGCCGTAACCCCCCAGAACCTTTTGGACCATCTCTTCGCGGTCGATTGCATATTTCAGGGCGAGCCGCAGGTCATTATTGTTGAAGGGCGCTGTATCGAGTTGGCAGCAAAAATAAGAATGCCCACGGCCTCCAACGTTGCGGACGGTGATGTCAGGGAAGCGCTTGAGGAGTTCGATCACCTTCGGATCGACTCGGTTAATCATGTGAACCTGCCCGCTCTGCAAAGCAGAGGTGCGGGCTGTCGCGTCGTTGATGACAATAATCTCGATCTGGTCGGCAAAGCCGCGATCGTCCCGCCAGTAGCCGGCGAACCTCTCGCCGCCAAGTCGAACACCAGCTTCGTTGACCGTGGCCTTGTATGGACCCGTGCCGATGCCTGCGTTCGGGTTGTCCTTGCCGCCATTTGGCTGAATCATCAGGTGGACATCGTTCATTATGACTGGGAAGTCTGCATTGCTTTCTTTTAGAGTGAAGACGATGTTCTGGCCGTCGACGGCGATCTTGTCGATCCCGTGCATAAAGGCGAGCATAACCGACTTCGAGTTAGCGTCGGAGTGACGTTCCAATGTGGCTAGCACGTCGGCGGGCGTCATCTCCTTGCCGTTGTGAAATTGCACGCCCTTGCGGATTTTAAACGTCCAGGCCTTGGCGTCTTTCGATGCGCCCCATTCCTCGGCAAGTACCGGCTGCAGTTTTTGATTCGCGTCCAGCTCTACGAGTTGTTCGCCCCACAGGCGGCTGAAGATAAACTGAACATCATTTGTTAGGGTCGCTGGATCGAGAGTGTCCGTCGCTTGTCCACCCATTAACCCGGCCTTGAGCGTGCCGCCCTTGACTGGCCCCTCCGCCCTAGCGGCTTCAGCCAGCAGATTGTTAGCCAAGATTGCACCAAGGCCAAGTGTCGCTGCCCGACCTAAGAAATCGCGCCGGGACAGCTTACCTTTCGCGACGCACTCACTGAGAAAATTGATTTCATCATTCATCTTTAATTCCCCTCTTCTTTTATTAATCGGTTATTGGCTGCACCCACACGAGGTGACCAGTGGCTGCCCTCGTGCGATCTCAAGAAGCTCGGTTCACCTTCGGCAACACCTCGGAATCAGAGGGGACGTTCGCTCCAGAACGTCCTCGCGGACGTGACGGTTTGATCCGAATTCCCGGATGGAAGCTGCGAATACGGTTTTTCTTCCGCTGTTCGCGTTACAGGATCCGATAGACTTCCTTGGCGTTCTCCCGAAGCAGCTGCGCCTTGTGTTCCTCGGATATTCGAGCCTTGAAGGCATAACGCGGATCGTCGAAGTCCCAGTGAGGATAATCGCTCGCATAGAGCAGCCTGTCCCAGCCGATTTGATCAAACAGATAGTTGAGCTCCTCGGGATTGTCCGGTTCTTCCACGGGTTGTGTGGAAAAATAAAAATGCCGGCGCAGATAATGGGAAGGCGGATATTTTAAGCTTGCCACTTCCGAGCCCATGCGCCGCCACAACATGTCAAGCCGGTGGCCAAGTCCAATCGACCAGGCACAGCCGTTCTCGACGATGATCACCTTGAGAGATGGCAATTGATCGAACACGCCATCAAGAATGAGGCTCATAAGCTGCGTCTGCGCAGCGAATGTGTTATATAAATGAAACTCACAGTAGTAGGATGGCCAGCCGCTGGCAGTCCGTGAGCCAAGCCGGCCACCAACGTGCATGCCGATCGGAAGGCCGTGATGAGCCGCCGCTTCCAGGATGGGCCTGTAGCGTCGATGTCCCAATGGCTCGGTTGTCCCCGTAAATATCTCCACTTGGACAAAGCGCGCATCGAGCGCCCGCTTTTCGATTTCTGCGACTGCGGAAAGGGCATCATCCGGAACGACCACAACGGACGCTCTCAGCCGATCCTCCGGCTCGACAAACTCGGCGATCTGCCAATCGTTCATTGCCGTTGACAACGCGTTGCTGAGATCGAGATTGCGACCGCCGTTGCCCAGCGCTACCATGGGTTGGAGCACGCCGAACACAACATTGTTGGGGTCGAGGTGCTGCTTCCTCATCAACGCCAGGTCCGATCCGGGTGGCCCTTCATCCGGCCAGGCATCGCGACGGCACGTAGATGGAGTAAAGCCGTCATAAAGGCCGCCGGCATCGAACCCCAACTCGCCATACTGATCGAGATGATCGCGCCAACGCTTGGAAATATAGGGATGGAGGCTATACCGGTCTTTAAGAGCC
>NZ_JAMYSP010000080.1:0-7175 GCF_040322015.1 Mesorhizobium sp. M0208 | reverse complement strand
GGGGGCGGAGCTCACAAAGACGAGCGAAATCCCTGCGATCCCGCCCCATCCAAACATCCCCGGTTACTGCGCAACAGGCCCCTTGAGGGGAGGGGGACGCTGGCGACTATCGCTCCTGCCCTTTCGCCTTCAATTCCAACCTCCGCGCGTGCAGCACTGGCTCGGTGTAGCCGTTGGGCTGGACGCGGCCTTTGAAGACGAGATCGCAGGCGGCGAGGAAGGCGATGGACTTGTCGAATTCCGGTGCCATCGGCCGGTAGAGCGGATCGCCTTCATTCTGGCGGTCGACGATAGCCGCCATGCGCTTCATCGTCTCCATGACCTGCTCGGGCGTGCAGACGCGGTGATGCAGCCAGTTGGCGATGTGCTGAGAGGAGATGCGCAGCGTGGCGCGGTCCTCCATCAGGCCGACGTCGTTTATATCTGGTACTTTCGAACAGCCGACGCCCTGGTCGATCCAGCGCACGACATAGCCCAGAATCCCCTGCGCGTTGTTGTCGAGCTCCTTCTGGATGTCTTCCTGAGACCAGTTCGGCAGCCTTGCCACCGGTACCGACAGGATGTCGTCGAGCCTGGCCTTGGGCCGGCTCTTCAGAGCCTGCTGCACGGCGTGGACGTCGACCTTGTGGTAGTGCGTGGCATGCAGGGTTGCTGCCGTCGGCGACGGCACCCAGGCGGTGTTGGCGCCGGCCTTGGGGTGCGCGATTTTCTCGGCCAGCATTGCCGCCATCAGGTCGGGCATCGCCCACATGCCCTTGCCGATCTGGGCGCGGCCGGCCAGCCCGCATTCGAGGCCGGTATCGACGTTCCAGGCTTCGTAGGCGGCAATCCAGGCGGCCTGTTTCATGTCGCCCTTGCGGATCATCGGGCCGGCTTCCATCGAGGTGTGGATCTCGTCGCCGGTGCGGTCGAGAAAGCCGGTGTTGATGAAGACGACGCGATCTTTCGCGGCGCGGATCGCCTCCTTGAGGTTGACGGTGGTGCGCCGCTCTTCGTCCATGATGCCCATCTTGATGGTGTTTTTCGCCATGCCGAGCAGCGCTTCGACGCGGTCGAAAATCTCGACCGCGAAGGCAACTTCGTCGGGCCCGTGCATCTTGGGCTTTACGATATACATTGAGCCGGCGCGAGAATTGGCGCGCCGCCCCTTCGGGCCGATGTCGTGCAGCGCGATCAGCACCGTCAGCGCCGCATCCATGATGCCTTCCGGCACCTCGTTGCCTTCGCGGTCTAATATCGCCGGATTGGTCATGAGGTGGCCGACATTCCTGACCAGCATCAGCGAGCGGCCGGACAAGGTCAGCGTGCCGCCATCCGGCGCGGTATAGGTGCGGTCGGGGTTGAGCCTGCGGACAAAGCTCTTGCCGGCCTTGGTGATCTCTTCCGCCAAGTCGCCCTTCATCAGGCCGAGCCAGTTGCGGTAGACCAGCACCTTGTCCTGCGCATCCACCGCGGCGACCGAATCCTCGCAGTCCTGGATGGTGGTCAGCGCAGATTCCAGCACGACATCGGCAATGCCGGCCGGATCGGTGCGGCCGATCTGGTTGTTGTGGTCGACAACGATTTCGATGTGCAGGCCGCTCTTGACCAGCAGGACGGCTTCGGGATTGGCGGCATCGCCGCGATAGCCGGCAAACTGCTTGAGGTCGGCAAGCGTGGTGGCGCCGGCACCCTCGCCGAGCCGCAACATGCCGTTGGCGACCGAAAGCCCGTTGACGCCGGCCCATTTGCCTGTGGTGAGCGGCGCCGCCTCGTCGAAGAAGCTTTTCACCCAGGCGACGACCTTGGCACCGCGCGCCGGATTGAATTTGTTGCCTCGCTCGGCGCCGTCCGTCTCCGGAATGGCATCGGTGCCGTAGAGCGCATCGTACAGCGAACCCCAGCGCGCATTGGCGGCGTTCAGCGCATAACGCGCGTTCATCACCGGCACCACCAGCTGCGGCCCGGCGACCGAAGCGATTTCAGGGTCGACATTTTCGGTGGTCACGCTGAACGCCGGCCCCTCGGGCAGGAGATAGCCGATCTCGCGGAGGAACGTCTTGTAGGCCTCCATGTCGACGGGCGCGCCATTGTCGCGGTACCAGCGGTCGAGCTTGTCCTGCATGGCGTCGCGCTTTTCGAGCAGCGCCCGATTTTTTGGCGAGAGATCATGGACGATGGCCGAAAAACCGTTCCAGAATGCCTCCGCCTCGATGCCGGTGCCCGGCAGCGCCTCGTTCACGACGAAATCATGAAGCTCGCGGGCAATCCGCAATCCGGCGATCTCGACGCGATCGGTCATCAGGGCTTCTCCAGACGAAGGCTAGGCCGGGCCTTTGACATGTCAGGGTGGCAGGGTCAATTCGGCTTAGGTGAAGGTAGGGCGTTTTCGCTGCCGATCTCCCCCCTCGAGGGGGAGATGGGCGCGAAGCGGCCAGAGGGGGTCGGTTCGACCGGGCTCGGCCTCCTGCGGCACAAGGAAGTCGCGCTTCATGCGAGGCGACCCCCTCTGTCGCCTTCGGCGACATCTCCCCCTCGAGGGGGGAGATTACGCGCTCACACCGCAATCCTTGGCCGTCCCGACGCGATCGCCACGACATGCGCCTCGATGAACATGCGCTGGCCCTCGACGGTCGAGACGCGGAACTCGCTTGCGATTTCGATCTCGGCGCTGTCGGTGCCGGCGTCCTTCGCGCGTCCAGCGGCAATCGCCCGCACATCTTTCTCCGCCGCCGCGATTGCCGCCGCCTCGTCGTTGAAGTCCCGCACGCTTTCGCCTGAGGCGACACGGAACAGCCCTTCCTTGGGCTGGCTGACCCGCGCCTCGGCCGAGACCCGGACCTGGCCGACGACGGCGCCGAGCGCATTCGCGACATCGGTATCCTCCGGCACCACGCATCGATTGCCGACCAGCTCAGCCAGCCCGGCATAGTGCAGCGGCGCCGAGGCGCCGAGGCCGATCACCGGACGGTCGAGCGCGACGCTGAGGCGGGCGATGCCTGGATGGGCGTCGACGGCACGCTGGACCAGCGCATGGGCGACGGTCGCCGCGCCATCCAGCCCATCCTCGGCGAAGGCGGTCTCGAGGATGACTTCGGCCGACAGGCGGGTCAGCGCGGTCAGCACCCGTTCCGAGATCGCCTCCGGCGAGGCGGCGATGAACTGGCCGCGGCCGTCGCGCCTGCGCGCGAACAGCTCGGCGCCGAGACGCGCCGCGGCCGCATCCCAATTGGCCTGCCTGCCCAGCACATGCGCGGCATCCGACGGCGTGAAGCCGGCGACATGCACCAGCCCGCGCGACACCAGCCGGTTCAAGGTGGCGTTCTGGGCATTCGAGGTCAGCAATCTGTCGAGAGCCTGCGGCACGGCACCGATCAGTTCGTAAAGCTTGGCTTCGGCACCGGTCAGTCCGGCCGCCAGCCGCTCCGGCACGCCGGTTCGAACCGCCAGACGTCCGTCCATGCGACCAGGATTGGGAGCCCGCAGCTGGCGTTCCAGCTCTGATGCAACCGCCTCGCCATGTATCATGCCGGCCAGCGCCAGCGGCACCAGGCGGCGCGGCCCGAGCAGGATTTTCGGGTTGAGCACGCCGTCCTCCAGCGCCACTTCGGAATCGCCGCCCAGGCCAAAGGTGCGCATGGCGACCGCTTCGACCATGGTGCGGAAGCCGCCGACGGTGGCGCCTTCCGGATCGAGCCGCGGCCGACCCTTGTCGAGCACGGCGACGTCGGTGGTGGTGCCGCCGATGTCGGAGACCACGGCATCGTCGAGGCCGGTCATGTGGCGGGCGCCGACGAGGCTGGCGGCCGGGCCGGACAGGATCGTCTCGATCGGCCGCTGGCGGGCAAAGGCGGCCGAGACCAAAGCGCCGTCGCCGCGCACCACCATCAGCGGGGCGGCGATGTTGCGCGCGGCCAAAAAGCCTTCGGTTGCCGCGACCAGCCGGTCGATCATCGAGATCAGTCTGGCGTTGAGCAAGGTCGTCAGCGCCCGGCGCGGCCCGCCGAGCTTGGCCGACAGTTCGTGGCTGGCGGTGACCGGCAGGCCGGTTACGTCGCGGATCAGGTTCCGCGCGCTTAGCTCGTGCGCCGGATTGCGGGTGGCGAAATAGGCGCAGACTGCAAAGCCGGACACCGACTTTTCCCATTCCGGCAAAGCTGCCTCCAGCCCGGACAGATCGAGCTTTGCCGCATTGCCGTGGACATCGTGGCCGCCGGGGCAGAACACCACGGGATCGGTGCCAAGTGCGGCCTTCAGCCCGTCGCGGGCAAGGTCGCCCTCGGCAAAGCCGATCATCACCAGCGCGACCCGGCCGCCCTGGCCCTCGACCAGCGCGTTGGTGGCAAGCGTCGTCGACATCGACACCAGTTTTATCGCAGTCGGGTCGGTGCCGGCTTTTTGCAGCACCGCATCGACCGCGCCCGATATGCCGACGGCGAGATCGTGGCGCGTCGTCAGCGCCTTGGCCTTGGCCAGAACTTTGCCGCTTGGGCCACCGGCCTCCGACCACAGCACCGCGTCGGTGTAGGTGCCGCCGGTGTCGATGCCGAGGAACAGGGGTGAGGGTTTGGGCCTGGCGGTCATATTTGCGTCCGGAGAATTCGTCTCCGCCCCTTAGCGGATACCGGCCGATCGATAAAGCCGTGATGGCTGGGCCACGGGCGATGATCGTGGTGACGGCCAATCTCCCCCCTCGTGGGGGAGATGTCCGGCAGGACAGAGGGGGCGCTGTCCCGCCGACCTTGCCACGATCTAAGGCACCTCGGCGAGCCCCGCCGCAATCACGATATGCTGGCAGACATTGTCGATGTCGCGGATGATGTCATCGTTCCAGAAACGCAGGACGGTCCAGCCGTCCTGTTCCAGGCGCACTGTCCTTGCTTCGTCTCTGGCAACAGCATCGGCTTCGGTATGCTAGGAGCCGTCGACTTCCACGATCAGCTTCTGCTCCGGGCAGGCGAAATCGACAATGTAACCGGCGACCGGAAGTTGTCGCCGAAAGCCAAGCCCCATCAGCCGGTGCGCGCGAAGCTCGTTCCAGAGCTTCAATTCAGCAGAGGTCATGACCTTACGCATCGATCGGGCATTTGCGCGGTGTTTTGGAGGCAATGGCGTATGAGGCATTGTACTGCTGAAATTGGCGCTCTATGGCGCCCCCCTCTGTCCTGCCGGACATCTCCCCCACTTGGGGGGAGATTGGCAGCTTGGCCGGACAGCCCTCCTACCCCACAAACCCCACGCGCTTGTGCGATCCATCGCAGAACGGCTTGTTGGCGGAATGGCCGCAACGGCAGAGGAAGGCGCGCTGGGTGCGGTCGACCGTGTGGCCGGTGCCGGTGACGATTTCGACATTGCCTTCGAGCTTGAGCGGGCCGTTGGTCGTCGGTGTGACGGTCAGCGGGCCATTGCGCGCCTCCAGCGCCGGCGTATCCTTCAGCGGCGGCTCGCCCGTGGCGGTGAAGCCTGCCTTGGCGTGGCTGCCGTCGCAGAACGGCTTGTTTTCCGAGGCGCCGCAGCGGCACAGCGTGGCGCGGAAGAACGTCTCGCCGCCAAGCACGATCTCGGCGTGCACCGCCAGCGGGCCGTTCTCCCTGATGCGCACGGTGTTGACCACCGGCGGCTGCTCCTGCGGCCCGCCATCCTTGCGGATATAGGTGATGGCGCCGGACGGGCAGGCTTCGGCGAGCGCGCACGATCTTCTCGACGCTGGCCGCCTCGGGGTGGATCCACTGGCCGGGCGCATTGGGCACGAAGACATGGGGATCGCCCAGCACGCAATTGCGCGAATGGATGCAGCGGCGCCCGGAAAAGCCGATATCGATTTTTTCGCCTTCGACCGTGCCTGCCATGGGTGCATCTCCTTGCTGAAGGCGTCACGCTATGGCGGCGGCCGGGACGGCGTCAAGCTGCCTGAGAGGCTGGGCGCCTGATCTCCCCCCTTGAGGGGGAGATGTCGCCGAAGGCGACAGAAGGGGGGCGTTGCGCGTGGAGCGCCGGCATCATCTGTCCGCGATGGGACGTCGCATCAGGACGTACCGACCCCCTCTGGCCTGCCGGCCATCTCCCCCTCAAGGGGGGAGATTTGCCACGTCACGGCACCAGATCGATTTCCTCGGTCTCGCCGCCGCTGCAGGTGTAGCAGCAATCGTCGCACTTTTCCGTGTTGCCGGGGCCGACACCCCAATAGGTGCTGTCGTCGCCATCGACCCAGGCGCCATAGCAGATCGATTCGCCGTCATTGCAGGACAGCGGGATCGACTTGGTCTCGCCGTCGTTGAGATAATAATCCTGATTGTTGCCCGGCCAGACATGGTCGCGGTCCTGGCTGTAGAGTTCGACGCGCATGGCGTTCGGATGGCTGTTCTTGATCTCGAAGGTGACATCGCCGGCATGCGCGACGGGCGCAAACAAGGCGGCAAGGCAAAGCGCCGCGGCAGCGCGGCGCACGGAAGCGTAAAACATTGGATATTCCCCCCGGAATGAAACGGCCTGCCCGGCCGCGAGGGGGAACATGGCATGGCGGCGGGATGGGTGGAAGGGGGTTGCGCCGCCTACTTCGCCAGATGTGGAGAGAATGGATTTTCAGGTCCTTATGAGCAAAAGCGTCAAACTCCACCGGATAAGATCGTGAGAATTGTGGCTATGGCTATCTAATCAAACACAATTCTGCTTTGCTTCAACAATGGCGGCGATCAACCTTCCAATACAAATCACTTACGACACAAGAGGCTCAACACCTTTGGTGGACGTAATAGCGGCGCTGCAAGCAGCAGACATAGCAATCCAGGATGCCGTTTCCTTACTTCCCAGCCTAATCGATGGTGTTCACATCGAGCGGAGTCAGATAAATGTTCGCTCTTTGTCCCAAGAAAGCCCCCTTCGGGAGCTATTCGTGGTGTCGCTGATCGTTGCCTTTCAGGACGATTTGAAAACCGAGATTCCGCCAATGCTTGAGGACCTTTTCAAGGTCAACATACCGGACTCGTACGACTCGTTGGTCACGGTCGTTACGATGATAGTCCTGTTTTACGGCGCGTCGTTTTTGAAGGATGCAGCGGTAAAGGCGGTGGAGGATGGCGCGCTCAGGCGGAAACTAGACAACATTGTCGATCAGCTAGGGTCAGGACTCATTGATCCAGAAGATGAAGGCTGCAGCGAAGGCGATCGCCGACAGGAAGGTGTGAGCACATCGGTCG
>NZ_JAMYSP010000079.1:0-7324 GCF_040322015.1 Mesorhizobium sp. M0208 | reverse complement strand
GTCGCTCCTTCGCTCAACTGCCTCTCCAAAGAATCCTTTCTCAGCCTAAACTCAACCCCAAAATCGCCATATGCGATTCCCCTGCGGCAAGCTACTCTTCACTGCCAGCGCCGGTCTTGGGAACGCAAGTGATACGTTGAACGCCCTCGAAGCCGAAGCAGACGCTCTGTATCGGAAGCAGGCGCATGGCACCGAATTGGCGCTGCTGAAGAAGCGCCTTGTTGACGTGAAGTCGCGCAGGGATGCGATCGACACTCTTGCATCGACCTACGAGGGCTTGGAGGCCGAACGTCTCGATGCAGCGCAGCAATACGACGGGACCATTAGTGATCGAGCGGTGCTGGTGGCCAGGCTGGATACCATTGCTCGTTACGTGCGTGCTGCGCCGATGCTGGCGGATATCCGGCGCAAGGTTGCTCGGCTGAATGAGCTGCCGGCCATCGCCTCCCCGGCCCGCACTTGGACGGGTGGTGTCACCGAACTGATCGATGACGATGCCAGCCTCAGAACGCGGCTGTCTGCAAACATCGACGAGGTCGAGCGCCTGGCGGCAAAAGTCGCTGCGGTCGACGAGGATGAATCGATCCTGTCGATTTCCGAACGCATCCGCGGGTTGGCGGAGAGCAAGGTGCGCCATACCGCGGCCGGCTTTGACTTGCCCACTCGCAGGATGGGGCTGCAGATCCTCAACAACACCGTGGCAAGCTGCCTTGCCGCCTTGGGCCGATCTTCCGAGCCGGATCCTGTCGCGCTGCTTCTGCCTGCCGTCACAGTTGGCGTCGTTCGCGCTATGGTCGAGCAGAGGTCCGGTATTGCTACGGGCGCGCGCGCCGCCCGCGACGAGGCGGCGGCAGCGCTCGATGCGTTGCAGGTGGCAAGACAGCGGGTCGGCGAGGAAAGGGCGGTGCCCGAACCCGCCAGGGCAAGGCTGGGCTCGGCTTTGTCGAAAGCGCGAGCAAGCGGACACAAGGCAGAGATCAGCACGGCTCGCGAGGCGGGAGATGCGGGAACAATCCGATGGAAGGCGTCGCTGGCTCGCTTGCGTCCATGGAACGGAGATGCCATCGCTCTCGCCAACGTTGCGGTTCCGAGCGCCGGGCAGATTGCCGACTGGAAGACAGTAGCGTTAGAACTGGCAAGGAACACCGCCGTACTTGCCGAACGCCTCGCCGAATACGAGGGCAACCATGCCATGCTCGCCGCACGATTGGATGCCCTTCGAGCCTCGGTCGACGTTGTCGACGATGAAGCGGCTGCCGCCATCCGCCGTCTCCGCGATAATGCATGGGCATCGCACCGTGCAGCGCTGACCGGTGACACCGCTGACGATTTCGCCGTGGCACTGACGCGCGATGACGTTGCCAGCGCAGGCCGGCTGGCCGGCGCGGCGGATCTGGCCGAGATCCGAGCAATGACGCGTGCCCTGGCCGAGGCCACGGCCAACCTGTCACGAAACGGCATCCAACGCCAACAGCTCGTCAAGGATGCGGATACCCAATTGTTGGAAATCCGTGTAACCGCCAGCGACCTGCTCGGAGAAGCCGTGGAACCTTCGTCTGAGCGCCTGATCGAAAGGATCGAGGATCAGATCGAGGCGCGCAGCGATGCGCTCGCTGCCTGGGAGCAGATCGAACTTGCTCGCTTGAAGGCCGAGCGAGCCGCTGACGCCGGCGAGCAGATACGCTTGGAAATGAGAGCGGCGCTGGAAAGCGTCGGCATAGTATCAGAACCCGGCGACACCCTCGAAGCAATCATGGCCATCGCGGAGCTGTTTCTGGACCGGCAGCGCACGGTGGATGCAGAGTATGCCGAGGCGCTCAGAATGGTGAGCTCCAAGGAAGAGTATCTAGCGGCCCGACGGGTTGCCGTAGGTGTGGCCGAGCGTCGCGAGGAGGAATGGCTGGCCGGCATTACCGAAGCGCTCAAGGGAACGTGGCTCGAAAGCGGGCTCTCTGCGTCAGGCGTCGGCACCGTGCTCGATCAGTTGGCCGAACTCTCAAGAAGCCTGCGGGAACGGGACGACCTCCAACTGCGTATCGCAAAGATGGAGACCGACAGGGACAATTTTCTGATTGAGGTCATCGCCGTTGCTGTTGAAGTCAATGAGCCAACAAAGGATGGCGAGCCGGAGCAGTTGGCCATCCGCCTTGCCGAGCGCCTAGAGCGCGCCGAGCGGACACGCGAAGCCAAGGCAAGCCTCGGCAACGACCTGACGCGTCTGAGGGAGGCGCGCGACATACTCGAAAACGAGATTTCGGCACACGAACGCCGCAAGAATGAAGTGCTGGGCGTCTTTGGCGTCGCCACTCTGTCCGAGGTAGTCGAACGCGACGAGCTGCTGCGTGAGCGCGATGGCTTGCGCACTACCGTCGCCGAACTTGAGGAACGGGTAGTGGCGGAACTCGCAGTCGATGGATTCGATCAGGCACGCTCGATCCTGGACGCGATCGATTTCGACAGCCTCGCGGTCGAGAAGGCTGAGGGCGAGCAGCGGCTTCGCCAGTTCGATGAAACCATACAGCAACAGCTGATCCGGCAGACGCGCGCGGCCGACAAGCTGGACGCCATCGGCGGTGATAGTGCGGTTGCACGCCTGGATGCCGAACGGCGCACGACCCTGTTGGAAATCGAGGAGAAGGCCGTTCGCTACATTGAGCTGAAGCTTGGCATCATGTCGGCCGGAAATGCTTTGCGGATCTACCGTGAGAGCCACCGCTCGGGGATGATGGCGCGCGCATCAGACGCGTTCAAGCTAATGACGCGTGGCCAGTATTCGGGGCTGACAACCCAGCCTGTAAAAGGTGGTGAGGTTCTCATTGCTGTGCAGGGTGACGGGCAATCCAAGGTCACCGAAGCGCTTTCAAAGGGTGCACGATTTCAGCTGTACCTTGCCCTGAGACTCGCCGGTTATTACGAGTTCGCGCAATTTCGGCCCTCGGTCCCATTCGTCGCCGACGACATCATGGAGACGTTCGACCATATTCGCTCGGAGGAGGTTTTCAGGCTGTTCGGAGCGATGGCAAACACAGGTCAGGTCATCTACCTGACGCACCATAAGCATCTATGTGAAATCGCTGAGGCTGTCGTACCGGGAACGAGGATCCATCAACTCGCACAGTAATTTCCTCCGGAATACGTGAACGAACCAGTGAAGGACGCCGAATTTGACGGCAAGTATGCGCCCCATGTTGGTCATTGCGGCCTGTAATGCAGGTGCCGATAAGCAGACATCACATTCCTTCGATTGACCGAGAGTCTGGATGGGACTTTTTCGATGACGCCCAAGCCGCTGTTACCACGCTTCAAAAGTCGTGCTGAGAGCCGCGTGGAAGGTATGTCCGAAGGGCAGGGCAGATTGGCGCTGAGTGGTGCGCGAAACACAGCGGAATCGCTTGGGAATGGCCAGGACGTTGCCCCATCTCCTGACCGGCACGGGGATGATGGATTTCGGCTGGGGAGCAACAGCATTCACCGGTTTCCGGGAAAACCACCACGCAGCCTAGAGCGGCCACGCGCGAGAGGTACACACGATCGGAAGCATTCAAATGGCAGGCCTATACGCAGGCCTATATATTGACGGGGAATCATCCCACAGATTTAGCCGGGGGAAAACTGGTCATCACCGCTCGACCGTCCTGATTTCGATGGCGCCAAATACTGCATCAGAATATGTAGAACCTGCAATTTCGCCGAAAAGGTATCGCCGATGGCCAAGCGCCTCGTAGTCTTCAACCATAAGGGTGGCGTCAGCAAAACCACCTCTTCCTACAACATCGGCTGGACTATCGCGCGCAACAGCAGAGTCCTGTTGGTGGATGCGGACCCTCAGTGCAACCTCAGCGGCCTCATACTTGGCGATGATTTCGAGAGGTATTACACCGAGGACGCAACCAAGAACCAGAACATCAAAGACGGTGTCTCAGCGGCTTTCGACGGTCGACCGGTGCCCATCGCCCCCGTGGCGTGTTTCAGTCCGCCGCGAGCGCCGAACCTCTTCCTGCTTGCCGGTCACGCAAACCTGTCTGAGTACGATGCGTCTCTGACGTTTGCTCAAACTGCCAACAACGCTATTACAACCCTGCAGAACCTGCCAGGAGCGTTCGCCGAACTGCTCCGGCTGACTGAGCAGCGGTATAACATCGAATACACCATTATTGACTTGAATCCCGGTCTCAGTGCGATCAATCAGAACCTGCTGCTGATATCCGATGCATTCATTGTTCCAACCAATCCCGATCCGTTCTCAATAATGGCGCTGGACACGCTAACCACAGTGCTGCCGCGCTGGGTGAGTTGGAAAAAGGGCGCCGTCGACCTCTTTGCCAACTCGGCTTATCCTCTGCCAGCGGGCATCCCCAAGTTCGTCGGGGTACTCATTCAGCGCTTCAATATCCGGAAAGGGAAGGCGGCTAAGCCCTATCGAGATAACATCGGAGAAATTAAAGCCAAAGTCTCCGGAAGCGTCTTTAAGGCCTGGGCGGCAGTTGGAATGACGCTGCCAACAGCGGATTACGAGGGGATAGCTGACGACGCTTTCTGCCTCGGGGAAATCCCCGACTTTCAGGGACTTCTGCCAAAGTCGCACGAAGCAGGTGTTCCCGTCTTCGATTTGAGCGATGCGGAGATTCACGAGACTGGGCCTGTGATGGCAGGGTTTCAGGAGAAGCGGGGGTCATTCAGAGCGCAATTCGATGAGATCGGCGCTAAGATTATAGCTATCCTCGCCCATGTATAATGCCGGTGCCGTTTTCAACGCCGGCATTGCGGAGGCCCGAGACCTCACGGCGCTATTCAACTATCTGGCGGACAACGTTAAGGGGCCATTCTCCTACGACGACCTGCTGCGATCACAGATCGTTTATAGCCTCAGTGCCTTTGACAAGCTCATGCACGACATCATCCGCATCGGTATGGTTGCATGCTATTCCGGGGCACGTCCCATGACCGACAAATATCAGGCTGAGCCAATAAGCCTCCAGCTTCACGGCGCCTTGGTGTCAGCCACCGTGCCACCTAAGGAGTTCGTATTCCAAACAGAGGTAGTGGTGAAACTATCCCGCCTGACGTTCCAAGACCCGGAGAAGGTGGCCGAGGGCCTTTCGCTCATTTGGGGCGAAAAGAACAAATGGGTGAAGATTGCTGGAGTTATGGGCAAGACCGTTGACGACGCACGCACGACGCTGAAACTCATTGTAGGTCGTAGGAACGCTATTGTTCACGAGTCAGACAGGAACCCGCTCACTAACGTTAAAACCGCCATTACGGCCCCCGAGGTTAAGGCCGTCACGGACTTCCTTGAATTGTGTGGCAACACCATCGTTGGACTTGTGGCCTAGCTTTCTGGCCCGAGTTGGTTCTGCAGTTCAGCCGGTAAGCGCTGTCGCTTATCCTCCCGGTAAGCCTGAAAGCGTTCGAGGTGACTGGCGACCCGGTCTTTCCCAAAGCGATTGAAAATAAAACGTGTCTGGGATTCGTTGCCGGCATAGACCAGCCGGTTGGCGTTACCGACGACCCGTTTATTAATCAGCATTACAAGGTCGCGGTGCGTGCGGTTGCGCAGCCAACGTGAATTCTTGCGATCTTGCACGGCGACGAACAGGCGATGTGGACCGATTGGCAAGAGAATATGCGAATCCGGCTGGCCAAGACGGCTGGTGATGATCACAGGCCTGTCGGAGGTGAGTAACTCGATTGGCGCCTCATCGAGCTCAACAATCGACCAGTGCATGGCCTGGATCCGGTTTGCAACGTTGGTATGGTTCATCATTCGCCGCGCAATCGACATCGCGGACTCCTCAAACACCGAGATCTCTTGAGTGTTGAGATAATCAGCTAACAAGTCAGGATCTTCCGGCCGTTTCAGCTCAACATAACGGTCCTGCATATCAGGGATAGACATAATCCAGTCGTTGCGAACGTTGCGCTTTAGCAGCTCAATGTCCTCCGGCATTCGAAACAACAAGCTCAGCAAGAAATGCGTCCATGCGAGGCGTCGTCCCGGCCGCAGCGTACCGCCAAGTTTGGCCTCTAACATCTCATACAAGCTCTCGGCCGCGCGATCATCAACCGGTGCCAGGAACGCACTCTCGAATTCTTGTGCTATGTCTTCTGGCAGGCCGCGCTTTTCGTAAAGGCGCATAATGAAGCCGGTCGAGTTGGGATGCGGGCTCTTTATCCCAATCTTATCACCATAGACCTTTTTGTACTCGACGACCTTGTTTTCCCGCATCCACTGCGAAAGGTAAAAGACGGGCAGGAAGTGATGCTTTTGTGGACTTGACACACAACCGACTTAACAGAGTCGATGGGCCTTAGTCAGTACTTGGCAAACTCATTCGGCGTCGACTTCCGCCGCCATTTCTCCCAGCAGATCCCCTTGCAGCTCGGTTGAGCGTGCAGTGCCCTTACAATACCGCTCAATCTTGCACATATTGAAGGGAGAAGAAGGGGGCATTGGATGGTGGATCTAGGCTTTCTCGACAAGTTCGAGGAATACTTCGGCAGGCGCGCGGCCAAAGGCTTGGTTGGTCTGGCAGCAGCCGGTGCAGTCATAGTCATATTGGGCGGCGCCTGGAGCTATGTCAGCCCCGTGGTCGCTTGGGCGAACACCGACGGGCTGAGCTGGAGCCAGTTCGCCTTAAGGGCCGTGACTTTCCTGGTATCTATGGGAGCGCTGATTTACTGGGGAAGTATGGCCGCACAGGCCATGGAATCGCGAGCCAGGCAACGCCAGTTCTTTGCGGATGTCGAGAACGTCACGGATCAGCTTCACGGCTTCGCCGCAGAAATGGAGAAGGCCGCTGCGATCCAAGACGAGATGTTGGAGATTTTTGAGGAGTCAGTCAGCCTTCTAGACAGCTTGAAAGACAGGAAAACCGCCGAGGAGCTTCGCAAAAATATTAAGAGAAGTCAGTCGACCCGCGATAGCATTCGCCGTGTGTCCAAGAGAGCCGGGACCATGGCTACCGAGCTTATCAGCGGGTTAACCGGCAATGTGGTCGATGCTGACCAGCAGCCGCTGGCGCTCGACAATGTTGTGGCCGATCGAAAGCCTAACATCGCTTAGGAAGTGCCCGATATCGTCCCCATCGCGGGCACCACGGCTCCACCAGTCCGCGGCTTTCTGAATCGCCCACGACGGGAAGTCGCGGCAGGCGTTCACCCAGGGAATTTTGATTTCAGCTTAGGGGCCAACAGGGGAACGGCCGCATCTAGGCAGAGTCATACAGTAAGCCGCCAGTCCGCTTCCGTGAAGAGTTTCGGGCGCCGGCAGGCGTACGAAAGTCCCCGAGGAAGGAACCCGCGGGCCACAGGCGATGGTTAT
>NZ_JAMYSP010000078.1:0-7630 GCF_040322015.1 Mesorhizobium sp. M0208 | reverse complement strand
CTGGGCAAGGCAACCCGGCACAACATGCTTGTGAAGGCGGAATGCAGTTGCGGCAATGTCCGCTACTGCCGTTCGGCTGACCTGATGATGGTATATGGCGGCGGCGTCGACCCGCTGAAACTGAAGTTCGACTGCAGCCGCTGCAAGCTGACGGTGAAGATCACCCTGCTCGAAGTACATCCGGAGCACCTTCCCAAGCGCCTGGTGATCCATAAGCCGGTGAAGGTCGACGGGAAGATCCGCTGGACTACCGAACGGTTCCGGGGACAGGGGCGTGGCAAAAGGCTGGACCCCGCAAACTCTGATCGACTCGAAGACACGGCTCACTGCGTCCTGCCACAATCCGCGGTGTCACCAAAACCAGCCGCTTGAGAAGCTGAGGGCCAAGCTCGGCCCGGATGCAGCGATGGCGGACGATCTCATTCCGAAGCTGAAATGCGCCAAGTGCGGCGGCAAGCGCGTTGGACTGATTTATACGCCCGACACCAACCCGAGCCCCTACGGCAAGGCAGAGGGCGGGCGATGAACCTAAGGTCCGGTTTCCGGCGAAGCAGTGCCGGCCTGCTTCATGAAGTCATGGCGGCGCGCGCGAACATGTGCCAGCAAATTCGCTTCATTGCCGACCCCGGATCTAAAGAGAGACAGCGTGGTCGAGGCGAGAATCTGGCTGTCTATCAAGGTGCTGTACGATTTCGCGTCGGCGACTATCTGATCGACAACCCGCTGGCAGATCGCTCGATCTTTAGGTCTAAGGAACTGACTTTTCGGTGCTCGTGGCAATCTCGACGCCTTTAAAGGGGAAGTTACTGTGTCCCCCGCGACCGAAGCGTGGGTCTCCGTGAATGGACCCTAAACGCATTCCGACAGATAATTGCCATTCGTTTGAGTGGTGCCGATGTTTTTGCTATGGCGTGGTAATCGAGGCCATTAGCCGTATTGGGGACGGTAATTTTGGGACCAGTACGCGCACGGTCGCGAGGGGAGTTAGTTCAAAGCCCCTATAGAGGACAATCGCCGAATGACAATTGCAACGCTGAGGCCGGACGGCTGGCCGCAGGCGGCGACCGTCGGCTACGTGAACGAAGGCCTTACGCTCTATTTCCTCTGCGGCCTGGATAGCCAGAAGGCGGAGAATCTGGCGCGAGACGATCGCGTGCCCTCTATCGCCGTTTCGCCTTCAACGTGCTGATTTCCAACGTCGACGATCACCTGCGCAATCACGGCTTCCTTTGGCTGGGAAGGGCATGATGGTCGCTATCGCCTGCCTACGATCTCAATCCGGTCCCGACGGATCTAGAGCCGCGGGTTCTGACGACCAACATCGATTCGTGTTCGCTTGGTCTTCTGGAGAGCGCCGCCGGGTTCTTCGCGCTGACGCTCCCGCAGGCGCGAACGGTCGCCGTGGTGACGTCGACCAGGCGCGATTTTGCCAAGGCCGCGGGGGCGCGACCGGCGGAGATCAACGGGATGGCGATCGCTTTCGAGCACGATGATCTCAAAAGGGCTCTGGCGCCGCGCGTCCCGGCCTTCGACTTGCTGCAGCCATGTTCCTGGCGAGCCCGACCAGGCGCAGGACAGCCCGCTTTGGATTCGACTCGAGCCAAACGCCCCTGATCGGGCTGACGATCGCTGGTGACGGTCGATATCAGCAAGGTCAGGCTGGTTGAGAAGTACAGGGCGCCAAAGCGCAGAAAGCCGCTGCGCGACATGGCTTAGGTCGTCCGAGGGCGGGAAGCTTGCGCGGACCTCCCATTGGTGATTTGCTTCACGTCACTTGGGAGGGGCAAATGCTGAAGGTTATTGGAATAGCGGCGCTGGCTGGGATCTGTGCCACTCCCGCCTCTGCTACGTGCTTCCAAATGAGGAGCGACGTAAACGGGGCCATTGATTATCTGCTTTGCCTCCACAATGAGCACGTGGATCTTTTGAATCAGCATGCGGACGACCTGAACGGACAAGGCGCATCAATAAGCACTCTTTCGAAAGCGGCACTCTTGGCGGATGACAACGGCCGAGAAGCAGCGAACCGCATACAGAGCTTAGAGAGAGGTCCGCGAGCTTCGCGACGAGATCGATTCGTTCAAAACTGAGCGCCAATAATGCGACGCGCGGCTGCCTCGTACTTGTTCTCGCAACGGTGAGTGCGGCTTCGGCGGACAGCCCCGCGAGGAAAGCTCGACAGATTGCTCTTCAGAATTCGTGGTCAGCATGCATGGCGATCTCCGTTGATGGGGTCGCCGCACCGAATTCACTGTCCCCGGTCTGTCGGCCGGATGCAAGTCGCTTCCACCATGCCGCCTTCACGATGCAGCATGGCGGCGACAATGACGTCGAAAACGTTCCCGACCTCCTCTTCGATCTCGTGTGCCTTGATGCCGCTCTCCTCAGCCGCTTTCAGGGCCTGGTCGGCAAGATTCCTAATAGCGAACGGATCGCTTGACCTTGCGTTAGGCAGATGCTCTGCCATCCATTTCTCGAAGAAGTTGATGCCACGTGTGCTCATCCAGCCATAAGCTGGCGAATGGGATTAAGTTCCTTCTTCCCGAAAATCCTGCAGCGAGGCGTGCTTCCAACGATGCAGGCCCGGTGAGCAATTGCGAGTCGGATTGAGCCGATCGGACCTTAGTCGGCGGTTGCCGATCAGACTTTAGTCGGCGGTTCGAGGAACAAGTCACCCTCTCGATGATTGGTACGATAATACCGTCGGAAAGGAATTTCAAAGTGGGAGATGACAAGCCCAGCCGCGAGCGACTCAAGGAGGCTCAGGCGAAGGGCCTCGCGGAGGAGACCGGTATAACGGAGGCGCAGGCAAGCGATCTGATTGAAATGATTGGGACCGATCGCGCATCATTGCTGCGCGAGGCACGGATCCTGAAGAAGCGCCAAACGCCGCCGGCAAAGTCGTGACACAAGGATGGCCCCCACCCTCCGGGAGAGGACGCGGGCCGACCGGAGGACACCGATCTCAGCATCGGTCTCGTAGCAATGCTGCAGATGCCTAATCCGCGTCTCAAGGTTGCGTTCCATAAGAGGTCTGTCTGGTGCAGCGTGCCTACTTGGCCTTCTTGCCTTTTCGGTTCAGCTTCGGCTTCGATGCCAGCGCAGCAGCAGGAGCGGTTTCGGCCGTAAGTCGTTGCTCCCGTAGCCGAGCCGTCTTTGCATCTCGCGCGATGCGCTCAATGTCGGTGAAAGCCCGTGCAGCATCCGACGTGCGCTCCTGTCTGTCGGATTTTTCTTTATCAGATAAGTATCGCCTCTCCCGCATTATTGTCCTCGATCTGACGGTACGGGCTTTTGTCGCCGACCGAACCATTGTCGCCGACCGTGTTCCCCCAGACAACAAAAAAAGCCCGCGCCTCTGGCGGAGAACGCGGGCCCGATCGGGCTTTTGGCCCGTCTGCAGCGGGCGCTGAGGGGGCGCACTCGCTGATCACAGACAATCATCAGAAATCACTAAAGTTCCACCCTGACTAATACTTCGGAAACGACTGCAGCAGCATTGAGACAAGATCTTTGCCGGTGCTCGTGAAACAGAGGGCGCGATTGGTCTGGGCATTTGTCGGAAAGTCCCAACCCCAGCTTCTTCGGTGCCTGCCCTGAGTGTCTTCGCCCCGCTCCGTAAGGTGGTCCACGTGATGTTGTTGGTGTTGCGCTTGCAGGCGCCGCCAATCAGAAGACCATCGTCGACGGTATCTGCAACCGCATCTTGAGAAGCTGGCGCCGTGCGGTGATCAGCGTGCGGATCAGCATGCTGTCGAAACCCTTGACCCGAACTTCTCGGTAGAAACCAACCTCGGCCAGATGTGCCAGGCCATTCGCATCATTCGCATCGGTCTTGTTCGCGGCCATATCCAGCGCGGCCGATGTGGCCTCTGTTCCTGTTAGGCATGATTCTTCTCCCATGCCACCCTCCGCCGCGGCAGCGCTCAACACGAGCAAGCGAATGTAACAACAATGGGCTGAGAGGGCCGCCCAGGATTTCAGCCGAAAGGGTTACCGGGCTCTCGGTCGATCGAAGCTGCGGGCTGGTTAATGGGCGCAGTCGCGCCATTTCTTGAAACCGGTCGTAACGCTACGCGACGACGCGCGCAACATCGGTCTTGGTCCTAACCACGACTGGGCTTCTCATGGTGCCGATGCGTTTGGACTAATGTGCGTGGCGCATGCCGTTCCCGAGAAACTCCCTGCCAACACGCGTGCCAAGGTACTAGCGCTCAGCATCGTCTGAAATGACGGGCGGTCGGAATCGGTAATCGCAGTTGGCTTACCTTTGGAGGTGTCGGCGAAGCAGCCTGAGGTTGCGATTATTCGCCTTGAAGTATACGTCGAAGATCGAACCTAGGATAGGAACGCTCCCCACAACCGTATCGAGCAGCACGTTCCCCAACATGCGAGCGATCAGGCCACTCCCAGCACCGCAGTTACGCGCTTGTAAGACGATGTAAGCTGAAACCAGGCCTGATGCTGCATCTCCCAGGACAGGGACTAGGCCGACCAAGGCGTCCATTCCAAAACGTATTGAAGTTCCGGGGACGCGCCAGCGGGAATCGAGTAGACCGGCCAAGAGATCCAACTCGTCAATTGCTGTCGCTGCCTTAAGCTCGCCAAAGCCCTGCGCGCTCTTCGCTGGCTTTGAACGGTTGCGGCGAAGTATCAGGTCTTCTCGATCCAGGGCAGTCATTCTAGATTTTCGCTCGCGCCGGCTGGATCATTGATCAGTTACCCTTAGCCTGCGTCCAACCCGGGGGCACGTCGTCGAGCAGGGTCGTTTCATCCGAGCCCTGCGTCGGCTCAGCTGGGGGCATTTCACCATTCGGGGTCATCTGATTGACCGCCTCAGGCAGATCTCGCGTGATCCTGGCAATGAGCTCCTCGCGCGAAAGACCGGTCTGCATAGAAAGAGACGTGAGCGTATCCTCGTCTATGGCCATCTCCACCTCGCGTGGCTCGATTGGCTGGTTCGGTCCAGTGCTCACCCAAGAGTCTACCTTTGATCCCGCACCCACATTTCTGAATCGTTCGAGGATGTCGCCGAGAGCGGTGCCCGACACACCTTTGGACAGTTGATCGACCATTCCACCTTGCGGATTGTTTGGATCGCGTTCCCGCGCGCGACGGATCATGTCTCCTATCTTGTCGCGGTTCTGGTAGGCTAGAACCCCAAGCATCGCGATCGCTAGTTTTCCCAGATTTGCCATTGGTTCCTCCTTATTCCAACTTGAAAAAGGGCTCCGCCTGGCAAAAGTTCCGCGAACGACGATCTAATATTGTGCAGGACGCACGCTGGAGTTTGCGGTTTCCCACTATCACTTTGAAAGAACTTGGCTTTCGTCGGCGATTGAGCATGAGCGGATTTGTTCCTTAGTACGAGGGGGCGAGTGTTTGGTACAAAAATCTGAGCGGGTGATCGGATAACTGGCTCGGGCGAGGCCGCTTCGGCGCGGAGAGATCATGCGTTCCTCGAAGCGCCTGATCGCCGCCGACAACCTGACGCAGAAGGAAAACGCCAAGGTCGAGGCGCAGCTCGCCATCGCCCGCGCCATGATGCGCGCCGGCCGGTCTTGACGATCGACAACCCAGCGCCAGTATCCTGGCGATGGATGAAAATTACATCTACGGAGAAAGAACCGGCCTGCAGCTCGTGCGTATGGCGATCGGCCGGCGTGCTGCCGAGCGAGGAGGCAGTCAACCTGCTCTATGGACCGTTGCCGGTGCATGAGGGCGAGGCGCTTGCAAAAGCGATCATCGAGACTGTCGAGCGGCTGACCCGGACTATTGACGCTTTGCCGTGGCCATCGGGGCCAGCGATCCCAAGATCAGATCAGTCGTAGACTTTGACAATCTTGCGTGTGCCGGGATCGACAAGGACGGTTCTGCCGTCGACCACAACATAACGGTATTTGACGTTCGGGACCTCGTGAAGCTCCACGGTGTCTGGGAGGGGCGAGCCGATATTAAGCTCCACTCCAGGGATTTTCACCGATGCGAGCGGCTGCTTCTTCACGTATTCCTTGATGACGGTTTCCTGCTGAGGTTCGATGATCACGTCCTGAGCAGCAGCGGCACCAATGCCGGCCAGCAGCAAAAATCCCGCGGCTGCGGTGGAAAGATGCATTCTCATAGCTGTCTCCTTGTTGGAATTTGCCGGGACGCAATCTTCATCGCGCCAAGCTCACCTCAACGCGAGCCAATCAACGAACGTTCCTCGAAGGGGCTTAAACCATGCGAAGCGTCACGGATATATTTGTGCTCGCCCCGCAGATGTTTAATGCGCAGCTTCACCCCAGGCTGACCCATTGAGTAGCCGGCCGCTTCTTGACGCCTTCCGGAGGCTTACGCGTGCTGCTGGTCCGGAAGGGCTCGATAGTGTTGAAAAAGTCCGCAACTAAGCTTGTTGACCCCATCGGTTATCCGCCAACAACGGACAGAATCGAGTTCGCGCCAAAAGCTCAAGAGCCACGCGGTAACGAACTATCCCGGCGGCTTGATGCGGAAGATCGAGTTGCCGGAGATCCATAGCGAATCATCTCCATAACGGATAGCGTCGCCTAGGTACACTCCGGATGGGCGCTTGAACTTGCCACTGAACGAGTTCGTATTCGGGTCAATGCGAATGACCGGGACGAGTATCGTTGATAGCCAGACAAAGCCGCCTCCGACTGCTATATCGCCGCCCTCTCCGGCGGCGTCAGCCTCGATGGTGGCGAGAACCTCACCGGTTTTGCCATCGATCCGCTGGACGGTTCCGTCGCCCTGATTGAGGACCCAGATCGATCCTTCGCCGGACGTCAGGAACCGCGGCTCTGGGTTGAGAGCAGTTGTCGTAACGATCTGATTCGTTTTCGGATCGACACGGTACAATTCACTTTTCGCAGTTCCTGTAACCCAGACGGACCCGAAGTCTGCGACTACGCCGGAGCTGGCAGATGGCAGCGGTACCTTCGCGACCTCGTTCCCATTCTGAGCATCATAGCGAGCCAGGATCTGGCCATTGCTACCGGTGACGGCCCATACGGCACCTTCACCGACTCCGATGCTACCTTCGCTGTCGAATAGGAGGGACGGTATTTGCAGGACGATTTTGTTTGCGCGCGGGTCTACCTTGTAGATTGTCTTGCTGCCGACATCCGGCACCCAGACGGCGCCCTCGCCGATGGAAATCCCGCGGTAACTGCCGACAGCCCCCTCAATGGGAATGTCGGTAACAGAGTTGTCGTCTGGATTGATCCGAACAAGCTTACGGCCACTCATCATCCAGAGAGAGTCAAAACCGAAGGCTAAGAAATCGCCGCCACGCTCTATTGTCGCTTCTATGAGCACCTCAGGGGGTTTTTCCTCGGGAGCTGCCGGAGTTGCCCAAGCCGAAGCTGCTATCGAAAGAGCGATCGCGTATGTTGCTGTTTGGATTCCCATTTGCCCCTCCATCAGGGGAATTCCACCTCGCCGTACTGGCTCTGGTCATTCCAAGTAGCGGCCAAACGCAAGCACCCCTGGCATCACGGCTAGGATGGTTGTTGTTCAAGCGTCTTCCGCTTCGCGGGGCCGGCTAGGGTCAGGACTCATTGATCCAGAAGATGAAGGCTGCAGCGAAGGCGATCGCCGACAGGAAGGTGTGAGCACATCGGTCGTA
>NZ_JAMYSP010000077.1:0-7635 GCF_040322015.1 Mesorhizobium sp. M0208 | reverse complement strand
GCACCACGGCAATCAACCTCACCGGCAACGAGTTCGCCCAGACCATCCAGGGCAATGCCGGCGCCAACATCATCAACGGCCGCGGAGGCGCCGACACGATGACCGGCTATGGCGGCAACGACACCTACTATGTCGATAATGCCGGCGACAAGGTCAACGAGGCGGTGGGCGGTGGCACCGACAAAGTACTGGCCTCGGTAAGCCATGCCCTTGCGGCCGGCTCGCAGATCGAGCTTCTCGCCACCATCAACGCGTCCGCCACCACGGCAATCAACCTGACCGGCAACGCCTTTGCCCAGACCATCCAAGGCAATGCCGGCGCCAATGTCATCAACGGCGGCGGCGGCGCCGACATCTTGACCGGCTATGGCGGCAACGATGCCTTCGTGTTCAATACCGCTCTTGGAGCCGGCAATATCGACAGGATCACCGACTTCAACAAGCTTCAGGACAAGATCCACCTCGACGATGGCATTTTCAAAGGGCTTCCGGTTGGGGCGCTTTCCCAGGCTGCTTTCTATGCCGGGACGGCAGCGCACGACAGTTCCGATCATATCATCTACAATAGTGCAACCGGGGCGCTCTCTTTCGACAGCGACGGGATCGGCGGCACAGCTCAAACACAGTTCGCCACGCTTTTCCCCCCATCTCTCTCGGCAGCCTCCTTCTACGTGACCTGAAGAACCGACGGGGAAGCGACATCGCGCGAGGCGCTGCTGTGACGAACAAGGACCAAGTGGACAACCAGCACCCCGCCAGCCTCTTTCGTTAAGTGCAGATGTGCTGGCATGGACTGTAGCGGTATCGAGGACGCTCCCCAGATACAGTTCGTCACTTACCGTGATGGCGAACTCTTGGAACAGACGGCCGACAATGCCGCCCATCAGCAAGAGCGGGATGAACATCGCGACGAGCGAAATGCTGATCGACAAAACCGTGAAGCCGATTTCGCACGCGCCCTTCAATGCGGCATGCAGGGACTTGGAGCCACCGGAGCCCTCGAGCCAAGGTATTTCTTCGCTGGAACTAGCGCGCACGACGCCGACGACCACATCGTCTATGACAAGGTTACGGGTGCGTTGTTTTACGATTCCAACGGAAACGTCGCAGGCGGCGTCACAAGCCGGCTCTTGCTCAATGCAAAGTGCCAACCTAACGTCTCGATGAGAGCGGAATGAATCAGTGGCATGGGCGAAGATCCTTTTGCTGAGGAATCTTCAATCCAAACACATCATCCCGTTCTCACCCTGACTGTCGTGTACCGTGAGATCTCGTTTTCACGCGCACCGCCGTAGGCGCCGGATCAGATCACGAAAAAATCGTCGGCCAGCAGCGTCGGCCTGTTCCTCAGCGTCGCGAGCTGTGTCACGCTTTGTTCGAAAAACCGGTGACCACTTTTTCGGGCGATGCTCTAGTTCTACTGCGTCATAAACTGTGTTGGATATCTTTGGCGGCATCCTACAACGTCGCTCCGACCGATCCAGTGCCCGTTCGTGACAGCTAGCGAGAACAGCGCCGATAAGCTCCGGCAAGGCCGCTGGTGGCTTGTCCCGTGGTGGGCGAGGGAGATGCCGAATGCCTGATTTCAGGCGTTCGCGATCGATTTCCAGCGCGCCAGCCGCTCTGCGATCAACTCCGCGCACTGGCGATCGTCGTTTCCGTCCAGGATGGCCAATCCGCCGGATCGGCGCGCAGGTAGACACCGGACGTCCGCGCGTTCACGCCTTCGGGGCCATCCGAACGGGTCGTAAAATACCCGGCGGCGCGATCGACGGACTCCAGCAGGATCTCTCCCGTACAATTGCGGTGCGTTAGGGTCGCGGGGCCGTTCTCCGTTCCAGTAGTAGAATACGCCGGCAGGCTCCTTCCTCTCCTTCAGGGCTTCGCTCCAGTATCTGGCGGACAGAGTGCCGTCCTCCAGCCATGAGCGGCCACGCAGCTCCAGCGTACTGTCGAGGGCTCGCGAGATGCGCAGGAGGCCTACGGCGGAAGGCTCCCGCGGGCCCGCGCGCCGAGAGGGAGAATTGCCACCACAGGCCCTCAATGCGTGCGACGCGGCCCTCGCTCTCGATCGCCTTTCGAAGCTTCTGGTTGATGGTCCTCATCTCGGCAGCCTTTGTCGCTTCGCCGTATCGTACGCACGTCAATCCGAGGAGATCGGTCGGAAGCTTCGAACCCCTCGCATGCAGTATGAAGGTTCGGCGCGAGCCGAGGACGCTGCTGAAAGACCGGCTTCGAAGACGACATGGTCGCGCGGAGAAGCCTGGCCGGAACCAGCGGAAGGGGAAGCGTGCAGGCTGGCCGTCGTCCAGTCGTCGCGGGCGAACACGAACGCCGCGAAGTCCACTTCACGCGTAAGCTCGAGGAGACGGGTCAGCGTGGTCGTGCCTGGATTGAAGGATGTCGTCCAGGGATCGACATGCGCGACGTCTTCGAGGCCGGGCGTCAGCGCCTGCACCAGCTTCATCTGCGCTCCCGACGAGCCAAGGAAAATGCGGGCCTTGTTCATCTATTCCCTCACTACAGCAGGTCGTACCACCGCCGTCCCCTCTGCCACGGTGTCTCAACCACGCTGAATGCGCAAGACACGCACGGAAACGATCCCCGCCCGCGGCCGAATCTATAGGATACTTGTGGAGAGCAGCCACCGAGAGAACTGCACTTGCGTGCGCGTTCAGCGTTAGGCTGTCGCGACCTGAAATGACCTGCCGAGGTGGAAGGAGCCCCGCTAGTTGGCGACGGCTCGCAAGGGCTAGTCCCGATTTGAACCGCTGAGGACCTTTGCCACCTATGCGCCACCGATCTTCGTCGAGGGCGCATTCATCGCCGCCTCTGGCGGCTTCATCTCCATCGCCGTGGCGATCGGCATCTCGGTCTGGCGGGCGCGCGAGGCGAAGAACGTCGAGACATAGGGATCGGCGCGCTGGGCGAAACCGAATGAGGTCAAGTCCGCCGGTCTGCTCGGGCTGACGGCGTGGTACTCGGCATGTTCGATCGCGATTATCTCCGTCACGACGGGCCGGAACATGTTCTGTGCTTCGCGCCGACGAGAAGCGGCAAAGGCGTCGGCCTCGTCGTGCCATCGCTTCTCACCTGGTCGGGTTCGGCCATCGTGCACGATATCAAGGGTGAAAACTGGCAGATCACGGGAGGATTTCGCGCCAGGCACGCCAGGCACGGGCGGGTGCTGCTGTTCGATCCCACGAACAGGAAGTCCTCCGCCTACAACCCGCTTCTCGAAGTGCGCCGCGGCGAGTGGGAGGTGCGTGACGTCCAGAATGTCGCCGACGTGCTGGTCGATCCCGAAGGCCCGCTCGAAAAGCGCAATCACTGGGAGAAGACCAGCCACTCGCTGCTCGTCGGGGCGATCCTGCACGTACTCTACTCCGAGCCCGACAAGACGCTGGCCGGCGTCGCGGGATTCCTATCAGACCCAAAGCGGCCGATCGAGACCACTCTGGCAGTGATGATGACGACGCCGCATCTCGGAGAGATCGGCCCGCATCCCGTCGTCGCCTCAACGGCGCGAGCTCTTGAACAAATCCGACAACGAGCGGTCTGGCATTCTCTCCACCGCGACGTCGCTCAAGCCGTGCTGCTGCTGGACCGAGCCGGATGGCACACCACCGGCAATCTCGTCTGGCCAAAGAACATCACGCCGATCCTGCTGCCATCGCGCTCTCCGGAGCTCAATCCGGTCGAGCAGGTCTGGCAATAGCTGCGCGCCAGTTTCCTCTCCAACCGCGTCTTCGACACATATGACGACATCATCGACGCTGCCTGCGACGCATGGAAAAGGCTTGCCGCAAAGCCCGACGCAATCACCTCAATCGGAATGCGGAAGTGGGCACATTCAGGTCATTTGTGAGGGCCGTTGGTATAAGTTAGCGTAGCGCCCTGCCCTCGCCTAGGCCTGCAAAGCCCTCATCCTAGATTCGGCGGCGGCATCGTGAAAAGACATGCACACGGCGGGATTACGCCGTGTACGAACATTGGCCCTGCACCGGAAAGCAGACACGCGCAATGCGATTGCGAGCAGACGGGTTCGCGAAATGTCGCGATCAACCGTGAGGCTGGTGCACATTCATCTCGACCTATCTTGATCACGCAGGATTAACCCTGCGTACCCGTCTGGCGGCCCCACTTGGAACTACATGCCGGAAAACGGTAGCCATGAAGAAGGGGAACGTGCGGCGCGGCGATCAGGATGAGAGGTCTCTCCCAGATTGTCGCGCTATAGGAACGCTTTCGTCGTAAAGCTGAGCAAGAGGACCATCAAACGTGCTGCCTGATAGTTATCGGCTCTTGGCCGGCGCAGGTTCAAATCAGGGACGCGCAACCACCGATACCGACATTCACTGATCGTAGTGACCTGAAAAAACTGAGGCGCATCTTGTTACCGGTAGTCTTAAGGCCCCGCTCCCCTCATCACGACGCTGGAAGCAGACGACGCACGCCCGAGACTGGCTCGTGCGCAGCGCCGACGGCCGATGGTCGCCAGCCACGTCTCGCCGAACGGCCCCATGTTCACGGCCGTTGGCCGCGTCGAAACCTCGTGATCGAGCGGCAAAAGCGGCAGCACCAGTTCGCCGAAGGGATAGGCTTCCTCCAGATGCGGATAGTCCGGGAGGATGAAGGTATCGATCCCAATGCGCGGTATTCGTCGATCCGCTCCGCCATTGTCGCCGCGTCGCCGACCAGGGCGGTGCCGGCGCCACCGCGCTAGGCCGACGGCCGGCCCACAGGGTTCGGGCTGATTTCGAGTTTGTCGCGACGGCCCCCGTGCAGCCGGCCCATGCGCGACTGGCCGACGGAATCCATGCGCGAAACCTTCTGCGTCTTTGAAAGGCTACGATGACTCAGAAACCCTCCGCTCTCAATTAGCCCAATTCTGTCTCATTGGCGCTGACGCCGGTGAGAAGGCGCATCTGTCCGGTGCTGCGACTTACGACGCCGACGAGAAGGACTTTACCGAGGGATGCGAGGACGACCGCCACTTCCGGTTTCATTGTCTCCCCGGAGCATGCCACGGAGATGCTCGAGCACGTGGGATATGCATCATTGAACGATCAAAGGCGATCTCGCCAAGAGCAACAGACTCTAACGCGGCGCGATTGAGGATCGTCAGCGAGCCGTGGTCGTATCGCGTCATATACCGCCGTTCCCATTCTCTCAGGCAACGATTCACTTTCGCTCGAGAAGCCGGGACCATTGCCGCGAGGTCGGTCTGCGAAATGTGGATACTCAGAGCTCTATCCACGGTAGCCGTGCTGTGCGGCCTCTCTGTCAATCGCAAGAGCGTGCTCGCCAATCGAGTGGATAGGGCACTGGCCGCACTGTGGATCACTCGCTCCTGCGCGTCGTGGGTTGCTTCGCACAAGTACGGGATCACCTTTAATGCGAGATCGGGGTGTTTGTCGAAGACCCTAACCATGAAAGCTACTTCGATTTGCAGCAAGTCGCTGTCCGCAACTGACTCCGCATTCATGTTACTTCTTCGCGTGATGAACAATCTAGTCAGGTCGAAAGTGTCACCGGGACCAAGATCTGCAAAGATGAATTCTCGTCCGTCCGAGAGGGGAGCACTAAGCCGAATTTTTCCTTGAATTATGTAGTAAATATAAAGTGGCACATCACCAAGGCGAGTTAAGATTTTATGCTTCGGAACCCTTCGCAGAATGGCCACTTTCGCCAGTTCACTAAGAATATCCTGGTCAAATTGCTGAAATAAGCGTATTTTATCGAGCTGTTTGACCCGAACCTCAGCGCCGCACTCTGCCATGGCTCCTGCCCCCCTGATAGGGTAAAGCGCCCCGGTCCCCTAAAGCGTTGCCTTGACTACCTCTTAGAACGAGTCCGATTTCGGGCCGTTCTCGCGCAAGAGCGCTCAGACGGAAGTGTTACCATATTAGGATAGCATAAAATAGTCACTCCTATGTGCCCGGGGTAACAGCGACCCTGTCTCTGAGAG
Source organism: Mesorhizobium sp. M0208 (assembly GCF_040322015.1). Classification (NCBI taxonomy): domain Bacteria; kingdom Pseudomonadati; phylum Pseudomonadota; class Alphaproteobacteria; order Hyphomicrobiales; family Phyllobacteriaceae; genus Mesorhizobium; species Mesorhizobium sp. M0208. Next base: position 1,664 of record NZ_JAMYSP010000077.1, on the reverse strand, counting down.
AGTTTAAATCAAATGTGATCGACTGAAAGCCGTTGGGATAACCCCCTTCTATGGGACGGCGTGTGCCATGCCCCAAGAAGGAGAAGGGATACAACAGGATTCGGGGGCTTGTCTCCATGCGGCATGCACCAACCCAGGCGTCGCGTGCGTTCTTGAAGCGGAGCGTAGAACCGCTACGGCTTCCTGTGGGAGCAGTTTGCGTGTTTCTTGCAACTGCTGATTTCCTCCTCGGAGAGACGATACTTCTTGCGTCAAATGACGTCTATCATAGGTACGTCGGCGTGAGCCCGCCAGATATTTGGGAGACGATTTATCTAAGTGTTACCGCCGGCCTATTGCTTGTCGCATTCATGGGGGCCAGAGGCGCCTACACGATCAGTGGCATCCTGGACGATCACCGCGTGATCAAAACACTCTTCACCGGGTGGTTATTCGTTTTCTTTTCAATTCTCTGGCTCGCCTTTCTCACGAAGACGACGTCGACGTTCTCCCGCGGTTCCTTGACGCTGGCGTTTGCGGTCGGATTCCCAACCCTGCTGCCTGGCCACGTGGTTCTAGCGCGTGTGCTGAAACGGCTTCTGGCCGCCGAGAAGCTCGTCCTGCGCACAGTTTATCTGTTTTACGCTGGCGGTCCTGGAATGGAAAAGGGGACAATCGGCAAGCTCGGGCAACAGGGCATCGCGGTTTGCGGTGTTTCGAACATCGAGAACCATGATGGCACGATCGCAGCACGATCGGTGCAAGCCGCCGTCGCAGCTGCGCAGGCTGCGTTCCGTAGTGAACCGTATGGGGCAGTTTATCTCTTTTGCTCTTGGGATCAGCGGAAGTTGATCGCAGGCATCCTGGACGAAATGTCCCGCCTCCCGCTGCCGATCTATCTTTTCGCCGATGCCTACATAGACAAGATTCTGGCCGGATGCCCGCTGCACACCGGCTGGCAGCGAGCCTTCGAAGTCCAGCGCGCGCCTTTGAGGCCTGCCGAACGCCTGCTGAAGCGGTTATTCGACATTGCCTTTGCATCACTGCTACTGCTGTTCCTGTTTCCGTTGATGGCCGTAGTCGCGTGTGCCATCGCGCTCGAGAGCGGTCGCCCAGTGCTGTTCCGGCAGACGCGGCGGGGTTTTTGTGGTAAGCCATTCAATATTTACAAGTTCCGATCAATGACCGTGCAGGAGAACGGTGCGGACATTCGCCAGGCTCAGCGTAATGATGCGCGGGTTACCCGACTTGGCCGAATATTGCGCCAGTCAAATATCGACGAGCTGCCGCAGTTATTTAATGTGCTTCGGGGGGAAATGTCCCTCGTGGGGCCGCGACCCCACGCCGTCGCTCATGACGATACCTATAGTACGATTATTGCGAGCTATGCTTATCGCCATCGTGTAAAACCCGGTTTGACAGGCTGGGCTCAGATCAATGGCTTTCGAGGGGAAACGAAGGAGCTGTGGAGGATGGAAAAACGCGTAGAGCATGACCTCTGGTACATACAGTCCTGGAGCGTGCAGCTCGATCTTAAGATAATTTGGACAACCGCTGTACTGGTGCTTTCGGATCGTAATGTCTATTGATGTATAGCAGCTGGACACCTCGAACTACCGGCATTTCCAGAGTGGGTGGTGCGACAATGAGGTTGCGAACAGCCTGACGCGCGGCGGGGGCTGGAT
>NZ_JAMYSP010000076.1:0-8172 GCF_040322015.1 Mesorhizobium sp. M0208 | reverse complement strand
CCTGTTCGCGATGTCCCCGGTCCAAACACCCCCTTGAGGGGGAGATGCCCGGCAGGGCAGAGGGGGGCGCGAAGGATCGCCGACGCTTATTCTCCGTCGCGCCCGCCGGCGCAAAAGCTCAGCTCTTGTTAGCGGCCAGCACCAGCACCGGCTTTTCGCTGTAGAGGTTGGGGAACAGCCGCTTCAGGTTCTCGACCTTGGGCAAATCATTGTAGACGATATAGGGATAAGTCGGGTTGAGGGTCAGAAAGTCCTGGTGGTAGTCCTCGGCCGGATAGAAGCTCTTGCCGGTCTCCAGCGTCGTCACGATCGGCTTAGGAAACACCTTGGCCTTGTCGAGCTGGGCGATATAGCTTTCGGCGATCTTTTTCTGCGTGTCGTTTTCCGCAAAGATCGTCGAACGGTACTGTGTGCCGCTGTCCGGCCCCTGGTACTTCAGTTGCGTCGGATTGTGCGCCACCGAGAAATACACCTGCAGCAGCTGGCCGTAAGTAACCTTGGACGGCTCGTAGGTGATCTCGACGGATTCGGCATGGCCCGTCCGGCTGGTGCCGACCATTTCATAGACGGCCGTGTCCTTGTCGCCGCCGGCATAGCCGGAGACGGCGCTGGTGACGCCCTTGACGTGCTGGAACACGCCTTGCACACCCCAGAAGCAGCCGCCGGCGAAGACCGCCTTTTCGGTGCCGGCGGTGGCCTTCTCGTCCATTGCCGGCGGCGGGATCACCACCGCGTCTTCGGCCGAGACTGCCGGGGTCTGCCAGAATACGGCGGCGGCGGCCGTGAGGATGAGCGCGGCAGCTGCTGCTTTTGCGAAAATCGACGATCGTTTCACGGCTGCGGTCATGTCTGATCTCCCATGATGTGGCGTGGATTATACGACGGATAGGTCCGCCGGGCTCTCACATTGCTGTGCGCATCGCCTATTTGGCCGGAGCCATGGCATCGCAGGCCTTGGTCGCCTCTGCCTTCTTCATGGCGTCCGTCTCGGCGTCGGCCTTGTTCATGCAGTCGGCCTTCATCGGATCGGTCGCCTTCATCGCGGTCGTGGCCATCGCGTCAGCCGCCATGGCGCCGGCCGGCTTCATTGCGTCCGTTGCCGGCTTCATGGCGCCCGTTGCCGGCTTCATGGCGTTTGTCGCCATCGCCGGCTTCATCGCATCTTCGGCTCGCGCCGCGCCTCCTGCGAACAGCGCCGCCGAGCAAAGTGCGAAGGCGAGTACCGCCAGGGTCGGGCGATTGGTCAAACGATTGGTCATGATGATCTCCTAGGGTTTGGCAGGGGTTGACGGCATGCGGCGGCGCCGCTGCGCGTTGGGGGAATTTCGCGCGGGTTTCTAATTCGTAGCGGCAGCAAGGATCGGCCCGCCGCCCGGCACCTGTACCAGCACCGCCGTGCTAAGGCCGCCCGTCGTCGCCGGCAGCGGCAGCGCGGTGGCGTCGCCGGTCCAACTGCCCAGCCTGGTCAGCGAATGCACGACATTGGCGTGCGGCAGCGTGCGGCCGGTGTTTTCTCCGCGCGCCACCGGCACCTCGACGACGCCCTTGCCGTAACGCACCAGCCAGACGTCGGCCTTGCCTCCGGGCACCGGACCGGCGCCGATGCTGACCATCCCGCCGGCGAGCGACAGCGAAGGTCCGTCGGCGCGGCCGCCGCTCGAAATCAGCTGCTCGATCTCGCCGGGCCTGGCGCCGACCGCATCGGCCTTGCCGTTGACCACCACTTGTGGCGTGAACGGGCCGGAACGGCCGAGCGACGGTTCATAGCGGACCTGGCGCTGCGTGAATTCTTCTTTGCCGAATGTGTCCTTCCAGCCGAGATAGTCCCAGTAGGTGACGTTGAAGGACAGCGCCAGCACGCCGGGCCGGTCCTTGACCTTGATCAGATTGGCGTTGGCCGGCGGGCAGGACGAGCAGCCCTGGCTGGTGAACAGCTCGACGACGGTCTGCGTCTGGCCGGCGGCCGCGCCGGTTGCCGACAGCACAGTTGCCGAAAACAGTACCGCGGCGAGCCCCATCAGGGCTGTGCTGCGTTTCGATCCGGTCATCGCTGTTCTCCTGTGCGGTTCCATGTCCACACTTCGCCGCCGAAACACGGTTCGTTACAGCATCACCGCTTCGTGATCGTTCGCAGCTCTCTCTTCCTCTTGTGGGAGAAGGTGAATCGGCGCGAAGCGCCGAGACGGTTGAGGGGTGCTGGAAGCAATGAGGCGTCGGCGTTCCCTGGAACACCCCTCATCCGACCGAGCTTCGCTCGGCCGCCTTCTCCCACAGGGGGCAAAGGGAAGACGGTCGCTCGCAACCAACACGCCACCCGGTGTGACGGGCGGCGGTGTGATGGACGGGCAGCCTAAGCGGGCCGATATGCCCTCGCACTCAGCTGCGGCGTCCTATTGTGTCAACAGCGTTTCCGATGCCCGCTGATTGAAGGCGCACTTGCCGGTTACTGTGTAGAAAAAGTCCGCGTTGGAATCGGTGATGGTCGGAGATGTCGGCACCGGCGATCCCCCGTCTTCCCACGCTTGTGTGCTGGTCTGGCCGCACGGCACCAGCGTAAAGATATCGACCGTTTGGCCACTGGCGATCTCGACGCCGTCCGCGTAGAGGCGGTTCGATGTCGCCGGATCGTTCGATTTGAGCACCGTTGGATTGCCTGACGGCACATCCATCTGCAGGTAGAGCTGGTCCATCTGGCTGACGTCGATCACCGCGCCGGCACCGGTCGCCGGGTACATGGTGTTGACGCAGGTGGTCGCATATTTCTTGCCGTTGGAAGCGGTCTGGGTGATCGTGGTGCTGGGCAGCCCATAAAAGCTGAGCACCGTGGTGGTCGTACACACCTGCTGCTGGACCGTAGTGATCGTCGCTCCGTTGATGGTGGAGACGGTCGCCGTGCCATAGCCTTTCGGATCGCCATAACCGTTGTATGTGTAGGTGATCTTCATCAGCTTGTTGGCCACCGTGTCCCCGAATTTGGTGCCGTAGAGCGTCATTGTCTTGCCCCACCAGCCCGAGACCTTGGTCACCTTGAACGTGGCTTGCACCAATGCCGGCCGCTTTGTCACTGCCGACGCAACGCCGACCTGCACCGTGTTGATCCTGGCGATCTGCATGAAATTCGTCGGCATGGCAAAGCCGGCCGAAGCCTTGATGCTGGCGGCGCCGTCGGTGGCGACGACGAAGCTGTCGAGCTTGGCCGTGCCTTGCCCGCCATTGGCCAGGTATACCTCCTGCAGTTTTACCTGACGGTCCGCCAATGAGGTGTCCGTCGCAAGCGTCGTGATCGACAGCGACGCTGCATCGAGGGCGTTCTGCATCGATGCCCTGGTTGAAACCGCCGAGGTATAGTCGATGGAAAAGCCCAATGCGGCAACCATCGGGATAAGCAGGATGGCGAGCATCGGCGCGAACGAGCCGCTCACCGATCTGAGAAATTTGCGTGCTGACAGCGGCATTCCGATCCCCCCGAAACGGCGATAGACCGGTGGGCTACCACGCCGGGCGCAAACTATGCTCTAATCTCATGGATCAAAGTTTAACGACTTTGCCGCCTTGCCGCCGCACCCGCGCCCCGCCGCTTGCCGATATACCGTGCCCCTGCTAAAGCGCGCCGCATGACCACGCCGATCAAGAACATCCGCAACTTCTCCATCGTTGCCCATATCGACCATGGCAAATCCACGCTTGCCGACCGGCTGATCCAGTCGACCGGCGGGCTGGAGCTGCGCGACATGAAGGAGCAGGTGCTGGACTCGATGGACATCGAGCGCGAGCGCGGCATCACCATCAAGGCGCAGACGGTACGGTTGAAATACCGCGCCAACAATGGCGAGGATTATATCCTCAACCTGATCGACACGCCCGGCCATGTCGACTTCGCTTATGAAGTGTCGCGCTCGCTTGCCGCCTGCGAGGGCTCGCTGCTGGTCGTCGACGCCTCGCAAGGGGTCGAGGCGCAGACGCTGGCCAATGTCTACCAGGCGATCGACAACAACCATGAGATCGTCGTGGTGCTGAACAAGGTCGACCTGCCCGCTGCCGAGCCCGAGCGCATCCGCGAGCAGGTCGAGGAGGTGATCGGCATCGACGCCTCCAACGCCGTGCTGATCTCGGCCAAGACCGGGCTGGGCATCCCCGACGTGCTGGAAGCGATCGTCAACGATCTGCCACCGCCGCGCGAGGGCGACATCGCGGCCCCCTTGAAGGCGATGCTGGTCGACAGCTGGTACGACGCCTATCTCGGCGTCATCGTGCTGGTGCGCATCATCGACGGCGTGCTGAAGAAGGGCCAGACCATCCGCATGATGGGCACCGGCGCCAGATACCTGGTCGAGCGCACCGGCGTCTTCACGCCCGCCCGCATCAATGTCGACGAGCTCGGCCCCGGCGAGTTCGGCTTCTTCACCGGCTCGATCAAGGAGGTTGCCGACACCCGCGTCGGCGACACCATCACCGAAGACAAGCGCCCGACGGCACAAGCCCTGCCCGGCTTCAAGCCGGCGCAGCCGGTGGTGTTCTGCGGCCTGTTCCCGGTCGACGCCGCCGATTTCGAAGACCTGCGCGCCGCGGTCGGCAAACTGCGCCTCAATGACGCGTCCTTCTCCTTTGAAATGGAAACCAGCGCCGCGCTCGGCTTCGGCTATCGCTGCGGCTTCCTCGGCCTTTTGCATCTTGAAATCATCCAGGAGCGGCTGGAGCGCGAGTTCAACCTCGACCTCATCGCCACCGCACCCTCGGTCGTCTACCGCCTGCTGTTGAACGACGGCACGGTCAAGGAACTGCACAATCCGGCCGACATGCCCGAGGTGGTCAAGATATCGGCCATCGAGGAGCCGTGGATCCGCGCCACCATCCTCACCCCCGACGACTATCTCGGCGGCATCCTGAAACTCTGCCAGGACCGGCGTGGCATCCAGGCCGACCTGTCCTATGTCGGCAAGCGCGCCATGCTGATCTACGATTTGCCGCTCAACGAGGTGGTCTTCGACTTCTACGACCGTCTGAAGTCGATCTCCAAGGGCTATGCCTCCTTCGACTATCACCTGACCGACTATCGCGAGGGCGACCTGGTGAAAATGTCGATCCTGGTCAACGAGGAGCCGGTCGACGCGCTGTCGATGCTGGTCCACCGCACGGCGGCGGAAAAGCGCGGCCGCCAGATGTGCGAGAAGCTGAAGGAGCTGATCCCGCACCATCTGTTCAAGATCCCGATCCAGGCGGCGATCGGCGGCAAGGTCATCGCCCGCGAAACCATCTCGGCGCTGCGCAAGGACGTCACCGCCAAATGCTACGGCGGCGACGTCTCGCGTAAACGCAAGCTGCTCGACAAGCAGAAAGAGGGCAAGAAGCGGATGCGCCAGTTTGGCAAGGTGGATATTCCCCAGGAGGCGTTTATCCAGGCGCTGAAGATGGGGGATTGAGGGGGCTGTGCCTGTGGCCGGACGCAGTGGAATTTCAGACCAGCGTTGCACGGCGAAAATAGTTACTCGCCATTGCGGGTTCCCGGCCTTGCACTTCAGAGTCGCCCCGCAGCGGCCATTTGCGCCCCAACAGACACATTGCTGAGCGCGCACCATTGACAGCCATCTTCTCGGAATGTCGACAGTACCGTTATCGCCTCGACCGTCCCATCGGTGGACGGCGGCCGCCGGTGGCGTTTTTGCTTCACAATCCAAGTATCGCCGATGAAGAGGCCGATGACGCCACTCTGCGGCGGGGAATTGGGTATGCCAAACTATGGGGTTGCGAACGACTTACGTTCATAAACCCGTGGGCGCGCATTGCAACATTGTCTAGAGAGTTATGGGCAAGCGGTGACCCTGTCGGGCCGCTGAACGATGGTCACATTCTTCGGGCAGCGACTGAGGTGAAAGAGGCTGGCGGCTTCATCGTTTTGGGCTGGGGTGTCATTCGCCCGCCACGGCAATATCTACCGGCAGCTACCTCGAGATTGCGTGACGTTGAGCAACTCGTTCGGGAAACTGGGTGCGAAATTCGTGCACTCGGCTCGAATAAGGATGGATCGCCAAAACATCCTCTCTATATATCACGTGAGTCGAAACCGTTTCTGTGGCCCCCTTCTTCGGTTTCACGCTTACTTTAATAACTTGTGGGAAACTCCGATTTGCCGCAAAAGTCGTGGTATGCGGCTTGATTCGGCTTCAGAATCAGGATGGCAACGCGAACCTGGGGGAAGGGAGCGCGATTATGTTTTCAGATGGCGACATGCTGCAACTGCAACAGGAGCAGTATCATCATGATCGGAGGAACCACTCCGATATCCTGTGCTTGCATAAAAACGACAGGCTAAAACATTACGGACTCCACTACTGCAAATACGTGGGACGGCTGGCGCGCGGCTTGACTGAGCCAAAGGCTTATGACCGGACGTTGACTGACACTGCACTTGTCTGTCTTAGCGCAGCAAATACACTCCATCAGCATCTGCCCGCACCAAATGTTGCCGTCAAACCTGCCACCCAAATCGACCCGCTTCGCACTTTTGCTGATGCAGCTGGTCGGTTTGCGGACGCATGCGAGAAGATTGATCACGCCGAAGACTGCCTTCCTATTATGCGTAGCGCCAACATCGACATCATGACATGGGTTGCACAGATATCTGAAGAGCGAGGCCTCAACCTCCACGAAGCTGTAATACAGCGCAGGAGCGAATTGCGTGAGCGCCAGTTCTACATCACGGAATAATCTTGGCGGCGGTGGATTCTGGAGCGGCGAAAAGCTTCTAGCTAACCAATCCGTTGTAATGGATTTTGACCCATTGCACATAGATGCGAATGCGTACAACTTACGCATGGGTAATGTCCTTTTTAAGACGGCGGAACTATCTGGAGAACATCAAGGAAAAACTGTTTTAGCGGAGAAGCAATGCTTTTTGATTCCTCCCGGGCAGTTCGCATTTCTCCTTACAAAAGAGGAGGTGTCGATACCTTCAGATGCTATGGCGTTCATATCTATGCGGACGCGCATTAAGTACCAAGGGCTTATTAACGTTTCGGGATTTCACGTTGATCCAGGGTACAAAGGAAAGCTGATATACGCGGTTTACAACGCCAGCCCATCGCCCGTTCAGATATGTGAAGGAGATCCCGCCTTTAAGATCTGGTTTTGTAGCTTGGATAGAACATCAAGCCCACCGTACCTTTATGACGGAAAAGCTATAAACGATATTGATAACGAACTTGTTCGGGGCATGAGCAAAGAGATATTGTCACTTCAAGGGCTTTCTGAGAAAATTAGACAGATTGAGAGCGACGTTGACAAAAGAATTTCCACTCAACAACCTGTAATAGACAGCTTAAGTAATCTCTGGAATAACATCTCTCTAGGTGTTATCTTGGCTTTGGTAGGCATTGTATTAACCATTGTTGCTCCAACAACGTTGGGTGTTGGATTGAATCTTCTTAAGAAGATTGAGACTAAGTGGCCAGTACTTGGTGCCCCTGAGCTTAGTCCTCCCGCTCAAACAAGTCCTTAAACTGCGGCTAAAAAAGTTCTACTGAAACAGGAGATCCACGAATCAGCCCTAGCGGATTTACCGCTGCGTTCCTCTGCAATGTTCGAAGATGATAAAGTGGACTCTTGAGCTTGGTTAGTCCGAATTGCGTACGGCGGTCAGATGGATTTCCGCCGGTGTATAGCCGTCGCTTGTGAGCTTAGAAACAATGGTGATATCCCCCCGAACGGTATCTTTGGTCCAGATATCATGAGCCGTCACCGGGTCGACCAGCTTCATTCTGAGGCGCGATTCTGTGACGCCTTTCGGGACAGCCGCCCAGCCGGTATTGATCTTGTCCTTGTCCTGAGCGTGTATTTCAAGCGTGACGTCGTCGTAACTGTCGTACCGTTCAAAATCCTCTTTGGCGCTGAACTCTTCGGCATATGGGATTTGCTTGACGACTTCTGACTCGACACGTTCTCTATCAAATAGGATTGGCACACCGCCTTCACGCTGGCTTGGAATGAAGAAGCCCTGCACCGCCTTCGCCAAGCGCTTTACCGTGGCGGGTTTCCCATACTTCGCATCAAGAATCTTCTTTATGTCCTCTTTCGACTTACCGGTGTTTTTGGCTAGGGTCAGGACCCATTAATTTGTTGAGTTGATCTCTGTTGGGTGATTCAAGGTGGCAGGAGGTGCCGCCTTGAGTGATTTGC
>NZ_JAMYSP010000075.1:0-8527 GCF_040322015.1 Mesorhizobium sp. M0208 | reverse complement strand
AGCGCATCCTCGCGACAAACTGTGCTCCGCGGAATTGGTGGCTTTTGTGCATTTTAACGGTCAGAAAGGATAAATATGGATGGGTTCACGTGTTGCAGGAGGCTTAGGTTATGCAACGATCTGGCCGCCAAGACCCATTATTTGTCTAAAGGTGAACGGCTTTCTTGTGCAGACAAAGCAGATACCAGTTGCGATCGGAACTCAAATCCTATGACCGATGGTCCCCAGACGTCGGCGATGCGCCGCTACGAATTTGTCGTTGACCTCATCAAGCGCCGCATTCGCACCGGGACGCTGAGGGTCGGTGATCGCCTGCCGTCTGTGCGGCAGTTAAGCGAGGATACGGGGTACAGCCCGATGACAGTTCATCATGCATACGAGCTCTTGGAGGCTGAGGCTGTTTGCGAGGCTCGGCCCCGGTCGGGCTTCTATGTCATGGGTTTGCCGGCGCCAGCGACAGGCTCAGGGAGTCACGATGGCGATGGAGAGACTGTTAAAAATCTGCCTGAGGCTTTGCTGCACATTTGCTATTCAAATGAACTTGGCCCATTCGGCAGCTTCTACCCAAGTCCGGACTTATTCGACCGGAGCGAGATAGACCGCCTGTTGCGCCAGCTCTTGCGGCAAGGCGAGACCAGGCTTATTGGGTGCGATTCACCACAAGGCGACATGCAGTTGCGACATGAAATTTCGCGCCGCGTCTCAAAGCGAGGATGCGTCGTCGCACAAGGGGAAATAATCGTCGGCAACACCGGCATGTCGTGCTTCGACATGTGCCTCAATGCATTTACCAAGCCAGGAGACGTAATCCTTGTCGAAAGTCCTTCTTATTTTCCAATGCTGGCTGGATTGAACCGCAAGAGCCTCTCAGTGGTGGAAATTTATTCCCACCCGCGCTCTGGCATCAATCCCGAACAATTCCTGCATCTTGTCCGCTCGAATTCCGTTCGCGTGGCATTGCTTATGGGCTCCCATCACTATCCCACAGGCGTGACTTATTCCGAGCAAACTATGCGCCGTGTTGTGGAAATTGCTCGCCAACACCAAGTGCTTATCCTCGAAAATGACATGTTCAGCGACCTGAATTACCGTGGCAACAGACAGCCTTCGTTCAAACAACACGATCCGTCCGATATCGTGGTGCAATTCGGGAGTTTTATGGCCTCGCTCCCGCCAGCGTATGGATTGGGTTGGATCATTGCCGGCACCCACACACGGCGTTTGATGACCCACCAGTATACACACGGACTGAACAGCGGTGACGGTATTGTCCAGCGCGCGATCGCCACGTTTCTGGCGATCCGTAGTCAGGACCGACATTTGAGGCGATTGCGCGGCACACTTGCCGCGAGGATGCAAAGGGGCCTCGAGCTAATCGCAGAACATTTTCCCAGTGAGTGTGTTGTATCGTCTCCCGCCGGCGGGTTTATGTGCTGGGTGCGAGGGCCACTCGCCTTCGATGCCACTGGCGCTTTGCTTCAGGCGATAGAATCTGACTTCAGTTTTCTCCCTGGTCCTATTTTCTCGATCGAGGCCTCCTTCCGAAACTTCGTTGCACTTAACTTCTCGTTTCCATGGACAGCTCAAAACGAAACTTATCTGGCGAAACTGGGTGAGATGATGCACAGGTCGGTCGGGCGGTGATGACCATTCAGATTGAAGGGGTTGAGGCTGCCGCAGTCAAGCGGAAGGATCAGCCAGCCCAACCTCAAGGAGCACTTGAACGAAACCTTCGTGCCGCAACGCCTGCCTGCGTACGGCTGACTTGCGCGAAATTTCGATTCAGAAAAGTATCAAGACAAGGGGCGGGCCAGCACCTATCGACGAGGGGCTATTGGGTGGTGAGCAGCGGGAACGTGACTGATGAGATGTGGGCCGAATACAATGGCCGCGTGGCAAGCCGTGAGTGCACGGCCTGAAAAGCGCGGTGTCGGCCTCACGCGGCCGCATTTTCAAACAACGTGACAACGCCGTTGCAACTCATCCTCCCGCCAGCCTCGGCAGCAGGAAGATTTCCGCCCCTTTCGGCAGTTCCTTCGACCACGTATCCCTGTAGATCGTCCCGTCGATCGCCACCGCAATCCCGCGATCGATCAAGGGCTCGAGGCCGGGATACTGTTCAGCCAGCTTCCTCAACAGCTCCCTTATGTCCTTGGCCTCGATCTCGACCTTGTTCTTGCCTCCGGCGGCCGCACCAAGCGATCCCCAGAGCGTCACTTCGACCATCAGCCTCCCCGTTCCGCCTCGATCGCCGCCAGGATGCGCGGCGGTGACATCGGGATGTGCGTCATGCGCACGCCGGCTGCGTTCGACACCGCATTGGCGATCGCCGCCAGCGGCGGCACGATCGAGGTTTCGCCGACGCCGCGCACCCCGTAAGGATGGTTGGGGTTGGGGATTTCGAGGATCTGCGTGTCGATCATCGGCAGGTCCGAGCAGACCGGGATGCGGTAGTCGAGGAAGCCGGCGTTCTGCAGCCGGCCGTCCTTGCCGTAGATGTATTCCTCGTTGAGCGCCCAGCCGATGCCTTGCGCTGCACCGCCCTGGTACTGGCCCTCGACATAGGTCGGGTGCACCGCCTTGCCAGCATCCTGAATCACCGTGTAGCGGATGACCCTGGTCGAGCCGGTCTCGGGATCGACCTCGATGTCACATATGTGGGTGGCGAAGGAGACGCCGGCGCCGTCGGCGACGAGTTCGCTGTGGCCGGCAATCGGCCCACCGGTCTTGCCGGACTCCACCGCGATCTCCTTCAGCGACAGCTTTCCGAGATTGCCGTGCTTCTCGCCCTTGGCAACCGCGTGGCCTTTTTCCCAGACCACGTCGTCGACGGAAATGTCCCACATCTGCGCGGAGCGGTCCCGCAGGATCTTGATGGCGTTGCGGGCGGCCGAGATCGTCGCCATGGAAGACGAGAAGGTGCCGCGGCTGCCATCCGTCATGTCGTTGTAGCCGAGGCTGGACGTATCGGCGACGATCGCCTTGACCTGCTCATAGGCAATGCCGAGCTCCTCCGCCGCCACCAGTGACAGCGAGGCGCGCGAACCGCCGACGTCGACGGTGCCGACGGCCAGCGAGACCGAGCCATCCATGCCAATGTTGAGGTCGGTGCAGGTCTGGCCGCCGAAGTTGAACCAGAAGCCGCAAGCCATGCCACGGCCCTGGTTTTTGCCGAGCGGAGCCTTCATGTGCGGATGGTTCTTCGCCGCCTCGAGCGTCGGCCCGATGCCGATCGGGCCGTAGACCGGGCCATAGGACGATCTGGTGCCTTCCTGGGCGGCGTTCCTGATCCGGAACTCGACCGGATCCATGCCGATCCCCTTGGCCAGCTCGTCGACAGCACTTTCCACGGCAAACGCCGCCATCGGCGCCGAAGGCGCGCGGTAGGCCGCCGTCTTCGGTCGGTTGACCAGCACTTCGTAGCCGACCGTCTTGACGTTGTCGAGCTTGTAGCAGGCGAACGCCGTCATGGCGCCAATCTCGGCCCACATGCCGGCATAGGGGCCGCAGGAATAGCGCAGCGTCGCTTCGGCGGCGGTGATGGTGCCGTCCTTGCGGGCGCCGATCTTCACGTCGATCGAGGTGGCGCTCGTCGGGCCCGAGGCGCGGAACACTTCGTCGCGGGTCATGACGAGCTTCACCGGCCGTCCGGCCTTGCGCGACAGCGCCAGCGCCACCGGCTCGGCCCAGACATGGGTCTTGCCGCCGAAACCGCCACCGATCTCCGACGAGGTGACGCGCAGCTTCGAGGCTTCTATGCCAAGCAGTTGGGCGCAGTGCTGGCGGTAGACGAAATGCCCTTGCGTGCAGACCCAGAGGTCGGCGGTGCCGTCGGAGCTGAAATTCGCCACGCAGGCATGCGGCTCGATATAGCCCTGGTGCGTCTGCTCGGTCTTGAAGGAGCGCTCGACGATGACATCGGCGTGCCCGAAACCCTGATGGACATCGCCATGGCCGAACTGGCTGCGCTTGGTGACGTTGGAGGGTTTTACCGGCTTTTCCTCAAGGCCCTCGGTGAAGATGGCATCATTGATCAGCGGCGCCGTGTGCTTGGCCGCCTCGTCGACGTCGGTGACATGCGCCAGCACCTCGTATTCGACCTCGATGAGCTTCAGCGCCTGCCTGGCGGTGCGGGCGTCGATCGCGGCGACCGCGGCCACCGCGTGGCCGTCATAGAGCGCCTTCGTGCGCGCCATGCAATTGTCGAGGATGTCGTACATGGCGGCATCGCCATCGGTGAGGTCCGGCAGGTCGGCAGCGGTGATCACCGCCTTGACGCCGGCGAGCTTTTCCGCCTTCGAAATGTCGATCTTGACGATCCTGGCGTGGGCGAGCGGGCTTCTGAGAACACGCCCGACCAACTGGCCGGCCATGTTGAAGTCAGCGCCGTAGCGGGCGCGGCCCGTCACCTTGTCGATGCCGTCGGGACGGATCGGACGTGTGCCGACGGAGGTGAATTTACGTCCGGAAAAACGTGGATCGAAATTCATCTCAGGCTCCCTTCATCACGATGGCCGCGTCCTGGACGGCGCGCACGATCTTGTCGTAGCCGGTGCAGCGGCAGAGGTTTCCGGCAAGGCCGAAGCGGATTTCCTCCTCGGTCGGGTCGGGGTTCTTGGCCAAAAGGTCCTTGGCCGCGATCAGGAAGCCCGGCGTGCAGATGCCGCATTGCAGTGCTGCGTGCTCGAGGAACTTCTGCTGCAGCGGATCCAGCGTGTCGCCATGCGCCATGCCCTCGATGGTCTCGACGCGCCGTCCTTCGGTCTCCGCGCCGAGCACCAGGCACGAGCACACCAGCCGGTCGTCGAGGATGATGCTGCAGGCGCCGCAGTCGCCGGTGCCGCAGCCTTCCTTGGCGCCCGTCAGTCCCAGCCGATCGCGCAGGACGTCCAGCAGCGTCTCGTCGGGCTGGCAAAGGTACTCGACGTGGTCGCCGTTGATTGTGGTCGAAACTGCTACACCAGCCATCATTTGCCTCCTGCACTTGCATAGGCGGTCATGGCGGCCCGCTTGGCCAGCACGCCCGCAACCTTTCTTCTGAATTCGACGGTGCCGCGCTTGTCGTCGATGGGACGACAGGCCCCCGCGCAGACCTTGGCCAGCCGCTCCAGCGTCGCTTCGTCCAGCTTGGAGCCGATGAGAACCTCTGCGGCCTCTTCGACCAGAAGCACCGTCGCCGCCACGGCGCCCAGTGCCACGCGGGCCGATTTCACGACACCGTGTTCGTCGAGCGTCAGGTTCACGCCGGCGCTGACCACCGCGATATCCATCTCGGTGCGTGGAATGAAACGCAGATAGGCATCGCCCGAACGCGGCGCGCGCTTGTCGAGCAGGATCGCCTCGATGATCTCGCCTTTGGCCAGCGACGTCTTGCCCGGCCCGGTCGGCACGCTCTGCACGGCAATCGTGCGCCTGCCCGCCGGCCCGACAACCGATGCCCTGGCGCCGGCGGCCACCAGCGCCGGCACGCTGTCGGCAGCCGGCGAGGCGTTGCAGAGGTTGCCGGTAATTGTGCAGCGTCCCTGTACCTGTTTCGAGCCGATCAGCTTGGCCGCCTCGACGACGCCGGGCCAGGCCTTCTTCAGGGCAGCGCTCTCTCCCAGGACGGCGCAGGGGACCGCGGCACCGATGCTGAAGCCTTCAGCCGTTTCCCGGATCTCGCTCAAGCCGTCGATCGCCTTGATGTCGACGATCAGGTCGGGTTCGACAAAACCGCCCTTCATCCTGACCAGAAGGTCGCTGCCTCCCGCGAGGATGGCGGCCGTGCCAACCGACCCGGCCAGCAGACCAACGGCATCTTCGATTGAAAGCGGACGTATGTAGCGCATCGTCTCCCCTTGCTCTTTACCGATCTCAGCGACCGTTGTGAATCTCGACACCGCTATAGCCATAAAAAGCTATCAGCCGTCATTCGGCGGCTTTTGCCGCCGCTTTGAGCCCACGCTCG
Organism: Mesorhizobium sp. M0208; assembly: GCF_040322015.1. NCBI lineage: Bacteria > Pseudomonadati > Pseudomonadota > Alphaproteobacteria > Hyphomicrobiales > Phyllobacteriaceae > Mesorhizobium > Mesorhizobium sp. M0208. The sequence continues at coordinate 2,580 of NZ_JAMYSP010000075.1, read as the reverse complement.
ATATAGGGAGACTCTCGACATCCTGTAATCGGCCTTGGCGATGGTGCGGTCGACGAGGGAGAGCAGCACGGTAAGGCTCTCATAGCCGCCACGAATAGCCGATTTCGAAGACCTCTACGTGCCCAAGAAGGCGCGCTGCCTGACCGCCGCCGTTGAGCACGATCAAGGATCTTAATCCTGCCGAAATACTTGGTAGCGTCTTTCACTTCGATTTGGGAAGACCTAGACATGAGGGGCTGCAGACTGTGACCGAAACGGCGACATTGGTTAGCGAGAAACGCGTCATCGAAATCTATCGCCACAGCGCGGCCGCCCTGCAAAATAAAATCGGGGTCAGATCCGTAGGTAAACAAGCTGAAGCCCATTCGTTGGAGTCGCAGCAAATAGTCTATGGATTCCATAATGTGGGGATGATAGCAGGGTTCTCGGCTTTTGACATATACAGTTTGTCCAGAAGTTGGCTATCACACCAATCATAGCGGCTGTCAGAAAGAGTATTCGGTGGCAGCTCAATTGAGGATGAATGTCTGGGTGGAATTGATGTAAGAGCCATGCTTCACCAATTGGCGGAGCACGCGAGGAACCGCTACCGGGTCTCAGGCTGAAGCGCCTCTTCGCATTGGTGAGCACCTGCATACCTATCTGATCCAGGAACAAGAGTTCGATGGTCAACTACTGCCGCCGGAACTGGTCGGGTCGACCGATCTGGAGTTCTCCAGCCAATCCGCTGCCAACAGCCTTGTCAACGCGCGCATGAACAAGAACCTCGGCAATTTGTCGCGCGCAAGCAGCTTCTCTTTCGACAGCAGACCTGCGCCCTCAGCGCCTGGAAATCCGGCAGTCCACGCAAAGTGTCGGGGCCGAACTCGGGCAGCAATGCCCTCGTCGTGACATAGGTGTAGGGCGCACCCGGCTTCGGCTGCGCGGACCGGAGGCGATGAAGAAGCCGCAGCCGCGCAGATGGTCGATCAGTCGCGAGAAATCTCCAAAAAAGCTCGACAACTCCGCACGGGTGATCGGCTGGATATAGCCGATGCAACATTAGCACCAGCGCATCCAACTGCGAAAGGTCCTTTTGCCCCTGCTCGTCGTGCCCAACGCCGCGCGAAATGGCATCGCCGTAGGCCGGCCGTGTCAGATGCCGAAAACCCCCGCGACCGCGACCTGGTCGTGGGGCGGCCACGCAGTTCCTCGCGGATGTCATTGATGATCAGATCGAGATTGCAGCTCTTGCCGACCATGCGCGCGCGAGACGGGTTCGCTGGCCGCAAAAATGGTCGGCTCGACGCGATGCATCCATTCGCGCCAGCGAACCTCCGCCGGCAGGTGGTCGAGCTCGGGGTGGACCAGCATTCGCTGGACATCTCTTTTTTCTCGTGTGCGCCGTCGGTTCCACCATCGATCATAGCCCGTAGATACGTCGGAAGGCCGGACAACTCGCGCACGTTCCCGAGCTCAAGCAGCCGGTCGAACGCGGCGCAACCGCGATCGCTCATGCCGGCAATCTCTTGTGAGGCGATGACGTGTCGTCGGAAAGCAAATTTCTCGACGACGGCATCCGAGCCTTTGGCCCGCAGCTTCGGCCCGGCAGCCAGCAGTTGATCGGCGCGGCGGGCGAGCTCGGCCGCAAGGTCCACCGCCTGCAGCGCCGCCCGCGCATAGGCGGCAAAATCCGTTCGCGGGATGCCAGCAGCACCTGCCGTTGGTCCCGCTGGCGACGATCGATCGCTGGCTGCTGCTGGTGGAGGATAGGCGCCGAAGAAAGGGACCGCGCGCGGCCACCCGAGCCGGCCGGCGCCAGTGCGTCGGCCAGCCATGGCCCAAGGTCACGCGCGGCCCGCTGACTATGGCGTTCAAGCATGGCGATGACCTCGGCGGCCACACCGACCGCATTCCCGTGTGCGCCAGCAAGACCCTTGATCCCGTCGCTGAGCCGCCCTGCCGCCTCCTCATCGATGAATCCCCAAAGAACCGCGCCCGCGTCCCGCAGCGCCGCTCCGCCGACCAAAGTCGCGACCGGACGCGAAGCCAGCTTGCGCCAGACCAGCAGCATACGGCCGGCCGGCCCGAAATCGTCGCCGGGACGGGTGAGCAGCGGCGCGTTGCGCAGCGCCGCTGCGTCTTCGACCCGGCCGGCGCGTTTCGCCGTCGCCGCCGCCGCCGAAAGCGCCAGCCGTTGCCGCTAGGCGCGCCGGCCCACCGCTCCTGCCGGCGCACCACCGCATCGAGCGCGCAGATGGCGGCGCCGGCGGTGAGCGCGACGTCCTCAAGGGCATTTAGCCCTACGCCTCTTCCCGTGGCCTTGCGCATCGGCGATGGCGCGGCGCAGCCAGGCCGGCACCGTTGCCATCGGCGCCGTCGAAGGGTGGCCGACAAGCGTGGCGTGGTGGCGCGGAGAGGGTTTGGGACGCAGAATCATCGAAAGTACGATGAATCATGGCGGCGCTTTTGGCAACGTAAATGGGCAAAAAGCGCTGCGCCCGTCGCGCGACTACAACGAATGATAATGTTGCATTATCGTTCGTTTTTGTCCTTACGTTAGAAATGGCCGTTGTCGCCCGCGTTTCAACGGTCGCAGGA
>NZ_JAMYSP010000074.1:0-8660 GCF_040322015.1 Mesorhizobium sp. M0208 | reverse complement strand
ACGGCATCAACACCTCCCGGCAAAAACCGAAAAGTGTTACCTATGTGTCCGGTACAAATCGTCACCTATGTCTCGGGCCGCTCAGACTCGCCGCCGCCGAGGGGAGGGCTGCTCGTAAAGGCCGGTTGCGAATGCGCCATGTGCTGATTCCGGTAATGGAATGCGGCCTTGTCCGGATCCTAGACACGCTGCTCAATGTCGGCGCAAACAAAGGATTGGGCTGCATTTGCCGGCGTGTCATTGCCGACCTTGCCGTAGCTTCCAAGGACAGTCTTGACGAGCGCTTCTCGGTCGAGGACGTGTTCAGCGCCACGCGCAGATCGTTGTTGTTGTCAAAGGGCTGTCGCAGCGGGCTACCATATAGTAGTGCGCGCACCTGTGACTTGAAGGTAAGCTGCTGCGATAAGAGACATGGCTTGAGGCGGGCGTACGGGCACGGCCTGGCGCTTCCTCAAGGATTGAGATGATCGTTCATTTAGTAGACGGCACATACGAGTTGTTTCGCCACTTCTATGGCCAACGCCGGTTCAACAACGGCCAAGACAGGCCGTTTGGCGCCGTCGTTGGCGTGCTGAACACCCTGCTGGAGATGATCGAGAATGGCGCCACACACATTGGGGTAGCGACAGATCATGTAATCGAGTCGTTCAGAAATCAGCTCTGGCCCGGCTACAAGACCGGGGATGCCATCGAGCCGGCATTGCTCGCGCAGTTCCATCCTCTTGAGAAAGCCCTGGCGGCCATGGGAGTGGCGGTCTGGCCGATGATCGACCTAGAAGCCGACGACGCGCTGGCATCCGCGGCACGGAGCGCGGCTGCCGATGAGCGCGTGCAGAAGGTATGCATCTGGACGCCGGACAAGGATCTCGCGCAGTGCGTGCGAGGTGACCATGTGGTCCAGGTAGACCGAAGGACCCAGAAAATTCGCGATGCCACCGGCGTACGCGAGAAGTTCGGAGTTGAGCCGGCTCTGATTCCAGATTTCCTAGCGCTCGTCGGTGATGCCGCGGATGGCTACCCGGGTCTCGAGGGCATCGGCCTGGTGTCGGCCGCCCGGCTGCTTGGCCGCTATGGCCCTCTTGAAAGCTTTCCGCCTGAAGCCCTCGGCCGGCGTAGAGAGCTCGCACTTTTGTTCAAGAATCTCGCCACGCTGCGTACGGACGCTCGGCTTTTTGAGAATGTCGAAGAGCTGCGCTGGCGCGGCCCGACCAATGCGTTCGAGACGTGCGTAATCCAGCTAAATGATGCCCGGCTCCTCGCACGTGCGCTTAAAGCTCCCCGTAACTGACTTCGGACGCGAGGTCTGGAAGCGGCCTTTGGAAGGCCAGCGCCGATTCCCCAATCGCACAGGGGCACGGTAGGCGCGGCAACAGTCTTGAAGAACTCAGCCCAACGTTCCGGCGGGTGACAGGCGCTCACGTAGCATCTGAGTTGTCGATTCACGTTCAATGGCAAAGCGTGTCACACCTACGCACCTACGACCTAGATACAAGGCGGTCGCGTCCGGGTCGTGCCCCGCTGAGTGGTATAGCTCGGCGGTGACGAAGCCGCTCGGTCGCTCCGTGGGCGCGCCCTCAGTAAGAGGGAGCAGCATCTGAACCCTGCTTTGCCTTTCCCGTGATGGGAAGATACAAGACAACCTCATATATGCTCGATAGGCCTGTAAGGTGACGGCCATCTAAGACCGTCATTGGCGCCAAGCGAAGTTGCAGCAGATGCACAGTAAGGCGCTAGGTTTTGCGCTCGTCCAAACGTGACTGCTTGTTGGCGGCATCGGCCGATCCGCCCAGCGTGTCCGCGACCGTGGCACCTCGCGCCCCCATCGGTTGCTGCGCACCTGTGGTGGTGTCCTTGACTGTCTGATGCTCCATCTCAGCATTCAGCTCCGCACCTACAATCAGGATGATCACGGAAATCCAGGTCCACATCATCAAGCCGATGACCGCCCCCAGGGCTCCGTAGGTCGCGTTGTAGTTAGCGAAGTTCTCAAGATAAAAAGAGAAACCCACCGAGACTGCGATCCAAACCACAGCCGAGAGGAATGCCCCCCATGTGGCCCATCGCCACTTTGCCTTTTCGCGGCTAGGGCCGTAGCGGTAGATCAGCGTAATTCCGATTCCGACCATGATCAGCAAAACCGGCCACCGCAAGATCCGCACAAGGGTTTCCGTCCAGCCGCCGAGGTTCACCAGCGCAAGCATTGCGGGTACGATCCCGACCGAGATGATAAGGCCGATGCCAATGAGGATGGCGCCAAGGGTGAATCCCAAGGCCAGGAGATTCAGATGGATAAAGCCGCGCTTTTCAGTCTCCTCGTAAGCGATGTTCATTGCTTCAAACAGCGTCTTGATGCCGCTGTTGGCGCTCCACAGTGCGACCGCGAGACCGAAGATAAACCCAAAGCTGAGCGTGCTAGTGTTCTGAGCGGCCAATGAGTTAAGTTGCGATCTGATAAGATCCAAACCGCCCGAAGGCAGTATGCCGCCAAGGAATGAAATGTGCTCGGCGACCGTCTGAGGATCGGCGACGAAGCCGTAAATGGACACGAAGGCGGCAAGCGCTGGAAACAGGGCAAGAAGCAGGTAGAACGTGGCTCCGGCCGCGATCAACATGACGCGGTCCTCCATTACCTCAGCGAACACCCGCCACAGTACATCCCTCCAGCCGCGGCCGGAAATTTGCGATGGCCGTTCGGCATTGCGTCCGCGGCCCTCTTTGTCTGCTTGTCCAGCCCGCCGCTCCAGTTGCATTTGGTTTTCGTTGGAATCTTCGGCTTTGTTGTTCGACATGACTGCAGTCCGTCGCATCTTCCTCGACGGCAACGTTTAGGCGCGCCAATAGATGCAGGTGCAGACCTGCGCTCGCAAATAATCATCCGCCAGCTGCAGAAATACCGGCCATCTAACAACGACACTGCCCCGACTCTGACTCACGACCGCTTCCGAGGGCCGGAGTAGGGCTGTCCTGTCTCGCCTCGAGGGGCTATCTGACCACATCGTTCCGGCCGGTATCAGCACCGGCTGGCGCCATGTCCGGCGGCCTGTTCCACAGCAGCGACTTTGAAATCGTGGATGCGTTTCCAGAACGTCATGACGCACGAAGTCACGATCGCCATGCTGCAGGACCCTGGTTCGGCTGGCAAGCCAGACGAAAGTGAAACACGCGCCGGCCATGACGTGAAGGTCCTTCCGGTCTCAGGCGACAAGGACACGGGAAAACCTGCCCCGCCCAGGTGAAGCTCTTGCGCGGCCGCTGGAACGAAACATCCCTCGATGAGGTCTGTTCGTTTCCGAATGGATAATTTGACGATCAGGTCGATGCTTTCGCCGACGCTGCAAGCGAGCTCGCACTCGGATCGACCTTCACCCATGACAATATCTGACGGTCGAGACCACCGAAGCTGATTTTAATCAAAATGCTCTGGCAGGGCCTTCAACTGCTCGGTCGTCATTTGTGTGATAGCATGCACGGTGCCGTCTTCGTCCCGCATAAAATCGAGCTGAGTTGCATATAAGGCCACGCGCTTTGAGCCTATGCCGAGGAACCCACCAACATCGAAGACGACCTGCGCATGCTCGCCCGTTCCATGGATGTGGTCGACTGAACTGATTTCCTCATCGTCGCGACCGTAGATGGTGGCTCCCTCAACAACGTCTGCGCGCAGTTCAGAACTCGAAAGCCGTACGTGGATTGGTGTGGTCCATTTTTGGAGGCTCCTCTCCGGTTGGACTGAGGTAACCCCCGACAGGGCCAACCGTTCCGAACCGTCGTTCACGAGTGTCGTTCGCGGATGGGCACCGAGCGGGGATATGGCAGGCGCCTTGGCTGTCGCCGATCCCCTAAACGAGCTGGCGTTGAGTTCGAGCATCCGGTTTGGGGTCGTCTGTCGTGGCGGTTCGACTTGCAAACACCGAAGTAGGTCGGCCTGCCTGCTTAACCGCCTGAAAAACGCGCCCGAGCCGCGGCGGCAACTGTGCGCTATTTTGACATTTCGACCTTGCGGTGTCGGATTATTTGCATGCGAACGAGTTTTGCGAGGCTATCCTCCCCCTTCTTCAACGTACCATTCTGGGAGGAATGCATGGGTCCCCATGAGCAACATGCCGTTGAAATCGTGAGGACGAAAGAGTGGTCGGTTCGCGTGACGGTCAACGGCGCTACGATCACGGTCCCTTTCACAGCTGAGAGCTACGCGCGCTCGTTTGCAGATGGTGAGGCGTTCCGCCTCGGCGTTCAGGTGGAGCTCAGGAAGCCGGCGTAGTCGCGCCGTTTTGTCGGTAACGTGTGGCTCCGACCAGCTCACTACATCCTGCCGCGCGAGGTCAGGTGAAAGAGCCAGGCGGCGGCGGCTTGGCGGCCGCAATGGGGGCCCCCAACTCGCAACCTGCATCGTGGCCCCGAACCGCTGAAGAAAGTCGCGGAGCCGGCCCTTTGATTACAGTGGCTTCGACTGCGGCCACAGCTGCGTGCTGTTTCGTCGCGTTCGTCAGGTACTCAGGAGTACGCTGGGACGAGCCTCGTTTCGCGTAATGGCAACGCCATAGTGAGACGCAGGCCGCCGGGATTGTAATGCATTTCGATTTTCGCATTGCATTGCACCGTAACGACCCTTTCCAGCAATGTCGTTCCAAAGCCTCGTCGACTCGGCGGCTGCACAATGGGACCATTCCGCTCCTGCCAATGGAGATGCAGGATCTGCTCACCTGCGGAATCCGCTATCCACCATTGCACATCGAGGCGGCCTTCCGGGCGCGACAAGGCGCCGAATTTTGCTGAGTTGGAGGCAAGTTCATGAAACGCCATGCCCACAGGTATCGCAAGGTCGGCGACGAGGGCCACATTGGGACCACGTAGTGATATTCGCGGCTCGCCATAGATCTCGTAGTGGCTCAGTTCCGTCTCAAGCAATCTCTGTAATGAGGCCGTCTGCCAATAGTCGTCTGTAAGCATTGAATGCGTGTTGGCAAGGGACACGATTCTTGCGGAGAAATCACGCACGAAGCTGTCGACGCTATCGCTGGACCGGGCCGTCGCTCCCATCATCGCTCGCACATTGGCCAGGGTGTTTTTGACCCGGTGATGAAGCTCGAGGATCAACAGCTTTTGACGGTCAGCGACCTCCTGTTTTTGTTCGAGGTGGGACTTGACCTCGAGCTGGCGTGCACGCGCACGCAACGCCGACCTCACCGAATTGGCCAGACTTGAGGCCAGGAAAGGCCTTTCGAGAACGATGAGATACCGATCTAGAAACGCAAGACGCTTGTCGAATTCTGTTCCCCGCATGACCAGAAGAACCACTGGAAAATCGGACCACGCAGGTTGGTTGCGCAGCCAGGCGGCGAATTGGCTCCGGTCGGAATTGATGAGCGCCTCTTCGGCGACGACAAGGCAGTGTGCGCTGTCGAGAAACCCCAAAACCTCTTCCAGATTGGCACAGATGCGTGTGCCGATCCCGTGTTTTGCTAAGATCGAGGCCGCTAGCTGAGCGTCTCGACCAACCGGGGCGAGCACGAGTACGACGGGTTCTTTCGGCGTCATGGCTTCTTGTCAGCGAGCAGGTCGCTTTGTTTGCCCTCAAAAAAGGGCACGCCTGTAAGTATTCCCCTGAATTGGTCGAGCGGCTCGCCGACAGCTATGCCCTGGCTGCTGACCATGAATTCACGGATCGTGTCCTCGTGAGGACCAACCCGCCTCTTCACCACCGAAATCGCTCGCCGGATGCGACCGCCACTTTCGAAAAACCTCAGCAACATCACTGCATCAGACAGATAGGTCATGTCGATTGGGGCCGCCGTCTGGCCGATCAGCCCGTGATTGGCGAGCAGCAGGATCGTGACGATGCCCTTCTGGTTGAGGTAGGTGAGAATTTCATGCATCTGCAGCACAAGATGCTGCTCTTGGGACATCGAATTCAGATATCCCGTGAGGCTGTCGATCACTACGATCCGGGCATCAAACCGCTCGACTGCGAACTGAATCTTTGATGACAATTCGCCGGGTGAAAGGTCCGCCGGGTCGATCTGTTCGAGCAGGAGCATTCCGTCTTGCAGGAAGGGCTTGAGATCCATACCGAGACCAGCTGCACGTCCCAGGAAAATGCGGTCAGTCTCATCGAACAGCAGAACCAGGGCGCGCTCACCGCGCCCGAGCGCTGCATGACAGTAGGAGCAGGCTATGGTCGACTTCCCCACACCTGAAGGGCCGATCAAGAGCGTGCTTGTGCCCCGATCGAGGCCGCCGCCGAGCAGAGCGTCCACGCCATGTCCGCTTAAGGCCGGCGATCCGTGCTCGGCTTCAGGGTGCTCGGCGGCGACCAGTCGCGGAAAGACCGTGATCCCGCCCGGTCGGATAACGAAGTCGTGGTAACCGCCACGTATTTGCACCCCACGCATCTTGATCACCCGTAAGCGCCGCCGCTCGCCACCGTATATCGGAGTCAATTGCTCCATGCGGATCACGCCATGGCTGATCGAATGCAGGTTGAGGTCATCCTGCTCGGCCGTGAGGTCGTCGAGTAACAAGACCGTCGCGTGGTTGAGCAGAAAGAAGCTTTTCAGCGCCAGGACCTGCCGACGGTAGCGTAGTGAGCCCTGCGAGAGCAGCCGGATTTCTGAAAGCGAATCGAATACGACGCGCTGTGGCTTAATACGGTCGATCTCAGCCAAGGCCGCCTGCACGGTCTCTCCGAGTTCCAGGTCAGAAGAATGCACGAGTGTCTGCAGCTGGGAAGGATCAAGGCTGAGTTCTGGAGGAACGAGTTCCAGAATTTCTATCCCGCCCAGAGTCCAGCCGTGCCTGCTTGCCACGGATATGAGTTCGCGCTTGCTTTCGGATAGCGTAATATAGAGGCAGTTTTCGCCTTGCGAGGCCCCCTTGATAAGGAACTGAAGCCCGAGCGTGGTCTTGCCCGAACCAGGCCTTCCCTCAACGAGGTGTGACCGAAATTTGGCATAACCCCCGCGCAAAACATAGTCGAGGCCTTCTACCCCGGTCGCTAATGGTGAGGCGTCATCTTCGTTCACGTTGACGTTGCCCCTCATGTACGTTGCTGAACAGCGTAACGATTGTCAGTTTTGATGGTTCCAGAGGGCCGCACTACGCTGGATAAGGACAAGAGCCTCCCCTACAAACTGCTCACGACGCCGTTCGTGTCGGTGAGAACAATTCTGCCGGAGCGCGCAAGGCGGCGCAGGCGCTGCCAGCGATTGCTGGCGAGCGCGGGCTCCATATTCTGGCGGCGATCAATCTCGATGCGATCGCCGACGACGGTGACGGCAACAAGGGTTGCGTCATCGCGCTTGGAACGGTCGGCAAGCTGCTTCCGACGGCCCACGTCGGCGTTCCCGCGCATAGCGGTTTCTCCTGAATGGGCTGAACGCCGCGACTGTTGCCGCTGCCATAGCGGCCCGTGTGGAATGGGTCTCTGAGCTTACCGATAATGCCCAATTCCTTCTGGGCACACCGCCGAGCTTGCTCAATATGCGCGACGGCAAGTCCCGCTATGACGTAACGACGCCGGCTACGGCGTTCGCCGGCTTTAACGTTCTGAGCTATCGACGGAGCCCGGACGAGGTGCTTGATTGCATTGACCGGCTTTGCGCCGATGCTGCTTTTGCCTGCCTGCCGGAACTGAAGCAGCGCCGGCATTGCCAGCACGGCAGCGCAGCGATCGATCTCGTCGAAACAATTCCGCTGCATCGTTACAAGGCACTGCTGGACCGTCTCGATGCGGTAACAACATCAAGGCTTGGCACCGTCGGCGCGTCTCTTGGCGCGGGCGATCTCCCGCTGCCCCGAGCAATGCCTGCTGGTTACCGAAGAGGCATGGCGATTGAGCCGCTTGCCGGGACCGGCAATCGTCACCCGCTTCGGCTCGACACCCTATCTGCCAACGAACCTTTCCGACAGGCCGGCAGCGGCGAGGTTGCGCGAGATTGCCTTGCACATCGCAGCCGGCGCAACCGCACGCTATGATCTCGGCGATCGGCTGTGCGGATTGTTTCGCCGGCATCTCGAGATGAGCTTCTTTGGCGAGGCCACCGCATCCAGTCTCGACGTCGTCGCCCGCAACATGCCGATGTGGCGCGACGGCATTCGCTGGCCGAAATAAGGCGGGCTGGCCAACATTCTTACCATCAATATCGGCCCGTGGGGACGAGACTACCACACCCCGCTCGAGCGGCTTCACATCGGCTATGCTTTCGATGTCTTGCAGCAAGTCGTGAGTGATGTTTGTGCGGCGCTTCTTGCAAGGCAGGCGTAGCGCGCGGAAGCAGCAACTCGATACCTCGCCAGGAGCAAATCTGGAAGCCGAGGTTGCATGCCAGATCAGTCCTGAGGCATGCCGTCGCCGTGAAGAGAGTCTCAAGAACAGCTTCGCCAGCGCACCTCGAAAACCGGCTACCGCTATGACGAAGTGTTGGGAGGCTCGTCCGACTCCGCCAAACGATCGCGAATGGCTTGCTCCGTTTTGCTTGCCGTCTTTTTCACGACTTTTTCGACGCGGTCGACCAACGTCTCGGCGTCGCCGCTGGAACCCTGTCGGTCAGCCTCTTCCTTTACAGTCTCATATGCCTCGGCGGCGACCTGCTTGGCTTGCTCCACGCCTTCTTCAAAGACTTCCTCGGCACTGTCACGAAGCTTGTCGCGGTAGGGGCCGA
>NZ_JAMYSP010000073.1:0-11977 GCF_040322015.1 Mesorhizobium sp. M0208 | reverse complement strand
GACGAGTTCCTCGACGCTGGCGCGCTGCCGACGCTTCACGATCGCTACGGGATCTCAACTTCCGAGCTCGTGCGCCGCGTCCGCACTTGGAGCGAGAAGTAAGAGCTCTCCCCATGCAACAGTTGAGCCATCGACTTGAACTGTGAGCTGGCTAACCCCGCCGCGGTTGTCGCGCTCGTCACAGCGTTGTGGACTAAGGACCTGGGCTTCCCTGATGCCTGTCAATCGGGCACATCCTGCGCGGCACTGGTTGAGCACCGGCCTCCTGTTCAGATGCGGCTGGACGAGCTGTCTTCCAGTGGTAAGGAGAGAACTTCCTAGGATCTTGAACACACATCGAGGGCATTCGAGGACTTGGTGTCAGGCCCCCTGGTGCCGGTCTCCCGCGAGTTCGACGTAAGCAAGTTTCGGGATGTTGGCTCGTCTGTCCTTCGCGGCATATGGACCGGCGCGCGGCTCGCCTGTTCTCGGAACGGGTGTCACGGCACCGGTTTGGTCGAAGGTTGGTGGCGCGAAGCGAAAGAAGCTGGCCGCAACTACCTCGCCCGCCAGCAGGGCGACGCCGTCCTGGCCGCCGCCGGCTACAACTTCTCGCTCCTGCTCCGGTAGCGGAAGGCTCTTTTGGGGCTACTCATCGCCGCCCTCAAAAGTCAGCCGAAGGAGCTCGAAGCCTGACGGCCGATTACGGACATCTGCTGTTCGAGCAGGCAATCCCGAGCGACAACGGTGTCGTTGACGAACTGCGGCCTCATTTCGAGTCCGCCCATCTCGACGCACGGGAAGTGTATCATCGTACATCAGGATCGACTTCCATCCTGCGCCAACGGGCCCAGACTCCGGTATCATGCAGAGGTGGAAAGCTCATCTTCGGTCTGGCTCGCGATCCGGCTCGCGTTCGTGAGATTTCCCTGCGCCACCGGTCGCCGGGCTGAAGCGTCAGGATATCGGCGAAGACGCGGCATTCTTGAGCGTCCAGCTTGGGCGCGGGCCAAAGAGTAAATTCGGATCGCAGCAATGTTACGATCGCAAGCGGTGACACTCGGTCCGTAGGCCCAACTTTGATCAATCGCGGACGGGCGCCAATCTCTCACCGCAGCTCCCCGAGCGCGCGCATGCAGTGCCTCCCAGCATTTGTCGGCCGGCGAGCAACGAATTTGCCCTGCAGTGGATGACATTTAGCTGGCCAATCTGCTTGCGGTGATCGATGCGGGGGCAGCATTGTTGGGGTTTGCACGAAATCCGCGTCGCACTGAGCCGGCATCAGCCGCCCCGATCTCGCCAAGCAACAAGGACAGGCCGCACCTAACCCAAGGCCACCGAAGCGGCACGGACGTTCAGTCGATGTTTACCATTCGCTATTATCTTTCGCGAAGCGGCAAGGTTCTGAGTACCGCGCAAGTCAAAGGGCCTGCTCCAGACAATGGGGCGGGCCTTTTTGCGTCACTTTGGAGAACGGACTCCAACGAATTGCCGGTTACCTGAAAAATAGGCCCCAGGCTGTGAAACGTCGAACGTGGCCGGGTTGTTGGCGCATCCGCAATCGGTTGGAAGGCAGGCCCCATTCTCGCGATACTCTGCCAGCGTCAGGGCTGGGCCAGCGGTAGGTTAGGGCGTCACGACCCGCAACATGGCGGCGTCATAGACGAACGAAACACGATTTCGTCCATGTTGTTTCGCTTCAAAAAGGCACCGTCCGGCAGTGCGAAGGACATCCTGAGCATCTGCATTGGGAGAAATTTCCGCGCCTCCAATGCTGACAGTCACTTTCACGCCATGAGAGCGCGTTTAATTAAGTTGGGGTCAATTCGTGGCAGCAGGGTTCGTGCTATGAAGAAGGGACCGGTTCCCAACCGCGGCGAGGCACTTGCCTTCATCAGTGCCAGTCTCAAAGAACTGGAGGCACTGCGCGGCGGGTCTCGTGTATTGTCGCGTCGACTGACCAGTGCGCTTGATGCGCATGGTGGATGCGGTGGCTTCACCTGGGTGACCGCGAGCCCCATCGATGTTTCCTGGCCCAGGGAACCAAAACCTTTAACCGGTGCGAAGAAAAGGCATGACGTCGGCGCGAAAAAACAGCCGGACGGTCACTCCCTCCGCCAGATGCCGTTGATTTCATTAAACCTTTTGTCGGTATCTTCTTGCGGCCCCAATTTCGGCCCCTAACGGACAGACTCGTCAGTGAGTCGTGGGGCTCGGGAACAGGAACTTGTACCCTTCCTTGAGAATCCACCGGGCGCGGGCGAGATGAGTTTCCCAGGCTCGGTGCGCCCGCTTCGGTTCCTTCTCGGGATCGATATGCAGCACAGTCCTGGCAACCACGCGCCAATCCTCGTCGTCATAGGCGGCGTCCAGCAGCCACATATACATGGCGACGCGTTTATTGTCGTATGGGGTGAGGTAGGGCTCGCTTGGCGCTTCGTCCGCGACCTCGGGATCCGGAAGCGGGCTGACCACTACGCCGCCTTCTTCGGGTCGCCGATGACGCGCGCCGGCAGATACGCTGGAGCCGGGGGCGGCAGCAAAAAATTGTTGTCAGCTGCAGTGCTCATGCGCGCAATATACATTGCGAATAGTGCCCATTCAACGCTGCGATCAAGATGGACGCGGCACGAGTCTTGCACGGCGCTCAACACGGCGAAAACCAAAGAAAACCGTATGCGCTCCCTCGGCCATATCAATCGATTTTATCCGACGTGTCACATCCGCGTGATCTAGCGACACCTAATGAAAGCGGCTAAGGGGGACCGTGGTTTGGGGAAAAATTCTTATGAACAGCCAAAAAGACGCAGAGCGTATCCGTGCCGAAATGTCTATCGCACAGGCGATTTACGACGCCATTTGCGAGATGAACGGATCTTCGTACAGGCAAGACAAAGTACCTTTGCGGTGGGATACTTCGTCAGGCACACCGTTGAGCCTGATGAGTATTGACGGCTTTTTCGAATTGCGGGAACTGGCCCGGCGGATAGCGTCGAAGATCGACACGCCTGCGCTCATCAGTCTCAAAAGCCACACCGCGCAGCCGTCGAAAAAGATTGACTTCCACTAGGGTAGACTTGCCATCGCCGTGAAAAGGTTGCTCGAGATCACGTCGAGCATGGCATCCACCTGGCCCGTGGCGCGGTTGTCGCGCTGGTCGACGCCATCCGCGCCTGCGAGGTCGGTGACGCTTGCGCCGGCCCAAGCACGCGCGCATTCTGCCCCGAACCAAAAACTGGGGAGGGCCGAATGTTCGAAATCGGAAGAGATTACCGCATCACCATGATTGTAGCGGTTCCGGGCGACTGGAGCGACGAAACTGGCGTCTGGACGGTCGCGGAAGTTGATGGGACGCTAGTGAAACTCACCAATCCCTACACCCCGGACACGATCATTAACACGGCGTCATGGCATTTCGTCCGCGCCGAGATTGTCTAGGCGCAACTTAGAAGTTGTCGAACAGCCCCGCCGCCATCATGCCGCCGATCAGGTCCTGTCCAAGATTGTTGGGGTGAGTTCCGTCTCCAGGACCCATCCAATGACGTAGTTGAACTGGTTGATGATGCAGCGGCGGTACAGATCGACCACTGGCACCCTGTTTAGGGCGCAGACCTCAAGCATGGCGTTGGCGTAGTCGATCAGCTGGCTTCCGGCTCCTCCCGCAGTGCCGTCCAGCGTCCGCCATATCGGCGTCGTGAAGATGAGCTTCAGGTTCGGCCGGGCGGTCATGATCGTCTGGATGCCGTAGTTGATGGCTCCCTTGAAGGTCGCCCCGGTTATGTCCGCATTGGTGCCGATGGGGCACGTCGGGCCGGCGCCGGTGAAGTCGTTGGTGCCGAACGAGGGGATCAGGTAATCCAGCAGGCTGTAATCCACCGATGCCATGCGCGCTGCAATCGCTGGAAAGGTGCCTCCGATGACCGTTGCTGCGGCTATCTGTTGGGAAAAATCACCGGAGGCAATGGCATCGGCCAGCCGGTAAAACGAGAACTTGTCATAGTTCGCAGCATGGTTGGCCATGCGGGTACCGCCGCCGCCGCAGTTGGTGATCGTCATCCCGGTGCGCTGGGCAATCTTGGCGGTCGGCGTGATGCCCGGCCAGATGACACTTTCGATGATGCTATCGCCGAAGTGCGCACCGATCTTGCCGGCGAACTGCGAGGCCGGCACGGAGGCAACGTCCTTGGCCAGTTTGTCAAACCGGCCATGGTTATCGATCAGCCGGCCCGGTGCCTTCTGGATGGCCCAGCCGGGAAGGTAGGCATCCGCGGCCAAGGCCCCTGTCGGAAGGATGCGGAGCTGGTGATTAAGGTCGTAGGTAACGTCGTTCTGGGTGACCACGATGGGCAGCGAAATATACGTCAGGCCATTGACCGTTTTGGTTATCTGAACGGTCTGGGTCACCCCGGACGACACCGGAATGTAGTGGATGAACTGGATGGACTGGGCACTCCCCGCCATGAAGGCGAAGATACACCAGACAGTTTCTCCCACCGTCAACCCTGCTTCGGCTACGGGCGTCTTGATGTCGTGCAGCGTGGCCGGCCGGCAGCTTGATGGCCTTGGTGCCGAAGGGCGAGCCTGCCGGCGCGTTGACCAGAACAGGAGGAAACCCGCCAGCCGATGCTCCGATCAGGGGGTTGCCAGCATAGTCGTTGGTGACGCCGCTGGCCACAATGCGGAAGAACGGGTCGATGTTAAGCTTCGGGTGCGCATCCTCCGCCACCATGGCCGCAGATTGGAGAGCCCCGCCGATGTAGGTCAGGCGTGACTTGGCCTTCTGGACAGCCCAGCCGAGCACGAACAGGCCATTCGCACCGACGCCGGCAGCGATGTTGAGCCGAACCAGCAGGCTCGTGCCAAACGTGACATCGTTCTGGGTCGGCGTGACGGTCAGCCCAACGCTCATGTAGCCCAGCCCGCCCGCCACTGCCGGGTTGACCGTGTTGCTCTCGTTGTGCGCCACCCCGGATGACACCGCGATGCTGCCGATGATCTGAAGGCTTTGTGCGGCGATCAGATCAACGATGATTTCAACGGGTTCACCAACCCGCAGGCCGAGGTCGGCAGCGGACACTTTGAGGTCCAAAAGCGTCGCCCCGACCGACAGAGACAAGGCGCCACGCCTGTCGTTCAATTTTGGCAAGATGATACTCGGAAATCTGTTCATGGCGGCGACGGTGCGGCATGCCGCAAAATAGGAATATATTCGGCATCCCGTCAAGGCACCTAGACTTCGTCCCGCCCTCAACGCCTGCTCGCCGCGGGCATTTTGGGGAAGCATGAATCAAGTTATGTGCGTTTGTAGCCATCACGGGCTGCGCTACTCGCCCAGCCGACGTCAATCCCATGCTGGTTTCGTCCAGCGTATACGCGGGCAAGTCCTGCAGCCAGTTGGAAGCCGAACTTTACCGAACGAATTCCGACCTGGCGCCGATAATGGCCGTACAAGACAGAATCGCCCGCCGTGACGTGGACGGCGTGTTTTGGCTTGGCTTGCCGGTTGGCAGCATGATGGACAACACAGACATCAAGGCACGTGAAGCCAAGACCCGAGCTGAAGGGCAACATGAACGCGATCAACGCAGCCCGACGAAAGGGCGGCTGTGTTGCCGGCACTCTGTAAGCCGTTCCAACGTTAAAATTGTCGGCTTGCTTCCCGCCCTCGCGACTGCGGAGTGGTCGTTCATTGATTGACTCGCGTAATGCACCGGCAGTTAATCTCCTAGCAAGGGCAAAAGAGGGGCTATGAAACTGGGAGCAAACGATGACTGTCCAAAAAGAAGACTATCGAACCAACAGAGCCGACTACGCCATAGCTGCCATGCATAGCCGAGCGACCGCTGAGGGCGATCGTGACGATTTGTTGACGAGGAAAAAGTCCCTGTGGGTAACAGATTGGCGATCTGCAAAATTGGCTGCAAACCCGTCCGAAAGCTCGCCAGAACCCAAGGCAAAAGCGCGCGGTAAGTGAATCGGACGCCAGCCACTTTCTTACCGCCGCGTACTTCGTTCGCATGGTTCGATTTATATTAGATTTATCTAAAATACTAACCAGCCAGTCGAGCATTCCCGAACGCTCGCTGGTCAGGCCCAGCGGCCCCCCTAACCCAAGCTGCTGGGCCGCCCGCTAAGGAAGTGCGTGTATCGCTGATACGGTTGTCAGTGACCCCCTCCGTACCGCGGCCGCAACCACGTCACCGATGCCAACGCCCTGCATCGGTACCGCTCAAACGAATGGCAATTTTCTGTCTTGATGCGTTTAGTATCCATTGTCCGGAGACCCGCGCATGGGTGTCGCGTCGGAGACAAGTGACTCCCCTTTAAAGGCATCGAGATGCTACGAGCGCTGAAAAGTCAGTTCCTTAGACCTAAAGATCGGGCGATTTGCCAGCGGGTTGTCGACCAAATAACCGCCGACGCTAAATGGTACAGCACTTCGATAGACGGTCAGATTCTGGCCTCGACCACGCTGAATCTCTTTCAATCAGGGGTCGTAAACGAAACGAATTTGCTGGCACATGTTCGTGCGCGGCGCCACGACTTCACTAAACTGACAGGCTAGCTCCACCCGGGCGGAAACAGCGCGTTTCAGCAAATCGTGAATTGACCTGCATCCATGGAAGCCGGTTGGCGGCACGGCAGTTGGCTGAAGATCAAGAGCTACATGGTGGAAGAATATGACTTGCTCGGCGGGTGGACCGGCCGCTGCGATATTTGCTGTCGCGGCGGCCAACACACCCAAGTGGCCGGCTGCTGTCATGCGACCACAGAGCCGCCACGTCAGGATTGTGGAGCAATGACTTGTCGAAAGATCCGCGCGCAAACTGTTCAACGAAGAGACCCGCGATAGTCGCGGGTTGGCTCCATTGGATGGCGTAGCCCGATACTCAGCCATTCGTCAGCCTCTGCAGGCGCTTCTCCGCTTTGTCTAGCGCAATGCGGCGCGCGATGACCTTTGCGCTGTCACCACGCTTGGTGTGCTGTTTATCGCCCGGCAGTCTCACCAGACGTTGACCAGGGCGCCCCTTATCCGTGGCGGTTTCGTATTCTCGCCGTTCCATACTCACACTCCCTTGCGCACAGCCGCGCAGAACGCGCTGGAAAAATGCGAAAGATTCCCGTGCGGCCATTGAAAATGACCTGATGCATCGTGAGCTTCCAAATCTATGCGCAACTGTTCCAACTCGCGAAGCGGCACCATCGCGGCCTCCAATGCGGCGGCGCGCGACAGCAGCACGGCTGCCGTATGTCGCGACGCTCCCGCAGACGTTTAGAAATGATGTCAATGGCAACCATAAGATCGCCGACCAACTTGCTCAGTTCGGCGGCACGCTGCCGTTTTCCCGTCGCCGAGTCGGGTTCATCACCAAGCAGGGCTGCAACGCTGGACGGAATGGACGGACCGCGCGCTTCGGCCAGTTCTTCACGCAGGCTCGCAAGCTCGCGATCGGCCAAACATTTTTGGGAGTTTAGGTCCTGAAGTTGCCGTTCGAGTTTTGCGAATTCCGGGTCGACATCGGTCAATTCGGGCATTACGAAAGGTCAGCTTTTGACATTTTACTGGTCTCCAAAAAGTTCATTGATGACCTCGACAAGCGCGGCGGCATTGATTTCGACAGATTTGCGATGGCGAGAGGCCTGCCAGTGACTTGGCGCGCCCGCGCTGAAGCGTCGGGTGTCGATCTGGTCGATCGGCACGACTTCCGGCCAACTAGTGACTACGGCGATGATGATCTTTGCTGCCCGTGCTTTCGCCTCTGGCGAGCCAGTTGCAGCGATCTCGGCCAGGACGTCTAGCTCTTCACCAGTTGTGGCAACACTGATAGCAAATGGCGCGCCATCAGGAACGCCTTCACGGCGCAGGGCGCGGTAATCGCGCACCGCGTCAACAACAGCACGCAAAGGCACGTCCAGCGCCGCGCCAAGCATGAGTGACGCCACGTCTTGCGGGCTGAGATCTGGAGATGTCCCAGGCGCACCGGGCGGGAGAACAGCGGCGTCCGTGAGTATGCGGGCTACCGCGCCCACGCGCCCTTCATCGAAGCCGATACGCCGCACAATGGCGGCTACGGCTGGTTTTGTCGTAGGCATATTTGATCCTTGAGTTTGGAAATTCGTAAGCGCCTCGCCGATCACCTATGGGTTTGGGCTTGATGTTTTCCGGAATCGCCAGGGCATGAGTTCCTCGATCTGGCTCTGTGGATGGCCGTTGATGATGGCCTCGAGGGTTTCGGCGAGGTAGGCAACGGGATTGACGTCGTTGAGCCTGCAGGTGGCCACGACGGATGAGAGCAGCGCCCAGTTTTCGGCCCCGATCTCGGAAGCAGCGTCATAATGCCCGGAATCCGGGATTCGATGTTGTTGTCACTTATCCATTTCACCCGCTGACTGGACAGACCGTTGTCGTAGTCGGTGAGTATGAGTACGACGGCATTCGTCATCTTTTGATCCGGCAGCCGCATGGCGGGAACTTCCATCTTCCGGAGTGGATGGTCGTCCCACAAGCCGGCTCGGTTGCGATCGTTGCCACGCCCAGACTTCCGCTCACGCACCTCCTCGAAGTTCGCGCACTTGTCGATCATCTCGTAGCGTCTCGTCCGAGAGACTCAAACTCTGGAGGAGGACATGCCGATGAAGAATCCGCCGCGAACCCAACTGGATTTGTTCACGCCCGCCGCGCCGCCGGCCGAGATGTCGAGCGAGGAACGGCTGAAGGCGGTGGTGCTGTTGCAGTCTCTACTCGTCGAAGCAGCGTCCGTGCCAGGCGCTGGACTGTGGAGCCGGAAGCGGAGGGAGGCGGGCGATGAGCAAGATTACCGCTGAGCACCTTTGCCGGAGCGCCATCATCTACATCCGGCAGTCGACGTCCTATCAGGTCGTGAACAACCTCGAGAGCCAGCGTCGCCAATACGGCTTGGCCGAGCGGGCCCGGCAGTTGGGTTGGGGCGAAGTCCAAATCGTCGATGATGATCTCGGCCGATCCGGTGCCGGCACGGCTCGGCCCGGCTTTGAGAAGCTGTTGGCTGCCATCTGCGAACGTCGTGTCGGAGCAGTCGTCTCGCTGGAGGCCTCGCGGCTGGCGCGCAATGGCCGAGACTGGCACACCTTGCTTGAGTTCTGCGGGTTGGTTGGAACCTTGATAGTGGATGAAGATGGTGTCTACGATCCGCGCCTGATCAATGACCGCTTACTGCTTGGCATGAAGGGCACGATGAGCGAGATGGAGCTTTCGTTATTCCGGCAGCGCTCCATCGAGGCGCTCAGGCAGAAGGCTCGGCGTGGGGAGCTCCTGCTGACTGTGGCTGTCGGCTACGTCAAAGGGGAGGATGGGCGGCTTGACAAGGATCCGGATCGTCGGGTGCAGGACGGCCTTGCTTTGGTGTTCCGTAAGTTCGCCGAGCTGCAGTCGATCCGGCAGGTTCTGCTCTGGTTCCGCCAGGAGCAAGTCCTCGTTCCGGCCGTCGTTCAGGGCCGCGACAAGCAAGCAACTGAGTGGAAGGCACCCGTATATCACACGCTGCACCACATGCTGACGAATCCAATCTATGCCGGCGCCTACGCTTTTGGCCGACGCGGAACGCGCGTTTTGATGGAAGACGGCCGCAAGCGCGTTGTGCGCGACAGCATTCGCCGGAACTGGAAGGATTGGGAGGTTTTGATCCGCGACCACCACGAGGCATATATTTCCTGGGAGGAGTTTGAGAGGAATCAGCACCTGATTGCTAACAACGCCAACGGAAAGAGTTACCTGGGCCGGGGGGCGATCCGCCGCGGCGAAGCCTTGCTGCCCGGTCTTTTCCGCTGCGCTCGCTGCGGCCGTCGATTGCATGTCGCTTACAGCGGCAAAGGCGGCAACACCCAACGTTACGTATGTCGCGGCTCATTCAGCGACCAGGCCGTCGACAACTGCATCCGCTTCGGCGGTATGCGGGTTGACCGGGCGGTCGGCCAAGAGGTTGTCGATCGCCTGCAACCGCTCGGCATTGAGGCGGCACTGGCTGCGATGGAGGCGCGGGGCCAAGAGCATGGCGATAAGCGACAGCAGGTCGAGAATGCTTGCCGGCAGGCGCGATACGAGGCGCAGCGCGCGCGCCGCCAATACGATGCGGTCGATCCCGAGAACCGCCTTGTCGCGAGCGAACTTGAGCGACGCTGGAACGAGAAGCTGACCCGCCTTGGCGAGCTTGAAGAGGAGCTCGATCGCCTTGTCGCCCTGCAGGCGCCGACGGTCTCTGCCGAGGATCGTGCGAGACTGATGGCTCTCGGGAAGGACCTCGCCCAGGCCTGGGACAGCCCGGGTGCTTCGGTCGAGACGCGCAAGAAGATCATTCGCTTGTTGGTCAAGGAGATCATCGTCGATGTCGTGGACGACACTTTGGCCATCATCATCCACTGGCAAGGCGGCGATCATACGCGCCTCATCGTGAAGAAGAACAAGATCGGTCAGACCCGCTGGACGATCAAAGGCGATACCCTTGATCTTGTACGGGTACTGGCCCGCCAGATGCCGGATCTGTCGATCGCCGCCGTCCTGAATCGCGCCGGCAAAACGACCGGAAAGGACAACAGCTGGACGCGCACCAGGGTCTGTGGCCTCCGCAAGACCCATGGCATCGCACCCTACCGTGACGGCGAACGGGCCGAGCGTGGCGAAGCGACGCTCGATGAAGCGGCTGCAATCCTGCAGGTCAGTCCGTCAACTATTCGCCGCATGATCAACCGCGGCACCGTGGCAGCGAATCAGCTATGCAAAGGGGCACCCTGGATCATTCGCCTCTTGGATCTTGAGGATAATGCGGTGCGGCGTGAAGCTGATGCGAGGCGATCACAGCATGGCAAGCGTCCGGCGTCTGATGATCCGCGCCAAAATGTCCTTAGTTTATAAGGCGATCGACAGATGAGCAGTATAACGCACCGCCGTCATGGCCAGCAAAGAGAGCATTTTTTCTGGTCAAGCATACGGGCCGGATGGCGTTTTCGACCGGGTTGGTGTCGAGCTCGAGCCGGCCGTCGCCGAGGAAGCGGGTGAGCCCTTCCCAATGGGCAAGACCATAGCGGATGTCTTCGGCCAGCTTTGAGCCCGAGGAGATCATCGACAATTGCTTTTCAAACCACGGCTTCAAGGCGGCGATGATCGGGGTGGAGTACTGCTGTCGGGCGGCGAGCCGAGCTTGTGGCGTCATGCCGCGCACCGTCGCCTCGACGGCGTAGAGCGTAGCGATCTGGCGCACGGCAGCTTCGGCGATCGGGGACTTGGTGTTGCGCGCCAGCTTCACAAAACGTCGGCGCAGGTGGCTCCAGCAATGGACGAGCAGCCACGGTCCTTGTGGCCGCTCCAGGCGTGTCAGCCGGTCATAGCCCTCATAGGCGTCAACCTGCAGGAATTGTCCGCCGAAGCCTTGAAGGAAGCGTTCGGCATGCTCGCCGCCGCGTCCCGGCGCATAGTGGAACAGCACGATGGGCGGGCCTTGGCCACCATGGCCGCGGTCATCGCAAGCGATTGCCCAGAAGAAGCCCTTCTTGACCTTGCCGCGTCCGGGATCGAGTACCGGCGCGGTGGTCTCGTCCATGAACAGGCGCTCGGCCGCAGCCAGATGCCCGCGCATGTGGTCGGCTATGGGCTTGAGATGGAAGCAGGCCCGGCCTGCCCAGTTGCCCAGTGTCGCCCGATCCAGCTGGATGCCCTGGCGGGCGTAGATCTCGGCCTGCCGGTAGAACGGCAAATGATCACCGAACTTGGCGACGATGACCTGGGCGATCAGCGCCTCGGTCGGCAGGCCACCAGGCACGATATGCTCAGGCGCATGCGCCTGCACGACGGCGCCCGAGCAGCGCCGGCAAGCGTATTTCGGGCGGCGCGTGACCAGCACGCGCAGTTGCGCCGGGATTGCGTCGAGCCGCTCGCTGACATCCTCGCCGATCCTGGCCATCTCGCCGCAGCCGCACGGACACAGCGTGCTCCTGGGCTCGATGATCCGCTCCACCCGCGGCAGAT
>NZ_JAMYSP010000072.1:0-12710 GCF_040322015.1 Mesorhizobium sp. M0208 | reverse complement strand
TCCCCATCAGCCATCGCATCAAGAAATGCGCCTGGAACGACGACTATCTCATCAATGCCATCACTCATATGCGATAGCCCTGCCCTTGAGGGGGAGATGTCCGGCAGGACAGAGGGGGGCGCTGTCCCACCATCATGAAAACATCTTACCGAACAGCAGCATACGTCCCACCTGCCACCATGATTCAATGCCGCGAGGGTGAAAACAATGACCCGTCACGTCACCTTCATGACCATCGACGACGCCGAGCACTACACGCCGCAGCAGCGCGCCGAGATCATTGCCGCCTATCCGGCGCATGAGCGCGAGGCGCGGGCCAAGGGCATTCCGGTGCTCGGCTCCGGCCGCATCTTTCCGGTGGCCGAGGAGCTGATCGCCTGCGAGCCGTTCCGGCTGCCGCGCTATTGGCCGCGGCTCGGCGCACTCGATTTCGGTTGGGACCATCCCTCGGCCGCGGTCGAGCTTGCCTGGGATACGGAAGCCGATGTCGTCTATGTCACGAAGGCCTGTCGTGCCTCGCAGCAGACTCCCGCCATGCAGGCGCTGACGCTGAAACCATGGGGCGATTGGCTGCCATGGGCCTGGCCGCGCGACGGCCGCCGCGAGACGCTGGAGGGTGCCGGCACTGCACTTGCCAGGCAATATTCGGCACATGGGCTGAACATGCTCGCCAGCCATGCGCAGTTTGCCGACGGTTCGGTCTCGGTCGAGGCCGGGCTGATGGACATGCTCGACCGCATGCAGAGCGGCCGCTTCAAGGTGTTCTCGACGCTTCTGCCCTGGTTCGAGGAGTTCCGGCTCTACCACCGCAGGAACGGCCAGGTGGTGAAGCTGCGCGACGACCTGATGGCCGCGACACGGTATGGCGTGATGATGCTGAGAGAAGCGCAGGTCGACCCGGCGATATTCAAGGCGGCGCGGCGGAAGGCCGGGCAAGCCGATCCGCTGGGGGCGTTTCGGTGAGCATGTGAACGATAGCCTTGTCGCGGTTGAGGAGTGGCAAACTGCAACCCTAGGCTAGCGCTGAATTCAAATCGGATATAATAAAAAGACGATAACGGCGACTCGGCAGAGCGTTGCAAAAAATAATATTTTTGTTATATATTCAATGCCAGCATGGACGATCTTGGATTATGTGGAGCCTCCGGGCAGGAACTTCGTAGCCATTTGGCTCGGGGGGCTGCCTGTCGATGCCCAAGCCGCGATCGCATCCCGACTCTTAGCTATGGAAGGGATGGAAGTGTGGTCGGATAAATGGGCCACAAAACTGGTAAATTGGAACGGGCTTGTCGAATTGAGGGTGGGATTCAAAGGGGTCCCATATAGGCCTCTCGGTGTGTATCAGCCCAATCGAAGGTTCGTTCTTTTGGGTGGTGCGGTAGAGAAGGGTAACGAAATGCCTCGTCGCCACCTTGAATCGGCTGACAGGCGAAGAAAGCAACTGTTGAAGGATCCGACACGTGCAAAACCACACGAGTTCTAGGCTCTCGCGTCTTTGGGAGAAGTTTCAAAATAAGCTGTATCGGGAGGCTTTTGCCAGCGCTCAAATCTCCAACACCATCGCCGCCCAGATTTCTGCCATCCGGGAGGATCGCGGCTGGACACAGTCCGATTTGGCTGCGGCAACTGGAATGGCTCAGTCGAGAATATCGCTTTTGGAAGACCCATCTTATGACAGGGTAAATATTACAACCTTAAAAAGGATCGCGTCGGCTTTCGATGTAGGGTTGGCAGTTACGTTTGTGCCGTTCAGTGGCGTGCTCAAGCAGGCCATCGATGATCGAGATAAACGATTTTCAGTACAGTCTTTCGCTGAAGATATTTGTCCCAATGTGGCAAGTGAAAATTGGTATGCAAAAGCAACCGTACACCATGCTGTAGGATCAAATATGGCGATCTCGGCCACAGTCGGAGCGGGATCAAAGGCAGCAGTTAGAATCATAAACTCCGAAGGTAACGCTCGTGTCTACGCAGGTTAACAAAAAATCTAAAGATTTCAGATACGTATATGCAAACGCATACGTTATTCAGGTGACTGGAAATGACTTAATCATTCGCTTTGGGATAAATGAAGACGCCAGTAAGCAAGATGATATTTTGGAAGAGGTAGGAATATTTGCCACGCTGCCATCAGCAAAGCTACTGGCAGAAGTGTTGACAAAAACTATAAAGAAATTTGAGGATGACAATAAGACGGTAATCCCTATCTCTAGGGAGAAGATTGATAATATATTCCAAAACATGGTCATTAATACTGCAAGTCCGCTGAGGAAGCCAAAATAGACTGCGCTTTCCGGTTGCTCGTTGAGTTCAACTACAAAGAACGGCTGCCTGTTTGCTCTCTGCCGACGGAAACGTCCCTCATCATCCCCTCATGGCTGTCCGGATCACCCGCTTTGGGCGGCCGCCCAGGGCCGGGAGGCCCAACAGATTGCTGAAAGCTCACGCATTCAGTGGCTATCTGACAGCAGTTGACATCGAAAATGGCGCGTTGGCATTCACCAAGTAGGCGTTGATCGGGATCGAAGCGTGCGCTTCCAGCGGCCGCGGCGAAACGAATACTGCCGGGCAAATTCGCCGGCTCGCCTTCCAGCAAGAAAAGGTAGGCAGGCCATGGCCTATTCTCCCGCATGACTGTCCGCATCATCCCCGCCACTTTGCGCGACCTCAGCTACATCGCCGCCAACCTCCGGCCCGAGGACCGCGCAGAGATCGACTGCCAGTTCGACGCATGGTCGCCGGCGCTGCTGGCGCTGACGGCGCTGCAGGGCTTTGCTTATGTCGTCGAGCTCGACGGCAATCCGGAGGCCGGGTTCGGCGCTGCCGAACAGCGGAGCGGACTTTGGATCGCCTGGAGCTGGGGCACGCGCCGGATGAGGCGCTGCGTGCCTGCTATTACGGAGTTCTTTCACGCGGTGCTCGGGCCGGAGGTTGCCGCGCGCGGCGCCTGGCGGGTCGAGGCCCGCGCCTTGGCCGCCAACGGTTTGGCGCTGCGCTGGCTTGCAAGGCTGGGCGCGACGCAACGCTGCCGCCTGCCGGGCTATGGCCGGAACGGCGAGGACTTTCTGCTCTACGACTGGACAAGAAGCTCTGATTTCGGAGAAAACCATGTGCCTTTTTCAAAAGCCGCCGGCGCTGAAGCCGTTGCCGCCGACACCGACCATTGCCGACAAGGACGTGCAGGCGCGCGAAGCCGCGTTACGGGCTCAGCTTGCGGCCAATGATGGCACTGCAGGAACCGTGAAGACCGATTTGTCGCCCGGCGATCTGACCGGCCAGCGCCGCGTGCTGCTGGGGGTTTGACATGGGCGCCATGAGACGAGTGTTCCGCAACCGGGTGCTGGCTTGGTGGTACTGGCGCCGGCACGCAAGGTTGGTGAAGAAGCGGTGAAGCTGCCGATCTCCCCACTCGTGGGGGAGATGCCCGGCAGGGCAGAGGGGGCGCTACCCCACCGGCCTTGGTGATCAATTTGCATTGCCGCCATCAGCTCATTCCGGTGGGGACGAAACTGAGCTTGGCGTTCCTTCGCGCCCCTCTCTGGCCTGCCGGCCATCTCCCCCACGAGGGGGGAGATCGCAGCTTCCGCGTTTTCCGTAACAGCCGAGCGCAATTCGTGTTCCTTCGGCACGGTTGACATTCCTTCCTCAGCAGCCATGCTGCAATGCAACATGGCTATCGAGGAGTCCGGCATGACAGAAGCCCGGTCATCGCGCATCGAGTGCCTGGACGGGCTTCGGGCGCTCGCCGCGATCTGGGTGCTCATCGGACACTGCCTGCTGTTGACCGGCTGGAATATTCCTATTCTCGGCGAGCCCGATCTCGGCGTCGACCTCTTCATCATGCTGTCGGGCTTCCTGATGGTGTTCCACTACCAGCTGCGCCAGGACAAGGAGCCCTGGCAAAGGCCGGAAACTTGGCTGAAGTTCTGGACCCGCCGCTATTTCCGGATTGCGCCGCTGTTCTACGTCATGCTGTTCGCCGCCCTGGCGCTTGGCCCCTATCTCTACCAGTCCAGGATGGTCATCGACGAGTTCCTGCTGCGGTCGCCGCAGGCGCCCGAACGTTATCTCGACAGCGGCTTGAAAAACATCGGCGCCCATCTGCTGTTCCTGTTTGGCCTGGTGCCGAATTTCGCCTATCGCACGCCGCTGCCCGACTGGAGCCTTGGCTTGGAGATGCAATTCTATGCAGTGTTCCCGGCGATTATGCTGTTGGTCCGCAGGCTTGACTGGGTATGGAGCGCCATTCTGGTCGCGGCGACCGGCAGCGCGATCGTGTTCTTGATGGGACAATTGTCGGTGCATTTTCCGATGCCGTCGTTCCTGCCGCTGAAGATGCAGATTTTCCTCTGCGGGATGCTGCTGGCGGGCATCGTCCATCAAAGGCAAAAGCGGCCTTTCGTGCATCTGACATTGGCTATGCTGCTGGCCGCGCTGCCGTTCGGCGGCGGCTATGGGCTGAGCAAGCTTTTGATGCGGGAAGCGCTCGTTGTGGGTTTCTTTGCGCTGGTTCTCTACCGGATGCTGCCGGGAATGGCGGGCACCGTCGCCAGAAAGATCGCCATGACGCTCGCCAACCGGTTCTTTCATCTGATGGGTGAGCTTTCCTTCAGTATCTATTTGATCCATCTGCTTGTTCTCCAGCCGGTCGCGGCTCTGGTCATCACCCAGTTCGGCCACGAATTGTCGGCGCCGCTGCGCTTCGCGATCGTCACTGTCGTCGTCTTGCCGGTGGTGTGCCTGCTGTCCTGGATCACCTATACGCTGATCGAAGTGCCCGGCCAGAAGATGGGACGCTTCGTGGTCCAGCGTTTTGGGCGCAAAGCCGCGCTGGAGACGACGCCGGCGGAATAAGGCGCTTCCAATCTCCCCGCTTGAGGGGGAGATGTCGCCGAAGGCGACAGAGGGGGTCGCCGATCCAAGCGAGACGACCCCCTCTGTCCTGCCGGACATCTCCCCCACGAGGGGGGAGATCGGCGGCTTCGGCGTCCCGCCGTTTTCTTTTTTCAATCAATTCCATCAAGCGAGGCTGACCATGAGCGATTCCCGTGCTCGCGATATTCTGTCGCGACAGGCAGAACTGGAGAGCGAACGCAGCCAGTACGAGCATGTCTGGGAGGCGGTGTCCGAATTCTGCGATCCCGATGCGCCCGACATGTGGAGCGGCCGCCGGCAGGCCGGCGCGGACTCGCAGGCCGAGCGGCAGGAGCGGCGCGGTTCGCGTGTCTACGCCAATACCATCAACTCGGCCGCCAACCGGCTGGCCGCCGGACTGGAAAGCCTGATCATTCCACAATCCGAGAAATGGCACGGTCTGTCGACCGCGGCCATCAACGACGATGAGACCGACGAGGAGAAGGAATGGGCGGAAGCGCTGCGCGATTTCCTGTTCTCGCTGCGCTACTCCGCCAACTCGAACTTCGTGCCGGCAACGCAGGCCTGCCTGCGCAATGTCGTGCGCTACGGCCCGGCCTATCTCTACGCCGAGGAGGGTTTTGGCAGCACGCTGATCCGCTATGCCTCGATCCCCGTGGTCGAAGGCTATCTCTCGCGCAACCGTTGGGGCCAGGTCGATATCTTCCACCGCCGCTACGAGCGCACCGCAAGACAGGCGGCGCAATTGCTCGGCTACGACAGACTGCCGGCGCGGATCAAGGTTCTGGTCGACGACCCCGCCAAATGCGAGACAAAAATCTCGCTGATCCAGTGCATCCAGCCGCGCGACGAGCGCAAGATGTACAGCCTGAGCGGCTCCTACCAGTATCTCGACACGGCGTTCGCGTCCTATCATGTGATCGAGGACGAAGAGGCGATCGTCAGGGAGAGCGGTTTTCGCTCCTTCCCGGTATCGTGCTTCAACTGGCGCCGCTATGAGGGCGATCCCTACGGCATCTCGCCAACCATCGAGGCACTGACGACGGTGCGCGAAGAGAACGCCGTGCGGCGCTCCGGCCTGCGCGCGCTTCAGCAGATCACCGATCCGGCGACCGCCTCGAAAGCCAGGCTCGATTATGTGCCGGTGCTCAATCCCGGCGAGAATTACCCGGGCCTGATCGACGATGCCGGCCGGCCGCTGATCGCGCCGATCGCCACCGGCCAGAACCCGACCTATGCCTTCAATTACGCCGACAGCCGGGCCGAGGAGATCCGCGACATGATGTTCGTCAATCTGTTCCAGACGCTGGTACAGAACCCGCAGATGACGGCGACCGAGGCCTTGATCCGGCAAGAGGAAAAGGGCGCGCTGCTCGGCCCCTCCGGCTCGATTATCCAGGCCGGCTTTGCCTCAAATCTCGACCGCGAGCTGGGTATTCTGGAAGACAAGGGACTTTACGAGGAAGACAGCCGCTTCCTGCCGCCGGCGAGCCTTGCTGGCAAGGCGTTGCGGCCGACCTTCACCGGCCCGCTCGACGTGCTGCGCCGCTCGGCCGAGGCACGCGACACCATCCAGGTTGTCACCACCGCCATGCAGATGGCGCAGTTCGACCCCGGCGTGATGGACAATTTCGACGGCGACGAGGCGCTGAAGATCGTGCAGGGCGCCGGCCGCAGCCCACAGCGCATCTTCCGCCGCCAGGACGAAGTGGCGGGCATCCGCGATGCCAGAGCCAAGGCGCAGCAGGCGCAGGCCGGCATGGCGGCGGTCGCCACCGCCGGCAAGCTGGCCAGGGATGCCGTGCCGGCGGCCGTGCAGGCGCGCGACAGCGGCCTGCTCGATGGGCTCGGCGGGCGGATGCCGCAGGGCGGTGACGTGCAGCGTGGCGACGTACAGGGTGGCGGGGCATGAGCCAAAAACGCTTCGCCCATTCCAGCCAGGCCGGCGGCCCGGCCAAGGCGCGGGATGCGCTGGCCAGGGCCTATCTCAGGGTGTTCTCAGGCCAGGACGGCGAGATGGTGCTGGCCGACCTGACGGCTGCGACCGGCTATTACCGCCGCCCGTCCTACGGTGAATGGCTGGCCAAGACCAAGACGCCGATCGGCTTCGAGCTGCACAGCGCGCTCAGCAACGCGCGGGCCGAAGTGGTGCAGCACATTATGGGTTTCCTGACGCTGGACGAAGCGCAGCTGGTGGCGCTGGAGAAGGCGGCGAGGCTGGAGGGGTAGGGACTTTAGGAGCGCCGGCCTTGCCACAGTCATGGCCTGCTCCGACCGATCGTTCGCGGGAGTCCGCGAGCCCGGCCAACTCATAAGGGAATGACAATATTTTGCCGAGGGCATTTAGCCGACGGCGCAGACCGCCAGCATCTTCAGTGCCGGCGACACTCTCATTGGCGACCTCTCCAAAATTCATGACCCGACGAAGGCGGCGGCACGGGGCCGGCGCGCGGCAGCGCCGCGCCACGATCCCCGGCGCGCTCATGGCAGGACACAAATAGATGGCGACCATACCTCTCCAGCTTGCCCAGCGCCGGCTCGATGCCGGCAATGTGCTCTCCTATCCCGAAGGATCGCCGGTCGGCAGGGCGATGCAGGGTTTTGGCGACGAGCTCTCTGCCGTCGCCGAACGCTACCAGCAGCAGAAGCAGCAGGAGGAGGCGTTCGACGCCGACCTCGCGCGCCGTCGGTTCAACGGCCAGATCGGGCAGGCGGAAGACGAGGTGGCGGCAAACGCGCCGGCCGATGGTGCCGGCCTGCATGACGCGATGTATGGCCAGGTCGATCCGCGCACCGGCCGGATGATCAAGACCGGCCTTTTCGACACGCTGTTCGCCGATGCCCTGCCGAAAATGCCCGAAAGCCAGCGCGCCAATTTCGCCAGGCAGAAAGAGGCATTGCGCGAGGCCGGCTCACTACGGATGGCTGCGAGGCAGCTTCAGCGGCGCGACGAATATGAGCAGGCCGAGTGGACCAAGGTCGACAACATCTCAACCAGTGCCATCGCGCAAAGCAACCCCAAGGACACCGAGAACTTCGACGCGATCCGGCAGAACGGCTTTGACCTAATCGCCAAATTCCGCAACCCGCTTGCCCGACAAGCGGCGGAAGTCGCCTGGCGCAGCAATACGGCCAAGGCGCTGATCCAGGCGATGATCGCCCAGGACCCGAAACGTGCTGCAGAGATGCTGGGTGCCGCGCAGGCTGGAAACCGAACTAAGGACGACACCACCGAAGTCGTTGGCGGCTCCAGCGCCTTTGGTGCGCCCAATGCGGCGGCAGCGAAGGGTGACCGCGTCGGCATGCAGACCCCGGATAAAAGGTTGGCGCAGGCGTTCAGGGACGACCTTCCGCAACAGGAACAGGCAGCGCTGATCCGACAGGCGCAGGCGGCCAACATTGCTCAGCAGGTTGAGTTTCGCACCAACATTGGTCTCGCCGAGCAGAACGCGCCGGGCGCCATCGCACAGACTGGCGCCTATTCCGGCAAGATGCCTGGTCGGGACGCCTTCATCGCTGTCTATGGCGTCGAGGAGGGCGGCAAGCAGTACGGGGATTTTGCCAGAAAGATTGATGTTGGTCGTCAGGCCTTCGGCATGCGCACCATGCCGAACCAAGCAATCCATGCGGCGCTACGCGATGCCGAACCTGGTCCTGCAGGTTCCCAAGGGGAGCAGGCGCGGTATCACGTCACGGCCGCCGCCGCGCTTCAGACGCTGGACGCCAGACGGACGGACCCTGCCGCATACGTTCGCAAGGTCTTTCCGAGCGTCGACGCAGCCTGGAGCGAGATCACCACTCCCGACAGCGAGTCATGGAATCGTGAAGGAGGGCCGGACACCTACGACCGAGGAACTTATGTCCGAGCAATCGCCGCTTCAGTTGCAGCACAAAAGCAACTGGGCATCGAGAACTATCAACCTTTCCCATGGTCTGTTCTCAAGAACATCGCCACGACATTCAAAGACGGGAGCGTGCCACAGGCGGACAAGCACACCATCCTGTACAGCCTCGTTGGTGGGGCGTCCGATCCAGAGGTCCGAGCAGCCTTATCCCAACAGCTCGTCCAAGCCGGGCTTCCTCAATCGGTCGAAAGCCAACCGGCTAGGCCCGTTGTTGCACCTGTGATCGCCGGGAAGCAGAATCAACCGCCTGCTCCTTCAAACCGCAGGAAGCCTCAATCGAAACTGGAACTCGCCGCGGAGGACTTCGGCAACTACCTCACCGAAGGTTTTGAAGGCCTAGGCCGAGCCCCGCACGACATTGGGCTGTTTCTTCAGGATCTGCGCGACGATCCTTTGGACGCGCTCAGTCAACTGCCGGTCACTTCTGCCTCCGGATTAGCTGCAGAGGGCAGCCTGGCGTTCGAGTCACTCGGCCAAGCCGTTGCAAAAGGACTGGCCATTGTCCGCGCCGGGACGGGCAAGTTTGCCAAGCCGTTAGAGGAGCTTACGGCCGGTGGGTCGCGGGCCACATCAGAACTCGCCGTTGAGGGAGCGGCGGTTCGCCAGACGACCGAGGTTGAGTCTCGTGCAATAAATGCAGCAAAAGAGGCCGCTTACCTCTTGAGCACCGGCGTCAAGCCTGACAAGGCTGAGCTTCTTGCGATAATAAAGTCGATCGCGAGAGACCCCTCTAAGATTAGGCATCCGGGAGCATCGTTTGGCAAAGCTCTTTCAAAAAATTACCGCAAAACATTTCTTGATGCGAACCCGAATCTAAAGGGAGAGGTTGTCGTCCATCACGCTGCAGAGCAACAGATTATGGACCAGATATCCAAGCCTTGTTGCTGAAGATGAGATGCACTCTCTTCAAAATCTTCGCGGCATACCAAAAGGATTAGATAACCTTTTGCACAAGATCGTTTTCCGATTCGAATGGGATAAATTTTATGCGTCGCACCCCCAGCCAACGCGTCAGCAGGTGCTGGACTACGTGACTTATATCGACAAACAATACGGACATCTGTTCAATCCTCCAATAGGTGAGTGATGCAATATTTTTACATATGGCCGAACGTCGCTGGTGGACTTGGTGAAAACACCGTTCTTGACTCGAGTGTCCATCCGCCAATCGTGACCAAGCTTCACTACGTTATAGAGGGCTGGTTTGGCGATGTGATCGTTACGACGTTCCCGTGTTACCTCGTCACCGAAGACACCCAGCGCGCACTGCAAAAGATGGGTTTTTCAGGCGCGACGTTCGCCGACGCCGAAGTGACAACATCCGAAGAGTTTCATGAGGATCAACCTGGGCAGGAACTTCCACCCTTCGTCTGGCTTAAAGTGAATGGCAAGGCCGGCCGGGACGATTTCGGGATCGCAGCGGACTATCGCCTCGTCATCTCGAAACGCATTCTTGATTTGCTGGAATCATTGGGAATACCGTTTGCTGTCATCGAGCCTTACGATGGTAAGTAGCAATGAGGTTGGGCTTTCATTTTTTTGATCCTCATTAGGTGAATGGTGGACTATTTTTACATAAAGCCCAATGTCGCCGGCGGAATAGGCCGTGGCACCATCATGGTCACAAGCGTTCACCCCCTGTTGTGAGCAAACTCACCTACCAGATGGAAGGATGGTTCGGCGATGTTATCATTGCTGGCGATCTGCGTGTGGTCATATAGAGCGTGTGCTGAATCTACTCGACCGCTTTGGTATTCCGTCAGCGACGATTGAGCCCTACGACGGTCGGTAGTGCTATTGTTGCCATAGTTCGCGCCGTAGTGGATGTGCATGAAATCAATCCAGTGAAGTTTGGCGGCAGTTCACCGACAACAGGGGTATGC
Source organism: Mesorhizobium sp. M0208 (assembly GCF_040322015.1). NCBI lineage: Bacteria > Pseudomonadati > Pseudomonadota > Alphaproteobacteria > Hyphomicrobiales > Phyllobacteriaceae > Mesorhizobium > Mesorhizobium sp. M0208. Next base: position 2,047 of record NZ_JAMYSP010000072.1, on the reverse strand, counting down.
CGTGGTGGAACCAGTTGCTGAGCGACCTGGGACGATAGCAATGGGACATATTTAACTGAGGGACATTCGACGCACCGGCTGAATCCGCAGTCGTCGACGGCCTGTCCGCACGGTTGGGAGTCGTGCTGCCAAGGATTACATGATTTCCTCAAAGAGCATAATGGAGGCGAAGGTTTCATCGGCAATAACTATACTATTTTTTTAAAGCCGAAGAACTGGCTGACTTCAACCGCGGATATGAGGTTGAAAAATATGCGCCAGGCATCTTCTTATTCGCATCTGACGGAGGAGGTGAAGGCTATGGCTTCGACACTGAAGATGCGGCCATGCCAATCGTACGCATCCCATTCATAGGTATGAATCGGCAATCCGCTGAGACGATAGCGCGTGACCTCGCCGATCTATTTGCTCGGTTGGTGGACTGAAAATGCCCGACCAAAATAGATATTTGCGCCCCAAGGGCATGGAGCTGTTTGAGATCGGCGATCCAGTCAGTTTGGAGAATAAGATCTGGTTGACCAGACAAGGGCATTTTGAGGCGGTGCGCTACTGGAATCGAGCTATCGGGATTCTGCTTAAGGCGGCGCCGGAGAAAGCGGCACCGGCGGATGGGTAGGGTGCGGGGAGCACTGACCTTGCGGAGGCCATGACGCTTTCGGCCGATCATTGTGCAAGTTTACGAACCCGGTGTAATGCAACTCGTCCCTAGATCTCAACATGATCGAGGGAGTATCTTCCAGAAAGCACTGCATCCGAATGGCCGAGGAGGATTTTCCCTATGGGGAAAAAAATGAAGTTGCTGGATATCGTTGGGCGGTTGTCGGAATTTGACGAGGAGGACCCGGTCTACGCAGCGGAGCCCACAATCTACGGGGCGGAGCCTTGGACAGAGGATTCAGACGCGATGGTTCTGCCTCAGCAGGATGGGGTGTTGGTACCACCCGAGGCAGCTAAAGAGGGCCTGGCATACTTTCTCGAAATCAACCTTGCGATCGAGATTACCGAGGCTTTGGTTGCATCGCAGAAAGAAAAGCCAAGCATTTCTGCCATCTGCGAACGGGTTATTTATTATGCCACCTATGATGCGTGAAAGGTTAAATGTTGACTAACCCACGTTATGACGGACAGCCGCTGCTTAGGCTGCTCGATGTTTATGTGCTCTGGGCGATCGGAGAACTTTCTCAAGAGTCGGAGGATGGCTTGAAAAGGATGGCCCCCAAACTGCAATCTATCTATGGCGGCGAGGGACAATGGCATGACGCAATTGCCCAGGCTATCCACATACCGCAGGGGATGCCGGCAGCAATCCGGGATATGTGGCAAGGAATCTCGAAATCGCTCGCGTCAATGGCGTAACCCTCCACCCCAGAAATTTGCCGAGATGTTCGTGGACGAAAATTTCGTGGATTGAATGTTCTGCATTGATTGGAATTGCTGTTATGGCTGGCGCCTACGGCGCCCCGCTGTCCTGCCGGACATCTCCCCCACAAGGGCAGGGGAATCGCATATGGCGATTTTGGGGTTGAGTTTAGGCTGAGAAAGGATTCTTTGGAGAGGCAGTTGAGCGAAGGAGCGACTGCCATTTCCTGCCTTGAGAGCTACTTTGGCGCGGTGCCTGATCCACGCGCGCCCAACGCCACGCACCGGCTTGGCGACCTGATCGTGATGATGATCGCGGCAAGCCTGTGTGGTGCCAGCAATGCGACGGAGTTCGCCCTGTTTGCGCAGGAGCGCAAGCAGGCGCTGTCGCGGCTGATCGACTATGACGCAGCTCCCAGCCACGACACCTTCTCGCGGCTGCTGCGCCTGCTCGACCCGGAGGCCTTCGGTCGCGCCTTTGCTGCCTTTGCCGCAGCTTTCGCCCGAGCCAGCCGAGAGACGCCCGAGGTGGTGTCGCTTGACGGCAAGGCTTTGCGGCGGGCCTACGAGAAGGGCTTGGCAGCCAGTCCGCCGTTGACGGTTTCGGCCTTCGCCGCCGAGACCCGGCTGTGCCTGGCGGCAGTCTCGCCGAGCGCTGGTGAGAACGAAGTCGAGGCCGCGCTCAAAG
>NZ_JAMYSP010000071.1:0-14179 GCF_040322015.1 Mesorhizobium sp. M0208 | reverse complement strand
AAATCCCCATAACCATCGCCTGTGGCCCGCGGGTTCCTTCCTCGGGGACTTTCGTACGCCTGCCGGCGCCCGAAACTCTTCACGATAGCGGAATGGCGGCTTTAACGTTTGAAGACCGATTGCGGACGTTCAGCCCGACGGGACCAAAGTCTGCTCCCAGGTCTAGCCGCTCCCCGTCTCAATGGCATCCCGGATCGCCCGGTGGATCTGCGTCGCCAGTCGCGGGTGGCGGGGCAGCCACAGGGTGGACATTTCAGCCCACATGGAAAATGATCATCTTGTCATGCACAACACTGCAGTGCTCTGATTTCGACGAGTAGCCTGAACGTAGAAGCGGATCAACCGGCCTCCGGGTCCAGCGAGCGGGGACGCAAATGGACACCCTAGAGAATGGGAAATTGCATCGCGACGCGGGCGGGCGAGCCCGTCGATCGGCCGACTGGCTTGCCCGCGCCGCCGTATCGGCGACATTCCTGCTCGGCATGGCTTTCAGCACTGCGTTTGCGCAGGACCAGCAACTACCCGTGGTGACGGCGGCCAAGCCGGTGGTCCGTGAAATCGTCGAAGACGACGAGTTCGTCGGGCGCTTCGAAGCCGTCGACCAGGTCGCCATCCGTTCGCGCGTCAGCGGCTATCTGGACAAGGTCAGCTTCCAGGACGGCGCACTGGTCAACAAGGGAGACCTGCTCTTCACCATCGACCAGCGTCCGTACCAGGCGGCTTATGATGCCGCCAAGTCGCAAGTGGACGTCGCCAAGAGTCTGCTCGAATTCTCCAAGATGCAGCTGGATCGCGCCGACGAACTCGCCAAGACCGGCAATATCTCAACCGCGACGCTCGACGACCGCCGGCGGGAATACCTTTCGGCGCAGGCGCAGATGCAGGGCGCGACAGCTGCGCTGACGACGGCTAGCCTGAACATGGAATTCACCGAGATCAAGGCGCCCTTGTCCGGCCGCATCGACCGCCGGCTGGTGTCGGTCGGCAACCTCGTGCAGCCGGATTCCACCTTGCTGACGACCATCGTTACGCGCGATCCGATTGATTTCTATTTCGACGTCGATGAGCGCCTGTATTTCAGCTACGCCCGCGACGCGAAGGAGCGCGGCGGCAGCATGCAGGAAGGCGCCGGCGGGCTCGAGGTAGTGGTTCGCGTCGCCGACCGCACGGAGGCGGTATTCAAAGGCAAGCTCGATTTTGCCGAGAACCGGATCGACAACGCGACCGGCACCATGCGGGTGCGTGCAAGGTTTCCCAACGCCGACGGCATTCTCCAGCCAGGCATGTTCGGGCGCATCAACGTGCCGGGGTCGCTGCCGCATAGCGGCGTGCTGGTGCCCGACGAGGCGATCGGCGCCGATCAGGATCGCCGCATCGTGTTCCTGGTGGATGAGGCCGGGATGGTGTCGGCGAAGCCCGTGCGCACCGGCCCGCTTCTTGACGGCTACCGGGTGATCCGCGGGGGCCTGACCGGCAACGAGACGATCATCGTCAACGGGCTGATGCACGCCAGGCCCGGCACCAAGGTGAAGGTCGAGATGGTGACGTTGCCGCCCAAGGCCGAGATCGCCGAGTTGCAGCAATGAGGTTCGCACATTTCTTCGTCGACCGTCCGATCTTCGCATCGGTCGTTTCGGTCGTCCTGCTGATCCTCGGCGGGATTGCTTATACCCAGCTGCCGGTCGCGCAATATCCCGAGATCGCGCCGCCGACCATCGTCGTTCGCGCGCAGTATCCGGGCGCCGACGCCGAGACGGTCGCAGCGACGGTGGCAACGCCGATCGAGCAGGAGATCAACGGCGTCGAGGGCATGCTCTACATGTCGTCCTATTCGTCGGGCGACGGGGCGATGGCGCTGACCATCACATTCAAGCTGGGCACCGATCTCGACCAGGCGCAGGTGCTGGTGCAGAACCGCGTGTCGGTCGCCGAGCCGCGCCTGCCCGAAGAAGTCCGACGCCTCGGCATCACCACCACCAAGAGCTCGCCCGACCTGATGATGGTCGTGCACATGCTGTCGCCCGACAATACCTACGACCAGCTCTACGTCTCGAACTACGCCCGCTCGCGGGTGCGCGACATACTGCTCAGACTCGACGGCGTCGGCGACCTCATCATCTTCGGCGAACGCGAATATTCGCTGCGCATTTGGCTCGATCCGGAAAAACTGTCCGCCCTGGGGATGACCTCGGGCGATGTGGTGCAGGCGCTGCGCGACCAGAACGTCCAGGTGTCGGGTGGCGCGATCGGCGCGCCGCCGACCAGCACCGGCACGGCGTTCCAGTACACGGTCACCACGCAAGGCCGCTTCAACGACGCACGCGACTTCCGATACGTGATCGTCAAATCGACCGACGACGGCCGCCTGATCTCGCTGCAGGACGTGGCGCGCATCGAGCTCGGCGCCAAGGATTACGTCACCAACTCCTATCTCAACGGCAAACCGGCGGTGGCGCTCGCCATCTTCCAGCGGCCGGGCACCAATGCGCTTGCCGCAGCCGCGGAAATCCAGGACAAGATGAAGGAGCTTTCCCGCGACTTCCCGAAGGGGTTGAGCTACGACATCGTCTACAATCCGACCGAGTTCGTCGCCGAGTCGATCCGGGAGGTCTACAAGACAATCCTAGAGGCGATGCTGCTGGTCATCATCGTCATCATCGTCTTCCTGCAATCGTGGCGCATGGCGATCGTGCCGATCGTGGCGATCCCCGTGTCGCTGATCGGCACGCTGGCGGTGCTTTACGCCGCCGGCTTCTCGCTCAACATGCTGACGCTGTTCGGCCTCGTTCTGGCGATCGGCATCGTCGTCGACGATGCGATCGTCGTGGTCGAGAACGTCGAGCGCAATATCGCCAGAGGGCTGGCGCCCAATCCGGCGTCGCACCTGACCATGGACGAAGTCGGAACCGCGGTCATCGCGATCTCGCTGGTGCTGATAGCCGTGTTCGTACCGACAGCCTTCATCCCCGGCATTTCTGGGCAGTTCTATCTGCAGTTTGCGATCACCATCGCGGTGTCGACGGCGATCTCGGCATTCAATTCGCTGACGCTTTCGCCGGCGCTGGCCGCACTGCTGTTCAAGCCGCACCACGCCGCGGCGGCGCCGCCGCGCTTTTTCCTGGCGCGGTTCGGACGGGCGCTCGCCGACGGCTTCAATCGCGGCTTCGACAGGGTCGCCCACTGGTATTCGAGCATCATCCGCGTGCTGATCGGCTCGTGGATAACGATCGCCGCCATGCTGGCCGTTTTCGCGGGCCTCATCTACGCCACGGTCTACATGGTGCAGGCGGTGCCGCGCGGTTTCATTCCGTCGCTTGACCAGGGCTATGCGATCGTCGTCGTCCAGTTGCCGGACGGCGCTTCGCTGTCGAGGACCGATGCGGTCATCCAGCAGGCGTCGCAGATCATCCAGAAAACGCCAGGCGTCGACTACGCAGTCGCCTTCGCCGGCTTCTCCGGCGCGACCTTCACCAACGCCAGCAATGCGGGCGTGATCTTCGCCAGGTTCAAGCCGTTTGACGAGCGACTGAAAGCCGACCAGTCGGCAACCCAGGTCATCGGCAATCTGTTCGGCAGCCTGCAAAGCATCAAGGAAGCCTTCATTATCGCACTGCCGCCGCCGCCGATCCGCGGCGTCGGCAATGCCGGCGGCTTCAAGCTGCAGATCCAGGAGCGCAACAGCGCCGACATGCGACAGGTCCTGGCGCTTGCCTACGAAATCGCCGGCAAGGCCAACAAGACGCCGGGGCTGACGGGCGTGTTCACCACCTTCTCCGCGTCGAGCCCGCAATTCTTCCTGGCGATCGATCGCGACAAGGCGCGCATCCTGAACGTGCCTATCCCCAACATCTTCGAGACGCTGTCGATCAATTTGGGCACCGCCTACGTCAACGACTTCAACGCTTTCGGGCGCGTCTACCAGGTGCGGGCGCAGGCCGACCAGGCGTTCCGCATAGATCGCGCCGACATCTTGAAACTGAAGGTGCGCTCGGCGACCGGCGCGCTGGTTCCGCTCGGCACGTTGGTCGAGATCCGCGACGCCACCGGCCCGGCGTTGGTCCAGCGCTACAACATGTACGTCTCGGTGCCGCTGCAGGGCAACGCCGCGCCCGGCGTTTCCACAGGCGACGCGCTGGCATTGATGGAAGGGATCACGGCAAAGACGCTGCCGGCCGGTACCTCCTATGAATGGACCGAGCTCGCCTACCAGGAGCGCAACACAGGCAATGCCGCTCTCTATATCTTCGGACTTTCGGTGCTCTTCGTGTTCCTGGCGCTGGCGGCGCAATATGAAAGCTTGGTGCTGCCGTTCGCCATTGTGCTGGTGGTGCCGCTCGGCGTGCTCGCGGCGTTGCTCGGCGTGTCGTTCCGAGGGCTGGACAACAACATCCTCGTGCAGATCGGCCTCATCGTGCTAATCGGGCTTGCCGCCAAGAACGCGATCCTGATCGTCGAATTCGCGCGGCAGGCGCAGGAACGCGGGCTGTCGGCCGCCGAAGCTGCCGTCGAAGCCTGCCGGCTCAGGCTGCGGCCGATCCTGATGACCGCCTTCTCGTTCATCCTCGGCGTCGTGCCGCTGATGATCGCAAAGGGCCCGGGCGCAGAAATGCGCCAGTCGCTCGGCACCGCGGTATTCTCCGGCATGCTCGGCGTCACCTTCGTCGGCCTGTTCCTGACGCCGGTGTTCTACGTCACGCTCAGGTCGTTGTTTTCGCGGCGCAAGCCCCGTGCCGAGGCCGAGCCTTCGGGGCCGGCAGGGGCGCCAGCGGAGACGGCCGCCGAGTAGGGTTACGAATTCGCCGCGTCGGGCGCGGCTTACCACTCCAGAAAATCGGCGCGGCGCGGCAACGGCCACGATCTGCGCGACTTCGGCGTCGAGGTACAGCGGAGACCCTTGCTCGGTCTGAGCCAGCAATCCAGCCCAACAGCCGCATCTAGTTCAGCGAGACGATGCCGGGCCGCGAGGCCAATGCGATCTTCTATCTGGTCGGCCAGGCGGGGCTTAAGGGCGCAACCGCGACCTCCGGAGTCCTCGCTTGCGATGTCTGTTTTCAGGAGGCGGAGAAGCTGATCTCTGCGGCCGAGATTGAGGCGCAGAGCAGATGGTCGGCTTTCAAACCCGGAGCGACAAGAGCAGACCTTTGTTCGGCGCAAGTGTCGTCCTGACGTGACGCGACGCGGTCTTCCGTTGCGGGCGCTACTGGCTGGAGCTGCGTTAGTCGGTCGGAGGCCAATGGCATTTTCAATGAAACGCTAATATACATGGAAACCCCAACGAGCAGCGCCTGCCAGATGCTTGAGGAATGCCATGCGAAGGCTCATCTTCACGGCGATGTGTATCGCCGCCGCTACAGCCGCTAACGCCCATGATTGGTACGAAGATAAGATTGACCCGCAGACCAAATTCAAGTGCTGCGGCGGTTCAGATTGCCGCGCCATACCTCGGTCTTCGGTGCGGTCCAGGGTAGACGGTGGTTACACTTATTTGCCGCATAATTTCACCATCCCACGGGACCGTGTACAGGAATCCCCCGACGGGCAATACCATATCTGCGAAAATAAATATGCTGTAACCAATCAGCTGTATTGGCGTTGCTTCTTCGCACCTCGTGTAGATGTATCTATACTTCTAAATCATTAACCGCGCGCCGCTTCCGCAACTTACATAAGCAAAGTGCCAGTCCATTAATTCTGTTGAACTTTCTTCAAAATTGCCGAAGCTCAAGCTCGCGACTACCCCAGGGATTTCATTGGATACGTCGCGGCTATCGAGAGCCTGCGCGCCCTGGGCGTAACTCCATGGGGCGCTGCCGCGGGTGACTTCTGGGCGCGCTCCGCAATTCGGTGACAGTCCAGATTTTATCGTGTCGGCGCGGCCGTGGTTGTGTAGATTGGCTACGTGGCCCGCCTTGCACGCATTGTCGTCCCAAGTCCACTCGCCACGTGACGCAAACGCAGTAACGGCTGGCGATTTCGACCACGATGGACAGGCAAGCGACAGGGGATAACTGGCGCGGGATCATCAGCACGGTTCATGCGGGAGCGGCATTCGCCGGATGCGGCAGCTGCGGCTGAAGTCTCGAATTTGACGCATCAGCACTTGCAAATCGTCGGCCGAGGTCTTTTGCTCGCGCGATAGTTGCCCTTGACCGTCGAATGGTTGGCGAACAGATGAACAAGATCGATCGACGGCGGCCAGAGTCAGAAACGGACGCCACCGTAAATGCCGCGAGACTTGGAACTCGGCTGCGTCTCGCCCGCCAGACACGCGGCATGACGCTGAAGACGTTGGCCACGGCTGCGAATTGCTCGGAAAGCCTGCTGTCCAAGATCGAGAACGGTAAGGCTTCGCCGTCCCTGCCCATGCTTCACCGTCTGGTCGAGGTTCTCGACACCAACATCGGCTGGATGTTCGAGCAAGTCGACGACGACGAGGCGATCGTATTCCGGGCGGGCGCAAGGCCTTTGATTGCGCTCGACGCGCTACGGCGCGGCGAAGGAATTTCGCTCGAACGCATCATTCCATATTCGCCTGGCCACCTCTTACAATGCAACATCCATCACATCGAGGCGGAGGGCTCGAGCGAAGGTCCGATCCAGCATTCCGGCGAGGAAGTCGGCTATGTGCTCGCCGGGCGGATCGAACTGATCGTCGATGGCAAGAGCCATGCTCTCGCCACGGGCGATGCCTTCGTGTTCAGGTCGGAGCTGCCGCATCATTACCGCAACATCGGCGAGGAACGCGCCAGCATTTTCTGGGTCAATACGCCGGCGACTTTCTGAGCAACGCTCGGCGTTCATTTGGATTGACAAATATTCAAGTCTCTTGAATGCTTGCTTCGTGCCTGTAGCACCAACGGGACCGGCCTAGGTCTGGTCCGCAAGCAAGGGGAACCGAAATGCGTCTGTTCAAACTTCTCGCCGGCTGTGCCGCCGCCGTTGCCATGGGCTCGGCAGCCATGGGCTCGGCGCTTGCCGATACGTTCGCTCTCGTCAACATCAACCAGCAGGCCCTGTTCTTCAACCAGATCAACGAGGGCGCGCAAAAGGCAGCCGACGCCGCCGGCGCCAAGCTGGTCATCTTCAACGCGAATAATGTGCCGAGCGCGCAGAACGACGCGATCGAGAACTACATCACGCAGAAAGTCGACGGCATCATTCTAGTCGCCATCGACGTCAACGGCGTCAAGCCTGCGATCACCGCAGCCAAGGCGGCCGGCATTCCCGTCATAGCCATCGACGCGCAGATCCCCGACGGCGACAATATTTCGTTCATCGGCGTCGACAACACCAAGGCCGGCGAGGACATCGGCAAATTCTACGCCGACTATGTGAAGACCGAGATGGGGGGCAAGGCCAAGATCGGTATCGTCGGCGCACTCAATTCATTCATCCAGAACCAGCGGCTCGACGGCTTCAAGAAGGCGGTGACCGAAAGCGGCCAGGCCGTCACCTTCCTCGACACGGTCGACGGCCAGAACGTTCAGGAGACCGCGTTGAGCGCTTCGGAAAACCTGATGACTGCCAATCCGGACATGAACTCGCTCTATGCAACCGGCGAACCAGCCTTGCTCGGCGCAGTTTCGGCCGTGACCAGCCAGGGCCGCACTGGCGACGTCAAGGTGTTCGGCTGGGATCTGACCAAGCAGGCCGTTCAGGGCATCGACGACGGCTGGGTGGTCGCGGTCGTGCAGCAGGATCCGGCAGGCGAAGGCAAGGCTGCGGTCGAAGCGCTGGGCAAGCTCAAGAAGGGCGAGAAAATCGATCCGATCATCAACATCCCGGTGACGATCGTGACCAAGAAGAATGTCGACCAATACCGCGCGATGTTCAAGTAAACTGCGTTGGCGACCGGGCCGCGGCGCCGTCTGAGGCTGCGCCGCGGATGACTGCAATCGCGTGGAATCCCAGATGAGCAGTGGCCAGACCTATCGGGTGCGGATGAGCGGCATCTCAAAGCGCTACAACGCCATCCAGACGCTCGATGACGTATCGCTGACGCTGAAGCCGGGCGAGGTGCTGGGGCTGGTCGGCGACAATGGCGCCGGCAAATCGACATTGAGCAAGGTGCTGTCGGGAGCCGTAGTTCCCGACGCCGGCACCATCGAGATCGACGGCAAGCCGGTGATCTTCAGCTCGCCGGCGGACGCGCGTGCGGCGCGCGTCGAGATGGTCTACCAGGACCTGTCGCTGTGCGACACGGTCGACGTCGCCGGCAATCTGTTTCTCGGCCGCGAGCCGCGTCGCCGCATCGCAGGTATTTCCTTTCTCGACAAGAAGCGCATGCATGAAGAGACGCGCCAGATGCTCGATCGGCTCGGTATCGTCATTGCCGACACGCGACTCAAGGTCGAAAACCTCTCCGGCGGGCAGCGCCAGTCGATCGCGATCGGCCGTGCCGCCTCGTTCGAGCCGGCCGTGCTGATCATGGACGAGCCGACGGCAGCGCTTGCCGTGGCCGAAGTCGAGGCGGTGCTCGAACTGATCCGTGCGGTCAGTGCGCGCGGTGTCAGCGTCATTTTGATCACCCATAGGCTGCAGGATCTGTTCCTCGTCTGCGACCGCATCCAGGTCATGTACGAAGGGCGCAGCGTAGCCGAGCGGCTGATCGGCGAGACCAACATCGAGGACGTGGTCAATCTGATCGTCGGCCGCAAGTTCAATGCGCGTTCCGCCACCAACGGCTACCGCGGTGGAGCGCCGGCATGAGCGACGCGATCCACGCCGCCCAGCCCTCACGTGTACGCAAGGGCACCTGGCGCGATGCGCTCCTCGCCAATGGCAGTGTCGTCTCGATCGCGCTGTTCTTTCTGGTCGTCTCCATCATCTTCTCGGTTGCGACCGACGCGTTTCTGACATCGCCCAATCTGTTGAACATCCTGCGGCAGTCGGCGCCGCTGCTGATCGTTGCCGCGGCAATGACTTTCGTCATCACCACCGGCGGCATCGATCTTTCGGTCGGCTCCGTGCTGGCGCTGGTGGCGACGCTGTCGGCGACACTTTTGCAGTTTGGCCTGCCGTGGCCAGTCGTTATCCTCGTCATGCTCGCGCTCGGTGCCCTGCTTGGCGCGGTGCAGGGCTATTTCGTCGCCTATGAGGGCATCCCGTCCTTCATTGTCACGCTTGCCGGGCTTTCGGTGATCCGGGGCGTGGCGCTGCTGATCACAGGCGGCTATTCCATCCCCATCGAGCCCGGAAGCGCTTTCACCGTGCTGGGCCGCGCCTGGTTTCTTGGCGTGCCGGTGCCGGCGCTGATCGCGCTGGCGATCCTGGCCATCGCCTATCTCGCCTTCAACGAGACGCCGTTCGGCCGCTATGTCACCGGCATCGGCGCCAACGCCGAGGCGGTGCGGCGTGCCGGCGTCAACACGCGGCAGACGACGCTCTTCGTCTATGTGATTTCCGCCACCGCGGCGGCCCTTGCCGGCATCATCATTGCTGCCCGGCTTGGATCGGGATCTTCAAATGCCGGACAGGGTTTCGAGCTGGAAGTCATCGCCGCCGTCGTGCTCGGCGGCACCAGCCTGTTCGGCGGCCGTGGAACGATCATCGGCACGGTGCTCGGCGCGCTGACCGTGGCCGTCATCGGCAACGGCCTGATCCTGGCGCATCTGTCGCCCTTCCTGACGCCGATCGTCACCGGAACGATCATCCTGATCGCCATCTGGCTCAACTTCCGCCTGTTCCGCGGCGCCGTGCGGAGCCGTTGAGCCGATGAGTGGTCTGTTCGATGACGCAGCGCCCAGGCAGCGGTTGCCAATTGGGGTCGAAACCGGCCAAGTGATGACCGTGCTCGGCCAGGTTCCGGTCGAGGAGATGGGGATAACGCTGATGCACGAGCACATATTGCTCGACGGCGCGCGCAGCTGGAAATGCCCCTGCCATCCCGATGACATGGCGATCGCCGAGCAGCCGGTGAACATCGAGATCATCGGCGAATTGCGCATGAACCCTTACGTCAACCGAGACAATGTCTCGCTCGACGACGCCGACCTGGCGCTGTCGGAACTGCAGCGCTATCGCGCGCTGGGCGGCCACACCGTCGTCGACGCCACCAACATCGGCATCGGCCGTGACCCCGAAAAGCTCGCCCGCATTAGCCGCATGTCCGGCCTCAAGATCGTCATGGGCACCGGGTTCTATCTCGAGCATACCCATCCCGAATGGCTGAAGGCCATGGATGTCGACGCCGTGACCGAGTTCATCGTCAACGATGTCGGCAGCGGCGAGACGCAGCCGCCGATCATGGCCGGGCTGATCGGCGAGGTCGGCGTCAGCAAGGATTTCACCGCCGAGGAACGCAAGTCGCTGCGAGCTTCGGCGCGCGCTTCGCGCATCACCGGCGTGCCGCTGTCGATCCATCTGCCTGGCTGGGAGCGGCTGGCGCACGACGTGCTCGATACCGTCGAGGCCGAGGGCGCCGATCTCCGCCACACCGTGCTCTGCCACATGAACCCGAGCCACGACGATCCCGCTTACCAGAAAAGCCTCGCCCGGCGCGGCGCGTTCCTCGAATACGACATGATCGGCATGGACTATTATTATGCCGACCAGGACGCGCAATCGCCCTCCGACGAGGAGAACGCACGCGCCATCGCCGCCCTTGTCGAGGCCGGCTTCGGCGACCGCCTGCTATTGTCGCAGGATGTGTTCCTCAAGATCATGCTGACGCGCTTCGGCGGCTTCGGCTATGGCTATATCCTGAAGCATTTCATACCGCGCCTGAAACGGCATGGCGTCGAACAGGCGGCCATCGACCGCATGCTGATCGCCAATCCGAAGAGCGTGTTCGCGCGGCTCCAAGCGGCCTAGACTTACGACGGAGTTCAAATGTCCAAGAAGAAGATCCTGCTTGCCGGCGAATCCTGGGTGTCGACCGCGACCCACATCAAGGGTTTCGACCAGTTCCCGACTGTCACCTATCACACCGGCGCCGACGAATTGCTGGGCGCGCTCAAGGCGACCGATTTCGACGTCACCTTCATGCCGGCGCATGAGGCGCAGCGCGGCTTTCCTCAGACGATGGAGGCGCTGTCGGCCTATGACGCGGTCGTGCTCTCCGACATTGGCGCCAACACGCTGCTGCTGCATCCCGACACCTGGGTCCACTCCAAGCCGACGCCGAACCGCCTGCGCCTGCTCCGCGATTACGTCAGCGACGGCGGCGGTCTGTTGATGTTCGGCGGCTATTACAGCTTCCAGGGCATCAATGGCGGCGCGCGCTACCGCAAGACGCCAATCGAGGACGTGCTGCCGGTGAACTGCCTGGCCTACGACGACCGCGTCGAGGTTCCCGAAGGCTTTGCCCCGGTGCCGAAACCAGGGTCGAGCCATCCTATCCTCAGGGGCCTCGGTTCGGACTGGCCGATCCTGCTAGGCTTCAACGAGGTGACACTGAAGGACGATGCGGAAGTTCTGGCCAGCGTATCGTCGGATTATGGTTCGCTGCCGCTGCTTGTCACCGGCCATTACGGCAAGGGCCGCACCGTGGCCTGGACATCCGATGTCGGGCCGCATTGGCTGCCGCCGCAATTCATCGCCTGGCCAGGCTACAAGACCCTGTTCGAACAGATGCTGGGCTGGGCGACCGGCGAGAGCTGAGCCATGCATGTCCATGTCGTCGGCAATGCCTGCATCGATACCATGTTTCGCGTCGGCCGCCTTCCTGCCGCGGGCGAGACTTTGAATGCCGTGAGCTATGCCGACGGGCTCGGCGGCAAGGGTGCCAACCAAGCGGTCGCAGCAGCGCGGACTGGTGCAGAGGTGACGTTCTGGACGGCGCTCGGCAAGGACCGCGAAGGCACATGGATCAGGAGCCGCCTCGACAGCGAACTGTCAGACCTCGAGGTCAGCGAATTCGAGCTGCCGAGCGACCGCTCGACCATCGTCGTCGATCGAGGCGGCGAGAATTTCATCGTCAGCGGCGTTGCCTGCAGCGAAGCGTTCGATCCGGTGGCGCAAACAGCACTTGTCCGCTGGATCGCTCCCGGCGACATCCTCGTCTGCCAGGGAAATTTGCGTGCCGCCGCGACCGATGCCTGCCTCAGAGCAGCAAAGGAAAACGGCGCACGCACCGTTCTCAACGCCAGCCCGATCGATGCGGCATCCGTTCCCGATCTTGGCCTGGCGGAGTTTTTGGTTGTCAACCAATCCGAGGCGAAAACCCTGACCGGCCGGGATGACATGACAGCAGCCGCCGACGCGCTGGTAGCCAAAGGTGCAGGCACCGTCATCATCACGCTCGGCGCCGCAGGCTGTCTCGTGCTTGGCCCGGGCCAGGAAGAGCCGCTTCGTTTGCCGGCCCCGCAGGTCGAGGCGCTCGACACCAGCGGCGCCGGCGATGTGTTCTGCGGCTGTCTCGCCGGCGGGCTTGCGCGGGGCATGTTGGTCACCTCGGCGCTGGAGCTTGCGCTGGCGGCCGCCGCAATCGCCGTGACACGGCCGGGCACGCTGGCATCCTGTCCTTCCGCCTCCGAGATGGCGGTGCTCATCGATCAAATGGAGCTCTCATGACCCAGATCGGCCAATCCGGCGGCGACGCACTCTTGCACCTTTTCGGCCGCACCAAGGTAGTGATCGGCGTCGTTCACCTGGCGCCCCTGCCCGGCGCGCCGCGCTATGACGGCGAGGCCGTGGAGGTGATCTACCAGCGCGGGCTCGATGACGCCAAAGCCTATCTCGACGGCGGCTGCGACGGCGTCATCGTCGAGAACCATGGCGACATCCCTTTCGCCAAGCCTGACGATATCGGGCCGGAGACGGCGGCCTATATGGCGGTCGTTTCCGACCGCATCCGCCGCGAGCTCGGCAGGCCGGTCGGCATCAATGTGCTGGCCAATGCCGCGATCCCGGCCTTGGCGATCGCCAGCGCTGCCGGCGCCGGTTTCGTCCGCGTCAATCAATGGGCGAACGCCTATGTCGCCAATGAGGGTTTTGTCGAGGGCGAGTCGGGCCGCGCGGCGCGCTACCGCGCCAGGCTGCGCGCCAACGGCATCCGCATCTTCGCCGATGCCCATGTCAAACACGGCGCACATGCCATCGTCGCCGACCGTCCGGTGGAGGAACTGGTCAAGGACCTGGTCTTCTTCGATGCCGATGCCATCATCGCCACCGGCCAGCGCACCGGCCACGCCGCGGATTTGGGCTACATAAGCATGATCAAGCAGGCCGCCGGCCTGCCGACGCTGGTCGGAAGCGGCGTGACGCCGGACAATGCCAACGATATCCTCGCCATTGTCGACGGGGTCATCATCGCCAGCGCGCTGAAGCACGACGGCGTCTGGTGGAACCAGGTCGACTCTGCTCGCGTAAAGGCGTTCATGGGTGGTCTGAAGCGATAGCTGACTTCAACCGCCTAGCCCACCGCTCGGGCCACCTCGGTCAGAGACGACGGACAGGCCCAGGATACTGCGCGACCAGATCGTCGACGGTCAGCAATCTGATGCCTTCCACAATCGATTGAGCAATCAGGATCCGGTCGAAGGGGTCCTTGTGGATGGGTGGAAGCCCCTCCACCGCAACGGCATGCTCGCCGGTCATTGGCAGCTCATGATAACCATTGTCTATCAGGCCCATAAAACTTAGTCTAATATGCTCGATCTTCGAGTGTCTATCTCTCCGCCGATAGGATGGGATCCAATTGCCCATTCCCTCGACCAAAAGCCGTGGCCGATCTTCGCGCTGGGCGCAGGCCAATGGCGCAGTCGAGGCGATTGAAATGGGCAATGCCTGAAAACTGGGGCGTCGAGGGCTACGCTCTCGGCGCCCCGTATCGGCATCACCGCCGTCCTTCACAGGCAAGGCTCCGCGATGACCCACCGTCCGCACCTGCACGTGATCGTGCCGGGCGGCGTCGCCCGGCTCGATCGATGATAGTCGAGCGGCTACTAGGCCGGCAATGCGCCGGATCTCTTGGCCGTCCAGGTGGCGATATAGTCCATCAGGCCAGGATTGAGGCAATCATAAGGTTCGAGCCCGATCGACTTCAGCTGTGACCGGATACCATCCATGCGGCTCGGATCGACACCGGACTCGATGATCGACGAGACAAAGGCGGTGAAGCCCGGAGGCGACCAGCCATCCTCCTGGAAGCGTTCCGGATGGATGAAGGACAGCCCCTTGAAAGCGTGGTCGCGCTCGACCGGGCCGTGCATGTGGACGCCGCAGCCGGTGCAGGCAT
>NZ_JAMYSP010000070.1:0-14438 GCF_040322015.1 Mesorhizobium sp. M0208 | reverse complement strand
AACAGCAAGTGCAAGTGCACCGCAGAAGTAACCCATAGTTGATCTTACACGCATGGCCTCTAGTTCCCCTGATTATTGTTAACAGCCTTGGTGCCTTGTGCCTGGAGGAAGGTCCAAGGAAGCTTCAGGAAAGCACGGCCTCTTTTGAGAGTACAGAATATTTCAGCATTTCGCAGATAGGCACCGTCGATTGCTGCGATAGTTCTGACCTATTTGTCTTCGTCGGTTATGCGAGGCATCTTCCGACCGTCGGACGGAGCTTCACATGACCCTTATCTAGGGTCTCTGCTGGGCTGGAAAGGCGACGCGTACCGCTGATCTCTAGAAAAGAAATCTGCTTCGGCCGGCATTTTCAACCGAAAGATAGAAGTCTGGAACGGGAGGAAAACGTCGTCCTTTTTATAGAACTGAGGGTGCCGCACAATCGTGGGTGCCATCGGTGCTTCCGCCGCTGATCATGTTGGCCGAGGTTATCACTGGCCTGATCGGCGCCAGTGACGTCACTATTTTGAAAGAAATAATCTATGACAATTTGCTCCGAGGCTCGTGTGTCCCTCGACCGTTTCTGGTCAACAATCGAAGCTTCCGCCAAGATTGGCAAAGGCCGTCCGGGAGGCCTGTCGCGTCTGACGCTCACGGACTCAGATCGCGAGATGCGCGATCTATTTTGTGGCTGGTGCCGGGAGGCAGGCTTGAGCGTCGATATCGATGAACTCGGCTCAATCTTCGCAAGGCGCAATGGTACCAACAACGAACTGCCACCGATCCTGATCGGCAGCCATCTCGACACTCAGATTAACGGGGGGCGCTTCGACGGGATTGCCGGAGTGCTTGCCGGGCTCGAGCTTGTGCGCGCGCTTAACGATCTCGGGCATGTCACCAAAAGGCCCATTATCGTCGTTGACTGGACCAACGAGGAAGGCGCGAGGTTTTCTCCGCCGATGGTGGCCTCGGGCTGTTTTGTCGGGCAGTACGAACGCGACTGGGTCTACGACCTGATTGCCGACGATGGCCAACGTTTCGGCGATGTGCTTGAACGAATTGGCTATAAGGGCGACAAGCCTTGCCAGGCAGGAGAGATCGACGCCTATTTCGAGCTGCACATCGAGCAGGGACCGATCCTCGATGCGGAGCGGCGGGAGGTAGGGATCGTCACCGGCGCTTACCCGAGCCACGGCATCCGTGTTCGCTTCGAAGGCGAAACCGCCCACACCGGCCCAACCCCGATGGACCTGCGCCACAACGCGCTGATCGCCGGGGCGAGGTTTCTGACTGCAGTTGACGATATTGGTTGGGAGTTTGCGATCCACGACGGCAAGGCCACTGGATCGCGGCTTGCCGCTTGGCCGAACAAGCCGGGCATTCTGTCTGACACGGCCCAATGCGTCGCCGATGTACGCCACCCCGATCCTATAACCGCCAGGGTCATGGCTGAAAAGATGCGTCGTGCCGCCAAGGCCAGCGCCGCCATGGCCGGCTGTATCGCCGTGGTCGAGGACGAATGGAGCTGGGGAGGCGACATATTTGACGAGGAACTTATCAACAGCATCCGTGCTGAGGCAGTCCGTCAGTCCTATAGTTGGCGCGATATACGCTCTCAAGCGGGTCATGACGCCTATCACATGGCGACGCATTGCCCCAGCGCCATGATTTTTACACCCTGCAAGGGTGGGATCACCCACAACAACAATGAATCTTGCGAACCAGCAGATTTCCGCGCAGGGCTCAACATGCTTCTGCACGCCGTCGTTCAACGTGCGGATCGTTGATGCAGCTTTTCGACCACGCAGAGATCGAAGCACGGCTAGACTGGCCGGGGCTGATCGAGGAACTTCGAGCGAATTTCTCCGCCGCCAGAACGGTTGCACCGGCGCGTCAGGTGCTTGAGATGGACCTGCCGGATGGCGAAAAAGCCTCACTTCTGATTATGCCTGCCTGGGAGAGTGGCAGAGCGATTGGGGTCAAGGTCGTTACCTTTTTTCCTGGCAATGCAACACACGGCAAGGCGACTATCAGCGCCGGCATGCTGATGTTCGACGGGGCTGACGGTAGATTTACGGCAGCGCTAGATGGGGATGCGCTCACCGCGCGGCGCACCGCGGCGGCCTCGGCGCTGGCAGCGGATTATCTGGCCCGGGAAGACGTCCAAACCTTATTGGTTGTCGGGACCGGTCAGCTAGCACTCTCGGTGGCCCACGCCCACGCGAGTGTACGCACCTACACTCGCGTGCTGATTTGGGGACGAAGCGTGGAAAAGGCTAGGTCCCTGGCGGCTACGCTCGTTATGAGGGGCCTTCCAGCGGAAACGTGTGAGGATATAGAGTCCGGGTGTCGCTTAGCGGATGTGGTAAGTTCGGTCACAGCCTCAACAACGCCGATGATCCGCGGCGCCTGGCTGCGGGAGGCATCGCACCTCGATCTCATAGGCGCATTTAAGCCCGACATGCGCGAAAGTGATACGGCTGCGATCACTGGGGCGCGAGTGTTCGTCGACGGGCGCGCAGGGGCTGTTCTGGCGGGCGATCTGGCGCAACCGATCGCCGAGGGCGCATTCTTCGCAGAAGATATTGTGGCGGATCTGACGGAGCTTGCGCGGGGCCACCCGGGCCGCCTGAACGAGATCGGGCGGACCGTCTTCAAATCCACCGGCCTTTCGCAAGAAGACCTAGCCGCCGCGATGAAGGTTATACGACGTTGATGGGCGCTCGATGATGCGATTCTGGGTGCCACACCTTCAGGTCATCTCGGGATAAAGGCCCAGAAGCTCATCAATCAGATCGGCAAATTTTTGTTCCGGAGGGGTCAGCGAGCTCAAGTTGGAAGAGATGAGGTAGACATCCGCGCCGAGCGGCTCATCGAACAGCCGCAACGGCCACAGTCGCCCCTGGGCCACATCATCGTGGGCGGTGAGAACGGGCAATAGGCCTATGCCCAGACCCGATATCAGCATGCGGCGCACCTCGTCGAGCTCGTGGCTCCATCCGCTAACTCGGCGTCCGAGACCAAGGCCTTCTCGTAGAAAGATCATCGGCTCGAATCCGCTCCCATCAGTGGCGCAATCGAAGGCGATGAAGGGCTCTTGTTGAAGCCTTCGGACATTTACCTCCTGAACTCCGAATAGAGGGTGTTCGGCACCACAAAATATGCCAAAATCCTCTCGAAATAAGTGGCGGCATCGCAGCGTCGGCATTTTTTTTGTCAAAAGACAGATGCCGATGCCAGCCTTGTCCATCGAGATCTGTCGCACGATTTCGAGCGACGTCTTGATGTCAATGCGCCATGTGACAGATGGGTATCTCTGGTGATAGAGCCGAAGTGCTTCGTCCACGAGAGTGGACTGTAGCCGGGTAACCATGCTGAGCTTTAACTCTCCGAATTCGTCATCGCTCCCGTCGAGAGAGAGGGTGCCGATTCGGTCAACACACCGGGACATCTCGGAACATTCCTGGTAAATCTGTTCGCCGCGCAATGTCAGCGCAAAATGGCGAGGGTCACGGAAGACGAGCTTACAGTCGAGTTGATCTTCTAGTTTTTGCAGCGCAAGGCTGACGGATGGCTGACTCATTCGAAGACGTTTCGCGGCGCCGGTGATGCTCCTCTCTTCAGCGATGATGCAAAAACTGCGCAGAAGGTTCCAGCTCAGCTCGTTCGTCCCCATGTGGTATGCTCCGCAAAATACGTCCGACTTCGTTGAGTTTGCAGGTTTGTTCGCCTCGATTGCACAATAAGATAGCCTGTGCAAAGCTTTCAATTCTCCAGCAGCCGCGTGAACGGGGACCCTAAGCCATGTGGCGCGCCCGCCTAGCCGGCCGGCGTGGAGCGAATGACGTGTCCAACCCGCATAGATAGATCTTTTCACAATGCAATGTCAGCGCAAATCGCGGAACACTAGCTTGCTGCCGGGTTGATCTTCGAGCGTTACATCGCAAAGGCTCACCGATGGAAGACTCGTCTGAACACACGGCGCGATTGAGCCCGGCGCTAGGAGCAGCGCTACGAACCATCATCTGCGATCTGGAACTCGACCACGGCCTCTCTTGCTGGGTCGAACGCTGCCGATCTTTGAGCTGAACTAGGAAAGATCGATGCTCACCTCCGATGAGGCCGGACCCGCAAACTGACCATTTCATTCTCCAAATGCCGAAGGCTCATCGTTCCTAACAGATCAGTTTAATTTATCTATTTCTATCATCAGATAATGATTGTTGACTCCACGGATGCTCGTTGTAAAGGGATGCATCTGCGGGGCTCATAGGAAGATGAATCGAATGGTCGCTCCTGAATTCAAAGTGGTGCTGGGCGTGATTGGAGCGGACTGTCATGCAGTCGGCAACAAGATCATCATGAGCGTGCTCGGGCAGCACGGCGTCGATGTGGTGAACCTCGGTGTGATGGTTAGCCAGGATGAGTTCATAGATGCGGCTATCGAGACCGGTGCCGATGCGATCCTGGTCTCCTCGATCTACGGCCACGGCGAAATCGACTGCATGGGATTTCGTGACCGTTGTGTTGAGCGCGGCCTGGGCGACATCGTTCTCTACGTTGGTGGCAACCTTATTATTGGAAAGCGTGATTTCTCCGCCATCGAAGAGCTCTTCAAGGCCATGGGCTTCGATAGGGTGTTCAAGCCCAGCGTTGATCTAGCGACGGTTGCAGAGATGCTTAAGGGCGACATCACGCGCGGTCGGAGGCAGGCGCAGCTGGTCGGAGTTTCCGAGCTCCGACAAGTCGGATGAGGCTCCTGTCGATCGATATCGGTTCTACGTGGACCAAAGGTGCAACCTTTGTGCTATCGAGTCGGAACGACTTGCGGGTTGTAAAGCGCGCAGCTCGTCCGACAACGGTGGACGACCTCTCTCGCGGCTTCAACGCCGTCTATGACGCGTTGTCTGCGGATGGAAAGCCCGATCAGATATTCTATTCGTCGTCGGCTAAGGGCGGCTTGGCTATCGCCGCAATTGGCATCGTGCCCGATCTCACGGCAGAGATGGCTAAGCTGACGGCATACTCGGCTGGAGCGAAGATCACACATAGTTTCGCCTACGCGCTTAGCACCGCCGACATTGCCGCGCTTGGCAATTCCAACTCGGACATCATCCTGCTCGCAGGCGGAGCCGATGGCGGCAACACGCACTATCCAGTGGAAAATGCGCGAAAGCTTGCCAAAGCTAACTTGGCGGCGACCATTGTCTTTGCAGGGAACCGCGCCGTCCGCGACGAGGTGGAACGCATCTTGGATGGCCGCGACCTGGTTTGCGTTGAAAACGTACTGCCGGACTTGGAAAACCCCAATCCCGAGCCGGCCCGCACTGCGATCCGGGAGCTCTTTCTCAAAAGGATAACGACGGGCAAGGGCCTCGATCGGATTGTCACTTCTACAGGTAAAGAACCCTGGCCCACGCCTTATGCCCTATTCGAATACTGCCGCTACATCGCCGAGTTCGCTCCGGAATTCGGTGAGTTCGTGATGGTCGACATGGGTGGTGCTACTACCGATGTGTATTCGGTGCACGAGGAGAAAAATCTGGCAGGCACGGTGCGTCGTGGACTGCCTGAAGCCAAAGTGAAGCGTACGGTGGAGGGCGACCTCGGCATGCGCGTGTCTGCCCGCTCGGCAGCGGTGGCCGCGCGAAAGCTTGATACGTCAGAAAGCCTCGGTGCCGATCCAGCCTTTTCGAGCTTTGTCGACAGGGTATCGAGAGCTCCCGAAACACTGGCCAGTAACCCTGAGGAGCGGAGGTTTGATGGGGTGCTTGCCAGCGCGAACCTGGTGCAGTCGGTGGCGCGTCATTCAGGCCGGGCTCATGAGGTCTGTACCGCAGAAGGGTTGGTCACCGTCCAGGTTGGGCGTGACCTTACAGAGGTTCCGCAGATCATCGGAACCGGCGGATATCTCTCCGCGACCGCCAACTTTCGGCCGCGAGACAGCCTCTCTTCGCTGGGCACCGACGAATATGGGAAACGCGTTCTGGCGCCGCTTCGAGCGAGGTACCTCCGTGATCCGGAATATCTTCTGCCGCTTCTCGCAAACGTCGCCGCCGCCCATCCTGCGGCTGCGGTCCGCGCAGGGCTTGAGGCGTTGGTCGAAAACCATTGATATCGAAAACCTCCCCGGCGGTTCCCTTCATGACACTTCCTGCTGGCACCACGATCGAAAACAAGAAGCTCGATCGATCGACGTATGAATCAGAGCGGTGTGGTGTGCTTCGATCTTGGCCAACGGGCCACGATGTCAATTTCGCCGCGGCCATCCAGCGTCATCAGGAAATGGCGGACTCGAAGAAGTTCTCGATCTCCCTGGCGCGAGCGGAAGCCAGCGGCAAGACCCTGTTGCAGCCGCGCGCCGGCGTGGCCCTGCTGCTCGAACATATTCGGCTACTGCAAGACCTTTCTCCCTTTTGCGATGTCCTCCCGACCACGGTTGATGCTTACACACGACACAACCGCTATCACGAGGCGGAGAAGGGCATCGAGCGATCCAGAGCTGCAGGCACATCCCTCTTGAACGGATTCCCTCCGGTCAATCACGGTGTCGCCGGCTGCCAACGCCTAGTCGACAATCTCGAAAAGCCCGTTCAAGTCCGTCATGGCACGCCCGATGCCCGGTTGCTGGCGGAGATCACGCTAGCTGCGGGATTCTCCAGCTTCGAGGGCGGTGGGATCTCCTACAACATCCCGTACTCGAAGAGCGTGCCGTTGGAGAGGTCGATCCGCCACTGGCAATACTGCGATCGCCTGGTCGGCCTGTACGAAGAGGAAGGCATCAGGATCAACAGGGAGCCGTTCGGTCCCCTCACCGGCACGCTCGTGCCGCCCTTCGTCTCCCATACGGTCGCATTGATCGAGGGACTGCTGGCGCTGGAACAGGGGGTGAAGTGCATCACGCTAGGATACGGCCAGGCAGGCAATCTTGCGCAAGACATCGCCGCCATCCGATCCTTGCGGAGGCTCGCCAAGCACTACTTCGAAGAATTTGGTTATCAGGATTACGCGCTCTCTACGGTGTTCCACCAGTGGATGGGTGGCTTTCCTGAAAGCGAAGCGCAGGCCTATTCGGTAATTGCGCTGGGCTCGGCAGCCGCAAAGTTCGCCGGGGCGACTAAGATCATTGTGAAGACACCTCATGAAGCCGCCGGCGTGCCGACCATGGACGCCAACCGTTCTGGCCTGCAGGCGACGGCACAGATGATCAACATGGTCGGGGATCAAAGGCCGCTGGAGACTGATGAGATCACGCAGGAAATAGAAATTATCGAGCGAGAAGTGCATGCGGTGATGCGTAAAGTCATCGAACTCGGCAATGGCGATGTGGCGCGCGGTGCCGTCCTGGCGTTCGAAGCCGGCGTCATGGATATCCCGTTCGCGCCGGCCAGCATCAACGCCGGACGAATGACTCCCATCCGCGACAATAACGGTGCGATCCGGGTTTTCAGCAAGGGTGACATTCCGCTCCCGGAAGATGTCGTCGCGTTCCACAAGGACAAGATCGCAGAGCGCGCTGCGGTCGAAGGCCGCCAGGCCTCATTTCAAATGGTAGTGGACGATGTCCGCGCCATCTCGTCGAGCAATTTGATCGGTCGCCCGTAGCCGGCACACACGCTACACAAAGTGAAGAGCACTCGCATGAAGATCACGGAAGCATTGTTCACGCCGGCCTTGTCCTCGTTCTATTTCGACGATCAGGCGGCAATCAAGGCGGGTGCAGAACAGGACGGCTTCACCTATGTCGGCAAAGCCAAGACACCTGGCTTTGATAGAATCAGGCAATCAGGCGAAGCGGTCAGCGTCCTTCTGAAGCTCAAGAACGGCCTTTGGGCTGAAGGCGATTGCGCTGCCGTGCAGTATTCAGGTGCCGGCGGGCGCGATCCCCTTTTCACGGCCGCTGGCTACATTCCTTGGATGCAAGAAGTGTTGCGGCCGCTCCTCATCGGACGGGATGTCGCGGAGTTCATGGGCAACGCCCGCTATTTTGACCGGCTCGAGCAAGATGGCAATCGGATCCATACCGCCATCCGGTACGGGTTGTCGCAGGCCCTTCTGGATGCCACCGCCAAGGCATCGGGACGGCTCAAAGTTGAGGTGGTGTGTGACGAATACGGCCTTCCTATCGAGTTGAAGCCGCTCGCCCTCTTCGGCCAAAGCGGCGACGACCGTTACAACGCCGTCGACAAGATGGTCATGAAGGGTGTCGACGCGCTGCCCCACGGCCTGATCAACAACGTCGCCAGCAAGCTTGGGCGCAACGGAGGCAAGCTTCAGGAGTACATGACCTGGCTAACGCAACGTATCCTGCAATTGCGGAGCGATGCCAGCTATTCACCTGTTCTGCACGTCGATGTCTACGGAACGATCGGCATGATCTTCGCAAACGACCACGGCAAGATCTCGGCCTATCTCGCGGGGCTGGGCGAGCGTGTTTCGCCCTTCGAGCTTTATATCGAGGGCCCGGTCGACGCGGGCAGCAAACCTCGTCAAATTGCGCTGCTGAAGGAAATCCGCGAGGCTCTTCGAGCCCGTTCGAGTTCGGTCAAGATCGTTGCAGACGAATGGTGCAACACCTACCAGGACATCGTTGAGTTCGTCGATGCCGAGTGCTGCGATATGGTTCAGATCAAGACACCGGACCTCGGCAGCATCCATAACACGGTGGAGGCGGTGCTTTATTGCCGGGAACATGGGGTAGAGGCCTATCAAGGCGGTACCTGCAACGAGACCGATGTCTCTGCAAGGACCTGTCTGCATGTCGCGCAGGCGACGCGGCCGCAGCGTGTCCTTGTCAAACCAGGCATGGGCTTCGATGAAGGCATGACCATCGTTGCCAACGAGATGCGGCGCAACTTGGCAATCCTCCAGGCGAAGAACGCGAGCGTAAGTGTGATGACATGAATTCGAGCACAGAGCGGGCTGGTTCGGGCACCTGGCGCAAAATCAAGGTGCTCTCGCCGACAGCAATTCTTGGCTACGGCTTTCCGGAAGCGTCTTTCGAAGCCGGCCTCGCCCAGGATCCAGATGTTATTGCGGTCGATGCCGGATCAAGCGATCCGGGCCCATATTATCTGGGAGCAGGAGTTTGCTTCACGGATCGCGCCGCGGTCAAGCGCGATTTGCGCTTGATGCTGCGCGCCGCGAGGAGGCGCGAGATCCCGTTGTTAATCGGTAGCGCCGGCGGTTGCGGAGCTCGTCCCCATCTCAATTGGACCCTTGATATCGTTCGCGAAGTCGCGCGGGAGGATCGACTTCAAGGATGCCTTGCAGCGATTCCGGCCGACATCGAAAAAGCAGCCCTTTGCGCGGCTCTCACTCGTGGTCATGTCGATACGCTTCCAGGAGTGCCCACGGCCACTCACGAGACAATCAACGCCAGCACGCACATCGTGGCGCAGATGGGCGAGGAACCGCTCCTGGATGCCCTTGCGCGCGGCGCGGATGTGATCGTGGCCGGACGTTGCTACGATCCAGCTGTCTTTGCCGCAGTGCCAATCGCGCGCGGCTTCGACCGCGGGCTAGCGCTGCATATGGGCAAGATTCTCGAATGTGCAGCTATCGCCGCGACACCGGGCAGTGGCAGCGACTGCATGCTTGGCACGTTGTCAGAAAACAGCTTCACTGTTCAGGCGCTTTCTCCAACTCGCCGGTGCACCGTAGCATCGGTTGCAGCGCACACGCTTTATGAAAAGAGCGATCCTTACCACCTGCCCGGTCCTGGCGGCGCGCTAGACCTAACACAAACGCGTTTCGAGCAACTCGACGAGCAACGCGTGCGCGTCTCCGGCAGCCGTTTCTCGCCATCGCGCCCGTATAGAGTGAAGCTCGAGGGTGCCGCGCCAGCCGGGTTCCGCACGGTCTCCATCGCTGGTGCCCGAGATCCCATCTTCATTGCCCAAGTCGGTACGATCATCGAAGGGGTTCGCCGTCGCGTGGCCGACAACTTTTCTCACGTCCCGGATAGCGCCTATCAGCTGATGGTCCGCGTTTATGGCAGGGATGGGGTTATGGGCGACCTCGAGCCGCAGAGGACAATCACCTCACATGAAATCTGCCTTGTGATTGAGGCGGTGGGTGAGACGCAGGGTCTTGCCGACACGATCTGTGGCTTCGCCCGGGCAACGATGCTGCATTTCGGTTATCCCGGCCGCATCTCGACGGCTGGCAATCTGGCCTTTCCCTACTCGCCTTCGGACTTCAAGGTCGGACAGATCTACGAATTCAGCCTCTATCATTTGCTGGAGATGGACGATCCCCTCAGTCTGTTTTCCACTATCGAGATCTCCGAGCTGCAAGGCCCGCTGCCATGAAGGGCACCCTCGCGGATGCCGCCCTTGTTGTGAGGAGCAAGAACGCTGGGCCGTTCGAGCTAACGCTCGATATCATCTTCAAGGAACGTAGTGCATTTGAACACGCCCGCGACACGCAACTGATCAACAGGAGCTTGATCAGTCGCCTCTATGGGGTTCCGGCGGGAGATGTCCTCGATATCGTGGCCTTCGAACCGGCGAATGCCATCAAGGCCACGATCAAGCGCCGCCGCCCATCCGCAGCCATTGGCGAAACCGACGTCTACGGGGCGCAGCAACACGCGCCCTTGCTCGACGTCCCCTTCGATCCGGAGGGATAGACTGTGATGACCGAGATTTGGGAAGCCGACTTCGTCGACAGCGTTGCCGAGGCGCTGCAATTCATCTCCTGCTATCACCCTCCCGACTTCGTTCGCAACTTGGCGGCCGCCTACGAGCGCGAGGAAAGCGCGCCGGCAAAACAGGCGATCGGGCAGATCCTGGTGAATTCGCGGATGTGCGCGATTGGGAAGCGCCCCATTTGCCAGGACACTGGTACGGCCAATGTCTTCGTCAAGATCGGCACAGGGGCCCGAATTCTCACCAATCGGTCCCTGCAAGATCTCGTAGACGAGGCGGTGCGGCGTGCTTGGAGGGCCAATGACAATCCGCTCCGCGCCTCGATGGTACGTGACCCGCTGTTTGGGCGCCTGAATAGTGGAGACAACACACCTGCGATGGTGAGCGTTGAGCTGGTCGCAGGAGCCGGCATGGCGGTCGACGTTTCTGCAAAGGGCGGCGGCTCGGAGAACAAGACCAAGTTCACAGTCCTCGAGCCTGCGGACTCCATCACGGACTGGATCGTGCGAACCGTGGAGACTCTAGGGGCAGGATGGTGCCCCCCGGGCATCCTCGGGATCGGTGTCGGCGGGAGTGTCGACAAGGCGATGGCGATGGCCAAGGAATCCTTGCACGAGCCATTAGACATGCTCGATCTCAAGCGCCGCGGCCCGTCATCGCGGATTGAGGAAGTGCGGTTGGAGATTTTCGAGCGAGTGAACGCCCTCGGTATCGGCGCGCAGGGGCTTGGGGGCGTCACGACGGTCCTAGATGTGAAACTGCGCTGTTTTCCGACCCATGCCGCGTCGCTGCCTGTCGCTCTTATTCCGAACTGCGCAGCGACTCGGCATATTCATTTCGAGCTGGATGGATCCGGACCGGCGCTCTTTGATGTCCCAAGCATCAATGACTGGCCCGAAATCGTGGTCGAGCAAAGCGCGGCAGGAGTACGCCGTGTGAATCTCGATCGCCTTGAGGGTACCGAGATCGAAAGCTGGCGCCCCGGTGAAACGCTGCTTCTATCCGGCGCGCTGTTTACGGGCCGCGATGCCGCCCACAAGCGGATGGTGGAGACGCTGCGCGCCGGCGAGCCGCTGCCGGTGGATCTCAGGGGGCGGGCGATTTACTATGTCGGCCCGGTCGATCCGGTTGATGGTGAGGTTATCGGCCCCGCCGGCCCAACGACGGCGACGCGCATTGATCGCTTCGTCGAGGAGATTCTGTCCGGAACTGGATTGCAGGTAATGATCGGCAAGGCGGAGCGGGGTCCTGAAGCCATAGAGGCAATCGCCAGACACAAAGCGGCCTACTTGATCGCTGTCGGGGGCGCAGCCTACCTTGTCTCAAAAGCTGTCCGCTCAGCTGAGATTGTCGCCTATGCCGATCTCGGCATGGAAGCCATCTACCGGCTGAATGTGGAGGATATGCCGGTCACGGTTGCAGTCGACAGTCGCGGAACTTCAATCCACACGATCGGTCCAAGGAAATGGCGCGACGCAGCATCTGGTTTGGGCAGGCAGGCTGGCGGCTAAGTTAGCTCCCTCCAGCTTTCTTTTTTTCGAGCATTCCAAAGAGACGTCGCATCAAAGCAGGACCTTGATCGCGCACAAACGCTTTGAAACTCTGAGCCGCAGGACTGAGTTTCTTGCGCTTCAGGTGCAACACGAACCACTCGCGCATCGTCGGCATGCCGTCTGCGGCAAGTATAGCCAGCTTCTTGGCTTGGAGTTCGAGTGCCACCGTATGAGCCGATATGAAGGCGATGCCCATATCGGCCATGATGGCCTGTTTTATGTTTTCATTACTGTCCATCATCGATGCGTTGGGCAACTGCAGCCTTTCGCTGAGAAAGTAGTTTTCGTGGACCATTCGGGTCCCGGAGCCCTCTTCACGCACAAAGAAGGGCTGATGTGACAACTCGCGCCGCGATATCAATTTTCGCTTTGCCAACGCATTGAGGGGGTGCCCTATCAGCACGTATGGATGTTTCGCAAAGGGCAGGGCCTCGACTTCCAGCCGTTGCGGTGGCCGTCCCATCAGGGCGATGTCGATCTGATTGGCCTCCAACCGCTTGATGACGCCCTCTCTGTTGGCGATGATCGATTCGATGAGGACATCGGGATGCCGCCGCCGGAACTCCTGCAGCAAATGGGGACCAAAGTTTCGGGAAGTCGTAACCATGGCGACGCGCACCAAGCCGTTCAATCGCCCTTGCAAGGCGCTGAGCACACCCTGGGCCTCATGCAATGCCTCGGTCATGCGCTCCGCATACGGGATAAGCGCCGTCGCGGCTGCCGTCAGTTGTATCGAGCGACCATCCTTCTCGAAGAGAGTAGAGCCGAGCGCCTCGGACAATTTGGCCATCTGCATGGAGACCGCTGGAGGGGAAAGCTCGAGTTGAGCAGCAGCCCGCCAAAAACTTCTGTGTTCCACTGCTGCCAGGAAAATCTGAAGCTGACGGAGCGTTACTTTCTCAGTCGTATCAACCATTTAAGGCACTCACTGTCCGCGATTGACACTCCCAAGGCGCCGCAGCTTTACAAGATTGTCATTGTTGTGCGAACCTTCACAAAGAGTTATCAATAGCATATCTAAAACTCGGATACCTAGACTTCACCCGTGTCAGCGGGCGCCTTCGGTCGGAAAGAGAACTGTTCCCGCTGACACGCTAAGCCGCTGCTTCGGGGGTCGATGCCAGAATGCGTGTACTGCCTCAGCGCGCCGACGGGAGCAGTAGCGTGGCCTTGCGACCCTCCGCGGCAGCGATAGCCCCGCGCTCAAGCCTGATCTTCTTCGCCACCTGGCTTTGGATGTAGGCCTGGGCGGCATCAATGGCTGCTTGCTTGCGTTGTAGCTCTTCCTCTCGGGCCGCGATGGAGGCGTTTTGCGCCAGACGTCGCTCGGTCTTGGCGGGTAGTGGCAATCAGGGGAGCCGCGAGCGATTCGTTCAGCTTGATGTCGGCCTTGCAGCTTGGGCAAGCTGATTGTCGGGATGACGGCCGCCGTTTTGGTCGCATGAAGAAGACGGCCATCGTCGCGCTGGCGCGCAAGCTGTTGGTGGCGCTTTGGAAGTATGTCGCCTCTGGGGTCATCATTGACGGCGCCATACCACCAAGGTCTCATGAGCCATGGTGGTTCCAGGCCGACGACCGAGAGAATCTTCGGCGAGATGCCGTCTCGTCTCATAGAATGGTTTTGTCGACCTAAGCCCTGCCCGCCGGAAGCGGGATGTTGGTGCAGCCGAAATAAAACGGCGACCGTATGTGAGGTGGATGAGGCTCGGCAAAACGAGCCGTGTCACACAGTCGGGCTTGGAACCTGGAACCGATACTTTGGGGATGACTGACATAGATGCTCCCATGTGAGGATTCTCCGCATGATTCATGCTGAAAATGAGCGATCAACCGCCTGCACGCTACGTGGGGATGCCTACGCGCTTACACAGCACCACGCCGCCATGCAAAATCATCAAATGTGAGTCAGACCCCCGTTTGGACAAAAATCACCCCTCAAACAGGGTCCTCATTCGATGAAAAATCACAGATGACTGTTAGAGGAACATCTGCCCCACCGGTTAGGTGGGGTATAGCGGGAATCTCTCCGCCAGCGTCAACACTCGTCCGGCAATGTCTACGTCGATTTCCAGCCCTTGGCTTGGATTCGCTGCAAGTCGATCTAAAACGTTGGCAATGATCTCTGCTAGTGCAGATGCTTCCGGATCTGCCATTCCACGAGCTGCAATTGCGGACGTTCCCATCCGGAGCCCCGAGGTGACATTCGGTGATTGGCTGTCTTGCGGCACGAGATTGCGGTTCGTTGTCACGC
>NZ_JAMYSP010000069.1:0-14487 GCF_040322015.1 Mesorhizobium sp. M0208 | reverse complement strand
ATGCGAACGTGCTGCGGGGGGAAGTGTCGAAACGCATCTTTGCCGGCAATAGCAGCACCTACTTCGTCGAACGTGGCGGACAGATACTGAAAGTCATCGTGCAGAACACCGGTGCTGACAAGCTGGCGGAGGGCCAGGAAGTGGTGCTGCGGTGGTCGCCGGAGAGTACCGTCCTGATGGCAGCGAGTTAGTCTAGCGGGCGGCCGTGCTAACGGGACGTTGCGTTACCTCCCCACCTCCTCTGCCCTACCGAACATTCGTCGCTCATCGTGAGCAAAGAAAAAATCCACCGCCAGATATTGGCAGCACTAATTGACTGCGTTGGGTCCAGATCAGGACAAATCCTTTGCCGTGCAGACCGCCGGCTCACTCACATCTCGCACCAAGAAGCCGCCGGTCCACTTTCCGCCCAAACGCGACGTCTGAGTAATGCTTCGGCGATGACCGCTTTTGGCTTTGCTGCTGTTGAGCGACGCCAGCTTTCGCCCAAATCGCCCTCCCCATCATCCCACCACCCTCCCCTGCTCCGCCTCCTCGGCATTCGGATCGCCCGGCGCCGTCGCCCAGGCCAGTTCGACCAGCGTCACCGTCCGCCGGCCAACCCCATCCAGCTGGCAGACGATCAGCCCCTGCTCCTCGATATAGGTCAGCAGGCGCCGGGCGCGGCGCAGCGAGTGCGAGCCATAGGCGCGGGCGATCGCCGCGTCGCTCGGGCAGGGCCACCCCTCCTTGGCCGCGCGGGCGATCATCATGAACACGCCCTGCATATCCTCGGGCAGCAGCGAGGCGCGCGCCGAGACATCTTGCCAGGCGTCATCGTCGGCCATGTCGGAGCCCAGGCCGGCGCGGGCGCGCGTCAGCATGCGGCGGAACGCGGGCAGGTCCGGCACGACCGAGGCGAGGCCCTCTATGCGGCAGCGGACCACGAACTCCTGATAGAGCACGCCGATGACACGGAAGCCCGCGTCGGGTTGCGCCAGCACAGCGCGCAGCACCCGGTCGACACGCTCGCGCCGCTCCGCCAAGTCCTCGGCGCTGATCGGCGGCTCCACCGCTTCGGGGCGGATTTCCAGCGCCGCCGATTTTGCCGCCATCAGCTGATCGAGCAGGTCCGGCGACGACCGGCGCTGCGGCCGGACGGTTTCGGGCGGCGGGGCCGCCAGGATGATCGCGCGCGCGTCCTCCAGTCCCGATTCCGGCAGCGGCATCAGGCGCGGCGTCGCGTTGCGCGGACTTGTATCGGTCGGGCCGATGCGCAAGCCGAGCGGGCGGCGCGACAGCGCCGGGCCGAGCGCCATGAACTGCCCGCGCTCGAGGTCGCGAAAGGCTTCCGCCTGGCGCCGCTCCATGCCGAGCAGGTCGGCGGCGCGCGCCATGTCGATATCGAGAAAGGTCCGGCCCATGAGAAAATTGGAAGCCTCGGCGGCGACGTTCTTGGCAAGCTTGGCCAGCCGCTGGGTGGCGATGATCCCGGCCAGCCCGCGTTTGCGGCCACGGCACATCAGATTGGTCATGGCGCCGAGAGAGAGCTTGCGCGCCTCGTCCGAAACCTCGCCGGCAACCGCCGGCGCGAACAGCTGCGCCTCGTCCACCACCACCAGCATCGGATACCAGTGGTCGCGGGCGACCTCGAAAAGTCCGCCGAGGAAGGCGGCGGCGCGCCGCATCTGGTTCTCGGCGTCGAGCCCCTCGAGATTAAGCACCGTGGAGACGCGGTGGATGCGCGCCCGCTCGCCGGCGCTCTGCAGGCCGCGCTCGGTATGCTCCTCGGCGTCGATCACCAGATGGCCAAAACGGTCGCCCAGTGTCACGAAGTCGCCTTCGGGATCGATGATCGTCTGCTGCACCCAGGGCGCACTCTGCTCCAAGAGCCGGCGCAGCAGGTGGGACTTGCCGGAGCCCGAATTGCCCTGCACCAAAAGGCGCGTCGCCAGCAGTTCTTCAAGATCCAGCGCCGCCGGGGCGCCTGCGCTCGTGTGGCCCATCTCGATCGCAACCGTCATGTCTTCGACTCTCCTTAAGGAGAGGGCTTATCAACCGCATCACAGCCCGTCGAGCGCGCCATGGCCGACGCTCCGTGTTGCGCACAGGCTGGATGCTGCTCACGATCAGGGGATCGCAGAGGATTGGAATGAAACGGGCCGTTTCGATTCGATAAGGAGGCGGTGCGGATGTTTCGCAGCCGTTATCCGGAGGTCGAGTTGGATCTCATCGGGATGAATTCGCCATTGCTGGAAAGAGCACTCGCCGCCAGCGAGATCTACCTCGGCATGCTGCATCCCCGCTCTCGACCCCGGAGCTGATCGTCCATGGCCTGCCCGACGAGCCGCTGGTGCTGGCGTCCGGCAACACACCGGCTTGCGGCTCGCCTTTTACCGCTGTCGTGGTGCCATTCGCGAAACGACGAACAACAAAGCTCTCATAATGACTGTATCGATCACTATTTCTGTCGAACGGAACATCCTGGAAAAACTCTCGTTGGGTTAGATCGCGATCCAGCGATGCAACTCGATGGAGACACTAAGATGATGAAAATTCTCTCTGCATCCCTACTTGCTATCGGCCTGGCCACATCTGCCATGGCACAATCAACCGGTTCGGGAACTGGCGGAACTGGTATGAACGGCAATACCGGCGTCGACACGGGCACCGCCGGCAACAGCGGCAACAACGGGACCAGTACCACTACGCCGAACCAGATCGATCCGAATGCAACGAACGCCACCACGCCGCAGACAAACGGTATGGGGGACCGCTGCAAGGATACGGCAGGCAACGACACCGACAACAACACCCCAAGCGGCGCCATGACGTCGGATATGCAGAACTGCAACAAGTAACGGAGTTTTGCTCAGCGGTCGTTTCAGCCCGCTGCCTGGTCCAGACCGGGCACGGGCTCACCATTTTAGATGGACGGCGAGCCGAGGTCGGCTAGCCATACATTTTGTCTCAGCTAGGTCGGCGACAGATGGCGGCCAGCCCGGGACCGGCGGCCGTTCTGCTGATTTTCGCGGAGAGAACTGGTGGAGCCAATCGGAATCGAACCGACGACCTCTTGAATGCCATTCAAGCGCTCTCCCAACTGAGCTATGGCCCCACTCCGGCAGTTCGCCGGCGCCGTTTCCGGCGAAGAGATCCGGCGCGGGTTCTAGGCCGCGCCATTAGTGCAGGCGGCTTCTAACCCCGCCTTCAGTCAATATCAAGCCTTCAACGACCGCTTTTTCTAGGCGGCGCGGCGAAAGCCGGCGAATGCGGTTCGCTCAGACTTCGTCGTCGTCGTCGCCGACGCCGATCATGTCGGCAACGTCGTCGTCTTCTTCCTCTTCGTCGGCGAGGAATGTGTCATCCTCATCATCGCCAAGGTCGACGTCGTCCTCGTCATCGGCGAGATCGGGAAGCTCGTCGGCCTTCGCGTCCTCGTCCGCCTCTTCGAGCGAGACGACCTCGACGCCCTCTTCCTCCTCGGCGTCCACTTCCTTTTCGGCAACTTCCTCTTCTTCCTCGAGGGCGATCTTGCCTTCTTCGAAATAGGATCGCGGATAGCTCTTGCCCGTATAAGGCGAGACGATCGGGTCCTTGTTCAAGTCATAGAATTTTCGACCCGTCTCCGGGTCGATGCGTTTGGTGCCAAGTTCGGGTTTTGCCACAGCAAGCCTCGTCGATGAAAGTTTGGTCCCCTTAACCAGAGTTTACGGCGCTGTCAAAGCGAAAAGCCGGCGTCCCAAAAAGCGTGAATTCGAAGGCCTTCGTACCAAGGGGATGACCATTTCGGTCCGCCATGATAGGAGACCGCGCAAACCAGAAGAAAATAGCCGGGCGCCGGCGTTTCCAGGAAAGAACCATGTCGCACGCTGCTGCCCCGAAACAGGCCACCGCCCGCAAATCATCTGGCCTTTCAGGTGCGGCACGGGTGCCGGGCGACAAGTCGATCTCGCACCGCTCGTTCATGTTCGGTGGCCTGGCCTCTGGCGAAACCCGCATCACCGGGCTGCTGGAAGGCGAGGACGTAATGCGTACGGGCGCCGCCATGAAGGCGATGGGCGCTCATATCGAGAAGCATGGCACTGAGTGGGTGATCCGCGGCACCGGCAATGGCGCGCTGCTGCAGCCGGAAGGCCCACTCGATTTCGGCAATGCCGGCACGGGCTCCCGCCTCACTATGGGCCTGGTCGGCACCTATGACATGGAGACCACCTTCATCGGCGACGCCTCGCTGTCCGGCCGGCCGATGGGCCGCGTGCTCGAGCCGCTGCGCCAGATGGGCGTGCAGGTGCTGAAGGCGACGCCTGGCGACCGCATGCCGATCACGCTGCACGGGCCTAAGCACGCCGCGCCGATCACCTACCGCGTGCCGATGGCATCGGCACAAGTCAAGTCGGCGGTGCTGCTGGCTGGGCTGAACACGCCGGGCATCACCACCGTCATCGAGCCGGTGATGACGCGCGATCACACAGAAAAGATGCTCAAGGGATTCGGCGCCAATCTGTCGGTCGAGACCGACGAGCGCGGCGTGCGCCACATTTTCATCGAAGGCCAGGGCAAGCTCACCGGGCAGACCATCGCGGTGCCAGGCGACCCCTCCTCGGCGGGCTTTCCACTGGTGGCGGCGCTGATCGTGCCGGGTTCGGACATTACAATCGAAAACGTGCTGATGAACCCGACCCGCACCGGACTTCTGTTGACGCTGCAGGAAATGGGCGCGCGCATCGACATAATCGACCCGCGCAACGAAGGCGGCGAGGATGTCGCCGACCTGCGCGTGCGCTATTCCGAGTTGAAGGGCGTCACCGTGCCGCCCGAACGGGCGCCGACCATGATCGACGAGTATCCGGTGCTTGCCGTGGCGGCCAGCTTCGCCGAGGGCGAAACGCTGATGCTCGGGCTGGAAGAGCTTCGGGTGAAGGAATCCGACCGGCTGTCGGCGGTCGCCAACGGGCTAACGCTCAACGGCGTCGACTGCACCGAGGGCGAGGCCTCGCTTGTCGTGCGTGGAAAGCCGGGCGGCAAGGGATTGGGCCAGCACCCAAATGGACAAGGCACCATCGTCCAGACCCACCTCGACCACCGCATCGCCATGAGTTTTCTGGTGATGGGGTTGGCGACGGAAAAACCTGTGACCATCGACGACCAGGCGATGATTGCTACGAGCTTTCCGGAATTCATGGGGCTGATGA
Organism: Mesorhizobium sp. M0208; assembly: GCF_040322015.1. Lineage (NCBI taxonomy): Bacteria > Pseudomonadati > Pseudomonadota > Alphaproteobacteria > Hyphomicrobiales > Phyllobacteriaceae > Mesorhizobium > Mesorhizobium sp. M0208. The sequence goes on along the minus strand of NZ_JAMYSP010000069.1, from coordinate 9,313 downwards.
AGGGGCTGGGGGCGGAGATCGAGTGACAGTTGATGGCAATCGTAAACCTTGGAGATTGGGCGCCAACATCCTTCCCTTCGTCATCCTGGGGCGAAGCAAGGAGCGAAGCGACGCGGCGAAGACCCCAGGATCCATGCCGTGACGTCAGAGCATCGCAACGGTTCAGAATTCTGGCCCGCCGCATCCCTCGGTACATGTCACGGCATGGATCCCAGGGTCTCCGCGACGGAGCTTCGCTCCTGCTCCGCCCTGGGATGACGAAGGCGCGAGGGCTGGTCCACTGCCAATGAGCATCCCTTTTACCATCGCCATCGACGGCCCCGCCGGCGCCGGCAAGGGCACGCTCGCCCGCAGGCTGGCCGATCACTATCGGCTGAACCTGCTCGACACCGGCCTTACCTATCGCGCGGTGGCGCATGCGCTGCTCCGGCTCGGCCTGCCGCTCGACAATGTTTCGGCCGCTGAAACCGCGGCCCGGCAGGTCGATCCGGCAAAGCTCGACCGCGCAGTGCTTTCGGCACACGCCGTTGGCGAGGCGGCTTCGAAAGTGGCAGTGATCCCGTCGGTGCGGCGCATCCTGGTAGAGAAACAGCGTGACTTCGCAAGAACACCGCCTGGCGCGGTGCTCGACGGCCGCGACATCGGCACCGTCGTCTGTCCCGATGCCGACGTAAAACTCTATGTCACGGCCAGTGCCGAGGTGCGGGCAAAGCGGCGGCTGGATGAAATCGAGAGCATCGGCGGCACTGCCAATTTTGACGAAATCCTTGCCGATATCGTGCGCCGCGACGAGCGCGACATGGGCCGCGTGGACTCGCCCTTGAAGCCGGCCGTCGACGCGCACTTGCTCGACACGTCGGAAATGGCTATAGAAGCCGCGTTTCTGGCAGCACGGGCGATCATCGACGACGTCCTGGCCAAGAGAAACAAAGCCTGAGCCTGGGTTTTCCTGCCGCCGCCGATTGCCGGCGACAAAAAGAATTCCCATATCGGGCGTGAACCAGCCTGCCAGCATTCTTCATGCGCCGGAATTGCCGCTCAAAGGCGGCCAGGGCTTTTGCCCGGAACGTTGGCAGGCCAACGCAACGCTAACCCACGGCGCCGGCCCTGCGACAGATTGCGGGGCATTCCAGGAGAAACTATGTCAGTTGCAAACCCCACTCGCGATGATTTCGCGAGCCTGCTCGAAGAATCATTTTCCGCCGGCCATTCCGGCGAAGGCCAGGTCGTCAAGGGCATCATCACCGCCATTGAGAAGGACATGGCCATCATCGACGTCGGCCTCAAGGTCGAAGGCCGCGTGCCGCTGAAGGAATTCGGCGTCAAGGGCAAGGATACGACGCTCAAGGTCGGCGACACGGTCGAGGTCTATGTCGAGCGTATCGAGAACGCGCTTGGCGAAGCCATGCTGTCGCGTGAAAAGGCCCGCCGCGAAGAGAGCTGGGTCCGTCTCGAAGAGAAGTTCACCAAGGGCGAACGCGTCGAAGGCGTCATCTTCAACCAGGTCAAGGGCGGCTTCACCGTCGACCTCGACGGCGCCGTGGCCTTCCTGCCGCGCAGCCAGGTCGACATCCGCCCGATCCGCGACGTCTCGCCGCTGATGCACAACCCGCAGCCCTTCGAGATCCTCAAGATGGATCGCCGCCGCGGCAACATCGTGGTGTCGCGCCGCACCGTGCTCGAGGAAAGCCGCGCCGAACAGCGTTCGGAAATCGTGCAGAACCTCGAAGAAGGCCAGGTGGTCGAAGGCGTCGTCAAGAACATCACCGACTATGGTGCGTTCGTCGACCTCGGCGGCATCGACGGCCTGCTGCACGTCACCGACATGGCATGGCGCCGCGTCAACCATCCGACCGAAATCCTCAACATCGGCCAGACGGTCAAGGTGCAGATCATCCGCATCAACCAGGAAACCCACCGCATCTCGCTCGGCATGAAGCAGCTCGAGAGCGATCCGTGGTCCGAGATCGGCACCAAGTTCCCGATCGGCAAGAAGATCAAGGGTACCGTTACCAACATCACCGACTACGGCGCATTCGTCGAGCTGGAGCCGGGCATCGAAGGCCTCATCCACGTTTCGGAAATGTCGTGGACCAAGAAGAACGTGCATCCCGGCAAGATCCTGTCGACAACGCAGGAAGTCGACGTTGTGGTGCTCGAAGTCGATCCGGCCAAGCGCCGTATCTCGCTCGGCCTCAAGCAGACGCTGGAGAACCCGTGGGAGGCCTTCGCGCGCAGCCACCCGGTCGGCAGCCAGGTTGAGGGCGAGGTCAAGAACAAGACGGAGTTCGGCCTGTTTATCGGCCTCGAAGGCGACGTCGACGGTATGGTCCACCTTTCCGACCTCGACTGGACCCGTCCGGGCGAGCAGGTGATCGAGGAGTACAATCGCGGCGACATGGTCAAGGCGCAGGTGCTCGACGTCGACATCGACAAGGAGCGCATCTCGCTCGGCATCAAGCAGTTGGCCAAGGACACGGTCGGCGAAGCCGCGACGTCGGGCGAACTGCGCAAGAACGCAGTCGTCACCTGCGAGGTTATCGGCGTGAAGGATGGCGGTCTGGAAGTGCGGCTGGTCGACAGCGGCATCGAGACCTTCATCAAGCGCTCCGACCTCAGCCGTGACCGCGACGAGCAGCGCCCCGAGCGCTTCACCGTCGGCCAGAAGGTCGACGCCCGCGTCATCGCCTTCGACAAGAAGACCCGCAAACTGCAGGTCTCCATCAAGGCGCTGGAAATCGCCGAAGAGAAGGAAGCGGTCGCCCAATACGGTTCGACCGACTCCGGCGCTTCGCTGGGCGACATCCTTGGCGCCGCGCTGAAGAAGCAGGGCAGCTAAGCCAACACCGCGCTTCGCGCGGGTTATAAACGAAACAAGAGAGCCCCGCCGGAACGATCAGGCGGGGCTTTTGCTTGTGACCTTTGCGACGGACCGCAGGCTCAGGCCCTGCCGTAAAGCGGCACCAGCGTGCCGCTGATGGCCATGTTGGCCGGCGAGGCGAGATAGGCAATGGCCTCGGCGGCCGCTTCAAGGCTGACCCATCTGCTGAAATCTGCGTTCGGCATGTCAGCCCGGTTGGCCGGCGTGTCGAGCGTCGAGGGCGCCACGGCGTTGACCAGAATGCCGTTGCCCTTCAGCTCTTCGGCCATCGCCACGGTCATCGCGGCGACTGCCGCCTTGGCGGCGGCGTAGGCCACCTTGCCGGAGCCGCGCCGCGGATCGAGCCCGGCTCGCGCGGTGACATTGACGATGCGGCCCGGCACGGAAGATTCCAGCATCGAGCGTATCGCCGCGCGGCAGCACAGGAAGGTGGTGCGGGCGTTGGTGTCCATCATCTCGGCGAAGGAGGCGGGCTCGATCTTCTCGACCGGCGCGGCGGTGAAGCCGCCGGCCAGATGCACCGATGCCCATAAATTCGGAACGCTGGCATAGAAGGCGTCGACCTTGGCAGGGTCGGCGAGGTCGACGTTATGCGCCAACCTGACGCGGTCATGCGCCGGGAAGGGGAAATGTGCAGGCGCGGCAGCGTGAGCGTTGGGCACATGGCAGATCGCGCCCTGCTCCAGCAGGTTCCCTACGACCGCGCCGCCAAGGGCACCGGTGCCGCCGGTCACCACGATATGTCTGCCGTCCAGTGTTTCCGTCATATTCGACCGCTCCGTCATTGCGCGCCGCCGATCCGGAAGGTCGCGCCTTTCGCGCGATCACTCAACCGAAATCTCTATGACGTAAGGTCGTCCAGTCGCCCGCGCGCGCCCAAGCGCGTCCGCCAAGCCGCCGGCGCCGGAAATCCGCTCGGCGGCAATGCCGTAGGCTTCGGCCAATTTGCAGAAATCCGGCGGTGCCGGGGAGACGCCGACCGGCTCGACGCCGACGTCGAGCATCGAGGTTTCGATCTCGCGGTAGCCGCGATTGTTCCAGACGGCGAAGATCACCGGCGCCGCAGCGTCGAGCGCGGCGCCCAGTTCCGGCAGGGTGAACTGGAAGCCGCCGTCGCCGGTGAGGCAAACGACCGGCGCCTCAGGCCTGGCAAGGACGGCGCCGATCGCCGCCGCCGGGCCATAGCCGAGCGCGCCGAAGCCGGTGGCCGCGTTGAACCAGCCGCCCGGCCGGTCATGATCGTAATAGAGGTTGGCGGCGTAGACCGGCTGGGTCGAATCGCCGACGATGATCGCGCCAGGCAGCGCATCGCGGATCGTCTCGACGGCGCGCAGTTGCGCCTGCATAGCCGGGCCGATCTCGGCAAAGGCCGCTTGCCGCGTCGCGGCGGCGCGAGCGGCGCCGTCGACCGATTGCGCCTGGCCCGTGCCGAGTTCGGCACCCAGCGCCTCGAGCGCTGCACCGCAATCGGCCTGGATCGAAATCCGGGCCGGCCGGCGGGCAAGCTGGTCGGCGCCGATATCGATGCGGATCAGATTGGCAGGCAGGACAAAACCGCCGTCGCCATAGCCATCATAGTCGGTCGGACCGAATTCGGTGCCGGCGGCAATGACCAGATCGGCGCCGGCCATCAGCGCACGCACCGCCTTCAGGCTGGGGCTGGCCGGCACGCCAAGCGGATGGCGATAGAGCAGGCCGCGCGCATTGGCGGTCTGGACGACCGGCGCTCCCAACCTCTCGGCAAGGCGCTGCAACGGTGCTTCGGCCGCTTTGGCGCCGCCGCCGGCCAGGATAAGCGGCCGGCGGGCGGACGCGCATAGCCTTGCCGCCGCGGCAATCGCCGCCACATCCGGCTCGGGCGGCGCTGAATTCCGCAGCAACGGCACGATGCTGTTGCCAGGCAGGCTCATGACATCGGTCGGGATCTCGATATGCACCGGACCCGGACGCGAGGATGAAAACAGCGCAAAGGCGCGGGCGAGCACGCCGGGCAGCTCGCCGGCGTCGGTGACACGGTGCGAAAACAGCGCCACCTTCTCCATCATGCCGCGCTGGTCTGGCAGTTCATGCAGATGGCCAAGGCCTTTGCCCAGCGTCGGTGTGGCGTTGACGCCCGAGATTACCAGCATCGGCACCGAATCGGCGCGCGCCTGGCCCATGGCGGTGATGGTGTTGGTCAGCCCCGGCCCGGTGATGACGAAGGCGATGCCGGGCCTGCCGCTGGCGCGCGCATAGCCATCAGCCATGAAGCCGGCGCCCTGCTCGTGGCGCGGCGTGACGTGACGGATCTTCGACCGCGCAAGCCCGCGATAGAGCTCGACCGTGTGTACGCCGGGAATGCCGAAGACTATGTCGACGCCGTGCGCTTCGAGCAAGGTGATGAGCGCTTCGCCGATGGTCGTCATTGTCTTAGCACCGGGCGTGTGAGGCAGGTCGGGCCGCCCTCGCAGGCAATGCACAGCGCATCGGCCTCGAATGTCGAGACCGTACAGCCAGCGGCCTGCATGGCAGCCGCCGTCTTCGGAAAACCGGCAACGGCGATAACCTGGCGCGGCGCGGTCGGCAGGACGTTGAGGCTGAGCCCATTCGAGGCGAAGAATTCGTCGGCGTCGCCCTCGACCAGCCGAATGCCGCGTTCGCGCAGCATTTGGTGGAAGGCGACCGGCAGGAGGGGCGCATAGACCAGCGCCAGATCGTCGGCGAGCGGGCTGATCACCGACATCAGGTGCAGGCAGGCCTCCTCGCCTTGCCAGAGCGGCAGGTCGAAGCCGTAGACCTGGATACCCTTGGGCGAAAGCAGGTTGGCGAGCTGCTGGATGCCGAGCTGATTGGTGCGCACGCCGCGGCCGACGGCCAGCGTGTTTGCATCCACCCACACGCAGTCGCCGCCCTCGACCTGGCCGGGAGCCTCGATACGGCCAAGGATGGGGATGCCCATGCGCCCATAGGCTGCCTCGTGCAGGCCTGGCTCGGGCCGGCGCAGCGCCTTGCCCATAGCGAGGATAACCGCGCCGTGGTCGGTCATCAGCGAGGGATCGTGGGTGAAGACCGAATCGGCAAGCCCGTCATCGGCGTCGCTCAGCCATTCGATTTCGGCGCCTGAGACAGAAATCAGCCTGGCCAGCGCATCATGCTGGGCCGCCGCTTTTTGCGGATCGAAGCCGGGGCCATAGTGCCAATCCAGCGCTTCGGCCCGACGCATGGCGCTGGCGGCGGAGCGCATCAGCACGCGCTGCAGCGTCCCGGCCATCGACTGCGACCCGTATGCTTTGACCACTAAATTCTCCTGAAACGCGCCCCTCCTGCCAATAGCCACTCGGCAGGCGGTGATCAATGGTCCAAAAACTGCGGTTGACGGAGGCAAGCGGAACGGTCCATCTTGAGAATCGGAACGCTGTCCAGTGACGGGTAATGGGTAAAAAATTCCAGCAAGGACTGCCTCGGTTGCTCCGCGGGGCGCCGCGACGATGACAGCGCCCGTCACCGCCCTGAAGCATCCGGCGCAGAACGGCGCTGCCGAAGCCATCCACGTCGAGAACCTGCACAAGAATTTCGGCAACCTGCACGTACTGAAGGGCGTTTCGCTGTCGGCGCGCGACGGCGAGGTGATCGCCATCATCGGCGGCTCAGGCTCGGGCAAATCCACGCTGCTGCGCTGCATCAACTGCCTGGAGAACCCGACCAGCGGCATCATCCGCGTCAATGGCGAGCAGATCCGGTTGAAGGCCGACAGCCACGGTCACACCGTGCCCGCCGACCGCAAGCAGATCGAACGCATCCGCTCCAAGCTCGGCATGGTCTTCCAGAATTTCAATCTGTGGAGCCACATGACGTTGATCGAGAACGTCATCGAGGTTCCCGTGCATGTGCTCGGCGTCAGGCGCGATGTGGCGATCGGCGAGGCGGAAAAGCTGCTCGCCCGCGTCGGCCTTGCCGAAAAACGCGACGTCTATCCCGCCTATCTGTCGGGCGGCCAACAACAGCGCGCCGCGATCGCCAGGGCGCTGGCCATCAATCCGCGCGTCATGCTGTTCGATGAGCCGACCTCGGCGCTCGACCCGGAGCTGGTCGGTGAGGTGCTGAAGGTGATCGGCGACCTGGCGCGCGAAGGCCGCACCATGGTGCTGGTCACCCATGAGATGAAGTTTGCCCGCGAGGTCGCGACGCATGTCGTCTACCTCCATAATGGGCTGGTCGAGGAAGAGGGGCCGCCGGAACAGATCTTCGGCGCACCCAGATCCGAAAGACTGAAGCAGTTTCTGCGCAATGTTGGATGACTTGCGAGAAAAGCAGACGGGAACGTCAAAGCAAAAAAACGGGAGAACTGAAAGAAATGAAACCTTTTCTCAAAACGGTGCTCGCGGCCACGCTGATCGCATTGTCGGGTGCATTTTCGGCAAGCGCCGAACAGATCAAGGTGGGATTTTCGCCTGAAGCCTATCCGCCGTTTTACTCGCAGGATGCATCCGGCAAGTGGGGCGGCTGGGAAGTCGACATCGTCAACGCCATCTGCGGCGAAGCCAAGCTGGATTGCGTATTGACGCCAGTCCCATGGGACGGCCTTATCCCGGCGCTTAAAACCAAGAAGATCGATGCAATCATGAATTCGATGTCCATTACCGACGAACGCAAGAAGGAAATCGACTTCTCCGACAAATATTATAACACGCCGACCGCGGTGATCGGCGCCAAGGATCAGAAATTCGATGCGACGCCAGAGGGGCTGAAGGGCAAGATAGTCGGCGTTCAGGCCTCCACGGTGCACGCCGCCTACGCCAAGAAGCACTTCACCGACGCTGCGGAAATCAAGGAATACCAGACGCAGGACGAGGCAAATCAGGATCTCGCCGCCGGCCGGATCGATGCCACCCAGGCCGATTCGATCGCGCTCGACGCATTTTTGAAGTCGGATCAAGGCAAAGCGTGCTGCGACCTCAAGGGTTATGTCGCACCGGACCTGGAAGTGCTCGGGCCTGGCGTCGGCGCCGGCGTACGCCAAGGCGACACCGAGATCAAGGATAAGCTCAATGCCGCAATCAAGGCTATCCGAGCCAATGGCAAGTATGCCGAAATCACCAAGAAGTACTTCGACTTCGACATCTACGGCGACGAGTCGCAGTCCAACTGACGGCAGCGGCATCAAGCCGGGCAGGCCTAGCCGCCATCGTCGCGATGGCACGTCCGGCTTGATACATCATTGGCGCCTCAACCCGGAAGTCCAGGGGGACATAAGCTGAGCGACGTTCTCGCCACCATGTTCGGAGCCAGTTCGCTGGAATTGCTGTCCTTCGAACCGCCGAACGGCAGGGGTCTCAACCTTCTGCACGGGCTGGCAAACTCGGTCGGAATTGCCTTCGGTTCCTTTGGGGTCGGTCTTGTGATCGGCGTCGGCGGCGCCTATGGCAAGCTCTATGGCGGGCCGGTGGTCCGTGACCTGCTGGAAGTTTACACCACAGTGGTCCGCGCCGTGCCCGAGTTGGTCCTGATCCTGCTGCTTTATTTCGCTGGTACCGACCTCATCAACCAGTTGCTTACCGCGCTCGGCTATGCCGCGATCGATATCAACGGGGTTGTCGCCGGCATAGGTGTGCTCGGGGTCGTGCAGGGCGCCTACTCCACCGAAGTCTTGCGCGGCGCGATCCGCGCCATTCCGCAAGGCCAGATCGAAGCCGCCCGGGCGTATGGAATGCCTCCCGGCCTGCTTCTCAGGCGCATAACGCTGCCGGCGATGCTGCCCTTCGCCATTCCGGGGTTGGCAAATCTGTGGCTGATCGCCACCAAGGACACCGCGCTTCTCGCGATCGTCGGCGTTAATGAACTGACCCAAACCACACGGACGGCAGCCGGCGCGACGAAGGCTTATTTCACCTTCTTCATGGCGGCGGGCGCGCTCTATCTCGTCCTGACCCTCGTCTCCAACATCGCTATCGGGCGCGTTGAGCGCTGGGCACGACGCGGCATGCCCTCGATCGCGGGATCGCATTGATGGCCGCCGAAACTCCGGTCATTGACGCCGCCGCACGGGCCTCGCTGTGGATGCAGCCGCACCGCATAGCGCTGATCCTGATCGCGCTGGTTGTCGTAGTGGCATCGATTTTCCTCATGCGCTGGGATTGGCTGCCGGCCTATCTGCCGCTGGCCTTGCAAGGCATATGGCGGACCATCTGGCTGCTTGTGGTAACGTCGGTGCTGGGCATCGCGCTGGCCATTCCCCTCGGCCTTGCGCAGGTGATCGGCCCGCCGATCTTGAGTGTGCCGGCCAAGGTGTTCTGCACGATTATTCGCGGCACGCCGCTGCTGCTCCAGCTCTGGCTGCTCTACTACGGACTGGGTTCGCTGTTTCCGCAATTTCCTTGGATACGCGAGTCGTTCCTCTGGCCCATTCTAAGGCAGGCATGGCCCTACGCCGTTCTTTCTCTGACGATCTCGTAT
>NZ_JAMYSP010000068.1:0-16429 GCF_040322015.1 Mesorhizobium sp. M0208 | reverse complement strand
ACAAGGGGGCGGAGCTCACAAAGACGAGCGAAATCCCTGCGATCCCGCCCCATCCAAACATCCCCGGTTACTGCGCAACAGGCCCCTTGTGGGAGAAGGTGGATCGGCGCGTAGCGCCGAGCCGGATGAGGGGTGCTGGAAGAAACTCGGCGTTAAAATATGGAACGATTTTAAAGCCTTACGTAGCGATCCGTCCGGCACCCCTCATCCGACCGAGCTTCGCTCGGCCACCTTCTCCCACAAGGGGAGAAGGGAAAACCCTCCTCAATACCCCAGCAGTTCCTTGAGCGGGATGACGCGGAAGACGTTTTTGATGGCGTAGCGGTTGAAGGTCAGCGTCTTGGGCGGATTGTACTGCTCGACGATCAACTCGGCGGCGGTGCGCTTGACCAGCTTCTTGATGAAGGCCTTGCCGTTTTGCTCGTTCTCTTCGGGCAGCGTCTCGATCACCACATGGTCGCCGGGCACGGCGTCGCGGCCGCCGCAATAGATCATCTCGCCGGGCTCGTAGCGCGGCACCATCGAATCGCTCAGCACGTGCAGCGCAAACACATTGCGCAGATGCCGGATCCCCGGCGGCCGCTGGACATAGCCGGCCGGTTGGCCGTTGAAGGTGAAGTCGCCATCGTCGCCGCCGACGGCGGTGCCGAGAAGCTGGATGTCCATCGGTCCGGCGGGCAGGGGGCCGGGATCGGTGACGATCTCGGCATCGGCGACCGGTCCAGCATCTTCGAGGAAGACGACCTCGCCCTTGCCGAGCGCCACCGGATCGACGCGCAGGAAAGCGGCGGTCTTCAAAAGGTTCTCGGTCTTGGGCAGGTTGCGCCCGGTCTCCCAATTGCCGACGGCAGCGACGTCGGTGTCGTTGTGCTCGGCAATGTGACGCATCACCAGGCCGCGCTGCTTGCGCGCCCGGCGGATCGCCGCTCCGACCTTGATCGACAGTGCAGTTTTCGCCATGGCTCCCATCTGAGACATAAGATTCGGTTTCGTCTATGCAAGAATCGCTTGCATTATGATTTGAGTTATGCTCTTATGCGGGCATGCACAAGTCGCTTCACCAGCTTTCGGTCCTTAAATCCGCCGTTCAGCGCGCCGGCGGCGCTGGCCTGGAGGCGGTACCGCAAACGATCGCCAAGGCCATGCATGTGCCAACCGTTTCCCCTTCGTCGCGGCTGTCCTCCTCCCCGGCCGGGCCGATGCCCGAGGCTCGCGCCTCGGTTCCGGCAGCGCAAGCGGCCGGAACGGCCGGAGCCGTTCCCCTCACGGCTCCGGCCACGAATTACCCGTCGACCGGCAACGCGGGTGCCGCGGTTTCCTGGATCCGTACCGAAGACGGCACGGTCATCGCCTTCGACAAGCGGATGGGCAAGGCAGTCTCCGGCGCAACCAGGCAGGCGGCCGAGATGAAGCTCGATCGTAGCAGGCCACGCGAAGGCTGATCGGCTTTCCAGCCTGAGAGCCGGCGAAGCCGGCGCCACACACAACCACCCTTGCAGGGAATAAAACATCATGGCCGCCCGCTATTCCGCCTCTGAATTGGAACAAATCGAGAACTTATTGATGAGCGGGCTGTCGGCCGCGAAGATCGCCACCCGGTTGACCGCGCTGGGCGGCCGCCCGGCCTCGCGCGCGGCCATCATCGGCATCGTCCACCGCACCGCCCGTTTGCGCACCATCGGCCTTGCCAGATCCAAGGGCCGGTGTGGCGGACGCTCGGGCGGCCGGCTCGGAGATTCGGCGCCTGAGCCATCAAATGCCGCAAGCCAAGCGGAGGCCGATCCGAAGGCCGAGCCACGCTGCCGCCCCGCCAGGCTGTCGGCCAGGCTGGCGCCGCCGGCCTGGCAGCCGGGTCCGGCTCGGATCACCGGGTCCGATGGCGAGCGGCTCGAAATGCCGGCGCCGCGCCCGATCGCCGCCGGCGGCCGCCAGCCACATTTCGCCGCCATGCGCTTCATCGATTGCCTTTTCGACCGTTGCCGCGCGCCGCTCGACACGACGCTGCAGGAGGATGCCGAAAACGATGCCACCGGCAGTCGCCCCGGTTTGGACATGCTGTGCTGCGGGCTGCGCACAAAGCCTTCGAAAAGTTACTGCGCCTATCACGCGGCGCGCTTCCTGCGCACGCTGCCGGCCGAAACGATTTGAGCCCAGTGGATGACGGAAATTCGCCAGAGCCCGACGACAAAAAACCAGGAGGACCGAGCCGATGAGCAGCAAAATCGCCCAGAAGACCAAAGCCAGGCCGACGCGATTGCCGAAGGGCGAGGCCGAGCAGGTGCGCATCCGCAAGGAGATCGGCCATGATTTCGCGCTGAAAGACGACAGGTTCGGCCGCAAGCGGCTGGCCAAAGGAACACAGGAGGCGGCGCGCCTCTATGAGGTCTCCAATGACGGCCACACTGCGACCGGCGGCATCGTGCGGGTGCGCAATGTCGACCCGCTGAGCGGCCTCACCTCGCTGTCGCGCCAGCAGCGCGAGGCGGGGATGCGCTACCGCCAGGATTTCCGCAGTTCGTCGGAGGCAACCGCCAAGCCGATGGCTTGGGCCGAGCGTGTCGACGGCGGCCGCACCGGCAGCGGCGTCGCAGAACACATCCTGTCCGCCGGCCGCGACCATGCCGAGGCCACCAGGGCGCTTGTCCATTGGGAGATCGCCGGCATCGTGCAAAAGGTCTGCTGTGCCGACGCAACGGTCAAGAGCCTGGCCGAACAGGCGGGCGAACCGCGCGACGTGGTGGTGAAACTACTCAAGATCGGGCTCGACATATTGGCCGTGCATTACGGCATGATGCTGATGCGCAAGCCGAGATGAGGAGCCCCGCCGATCCGGCCGGCACTACCGGCCGGATCGATCCGTCAACGACGGCAGACACGGATTCTTTCGATGATCCGGTGGTGATGACGCCAGTGCCTGATGACTTCGGTATGGCAGCGCCGGTGGTACCGGTACCGGTAGCGCGGCGCGTAGTCCTCGTTATAGACATCATAGCGGTAACGGGGGACGTACTCATCGTCGTAATCGGAATACCGATGGTGGCGATAATAATAGTCGTCGTCATAGCCGTTGCCGATGCCGATCGTGACGCTGCCGCCGGCATTGGCCGGGCCAATCACGGAAGCCGCCGAGGCGATGGCGATCACCGAGGCAAGCAGGAGCTTCTTCATAGCTACCTCCTTCATTAACGTCCCTCTAATAGAAAAACCCGCGAGGGGCAGGCTCGTTCCACAAATTAGCAAGATGCCCCCAACTGAGAGCCCCAATTAGCGCCGCGTGGGCGAAAATGCCTCTGGCTGTGCGGCAGGGTGGCCGTCGACGCAAGCCTCGAGCTGGTTGTGGTCCGCGCCGTATGTATCCCGGTGTCCCGTCAAAACAGCGACAATCGGGCGGTGCCAGTCCCGTCACCTTGCCGATCTATTGGACATGCCCCAGTTCCAGCAAAACGAAAGCGGTCGCACCCAGCACAGCGAGGGCGTAGGCCGCATAAAGAACAAGCAGCATCACCTCAAAGTCCCGGACGAAACTAGCGGCAATCCTGGTCTCCCTAGGCTCCGCCTTCTCGATGCGGTCGGCTTCCAGCTGCTCCGTTGCCACGACGAGGCAGACTATCCTGTCGTTGTCGGCCGCCTGCAATATCCGTTCGGTCAAATCGACTGCAATCACTGGATCATCGGCCAACTGATCCCGCGATAGCCGGCTTTCAGTGACGGTCTGGATTTCACGCTTTCTCACGCACGCATAATTGCGTCGACTAAATTAGGTTCCACTGAAATACCTAGTAAAATACATAGATTGCGCCCACCCGATCGCGATGGGTGAGGCGTGAGCCCAACTGCGCGGAACCCCGCCTGAGGCCCGCATTTGTCGACCGTCGAGGCGAATCTCGATCCGCATCCTCCGATCAAAGGGCGCCGGCTTCTTCATAGGCTGCTACGGTGCGCCAGTGCTGGTAGGTTGCAATGCTAAAGCCGCCAAACCTTCATATCGCGAACGCAGCGCCGACGTCTTCGGTTCTGACCGGTTATGACGAAGATCGCATGCTTACTTATATCCGGCTGCTCGACGCTTCGGCGGAAGGGACCGATTGGCGTGAGGTCGCCCGCATCGTTCTGCATATCGATCCGGAGCGGGAGCCGGAGAGGGCTTTCCGGGCGTGGGCGACACATTTGGCGCGTGCACGATGGATGACCAGGAAGCGGAACGAACTGCGCCAATTGCGTGATGAGTGGTGGGGATGAGCACCATCTAGGAACTGCCGTCCCGGTCTGGCCGTTGAGAGAGAAGGCCAACATGGAAAAGCGACCAATGACTTCTTGGCGAGCCAATACTTTCGAGCTGTGCTGCCTTCTTGCAGTTCCGCTGTCGCTTATCCTTACCGTTTTACTGGCTGGTCTCATCCTTAGCTGACCTGGCGTGGGTTGCTCGCCAAGGGCTGGTCGGTCGTGATCCGACAAGATCCCGCACTGTTACTTCACAGCCGCCGCCATCACATTCGAAAACAGCGCCCGTTCCACCGCCGGCTCCAGCGTTTCGGCGAAGGGCGTTGCCAGGTGGTGGCGGTCGCGGAAGGCTAGTTTGCCGTCGATGAAGACGTGGCAGGTGGTCTGGTCGCAAAACCGGTCGGTCATGTCGATGTAAGTGGCGTTCGGCGTCGAGCGCACGATGTCGCGCTCGACTGTGGCGATGTCGTCGTTTGCCGCCATGATCCTCGGCGTGTCGCATGTCGCGGGCGTCTGGCCCCGCCACAGCGCGCGCGCCACGCATTTGTCGGCGTAGCTTGCATTGTAGGGAACGTCCCTGATGACCGCGACCTTGATGCCGGCCTGGCTGAAGGCCTGAAGCGTCCAGGTGAGGCCCGTCCGCCACTGCGCTTGCCAATCGGCGTGCTTCAACTCCTCGGGCGATTCCTTCATCACATTGCCGATCGAGAATTCCGAAATCACCACCAGTTGCGGGTGCAGCGCGATGATGTCCTTGACCGACTGCTCGCGCCACTGGTCGCATTCGGTGTAGTCGCGCTTCAGCCGCCAGTTCCAGGTCGTCACCCGCGAAGCCCGGCAGGAGGATTTGAGAAAGGTGACGACGCGAAAATTGTTCTTCTCGGCCGCCTTGATCAGCGGCGTCGACCAATGGTCGGCATGCGAGTCGCCGAACAGCACGACCGAGCGTTGGGCATCCTTGCGGCCGAACATGCAGGGCTTCGGCTTGACGGTCTCGAAATCGAGCACGCAGCCGCCATTGGTCGCGCGCACGGTGGAGAGTTGGGCGGCGCTGTCGGCGATGACGTGCTGTTCGGGGCTGAGATTGTGCTCGGCAAAGCGCGCATTGCCATAGGCCGCCACCACGCCGGCGCCGGTCAGCGCGACGGCGGGCACCAGCGCCCGCGCTGCTCCGGCCATCAGCCAGCCATTGCGGCGGATCGGGTTCTCGACGAAATGATAGGTGAACATCGACAGAAGCAGCGTCAGCGCCGCGCAGGCAAAGCGGTCCAGGATGGACAGGTTGGGAACCACCATTGCCGCGTAGACGATGACTGGCCAGTGCCAGAGATAGAGCGAATACGACAGCCGGCCCAGCCATTGCATGGGCGGCAGCGCCAGCACTGCGCTCGGCAGATTGCGGCCGCCGCTGCCGCTGAGCAGCAGCAGCACGGTGCCGGCGACAGGCGCCAGCGCATTCACCCCGGGAAACGGTGAGTCTTCGTCCAGCATCAGATAGGCCCAGGCAATCAGCACCAGACCGAGGCATGCCTGGAACGTGGCGAGCAGCGGCCGGTCGCGCCAGATCTTTGCCGGCGCCATGGTCGCGAGCCCGCCGGCGGCGAATTCCCAGGCCCTGAGCGGCGAGAAGTAGAAGGCCCAGGGCTGCGACACTTCCGTCAGCCAGGCGCAGGCGGCGAAGGAGGCTAGGCCGGCGAGGCCAATGACGATTATAGCGGTGCGCTTGCCCGGGCGCAGCCATGCGGCCATCAAAAGCAGCGCCGGCCATGCCAAATAGAATTGTTCTTCGACCGACAGCGACCAGAAGTGGATGAAGGGGTTGTTGGTGGCGTCGGCGGCGAAATAGTCGAACGACCAGCGGATCAGCCAGAGGTTGATCATGTAGGCGGAGGCGAACATAGCGCCTTTCGAATAGAGCGCCTGTTCCTCCGGCGACAGGATGAAGTAACCAGCAAACAGCGTGGCGAGAATGACGAACAGTGCCGCCGGCAGCAGGCGCCGGGCGCGCCGGGCGTAGAAGCGCCAGAGGTTCAGCCGCCCGGTTTCGGTTATTTCCGTAACCAGGTGTTTTGTAATCAGGTAGCCGGAGATGACGAAGAAGATGTCGACGCCAGCAAAGCCGCCGGGCAGGCCGGAGAGACCAAAATGGAAGGCGATGACACCCGCCACCGCCAGTGCGCGCAGCCCTTCGATGTCAGGCCGAAATGATGCCGACACAATCACCTCGTGCAAGGAATGCCCACCTCGCAGAGGCTCGACCCGATGCGCCGATATTGCAATGCAACAAATCTAACGCAGTGCAACATAGGGCGAGGGGACAGGCTCCTCCCACTCGTCGCATGGGCGATTCGCTCACATTGGCGGTTCAGTCATGAGGCGATTGAGATGGAAGCGAAGGGTGCCGAGGCGATCAGGCCTTTTTCAAAAACTCGGTCTTCAGCACCAGGCCCTTCAGCTGCCTGGTGCTGCATGCGATCTCGCCTGGATCGCCGGTGCCGGCAATGCCATGCGGAGGCTAACCGGCGGGCTGCGAGCAGACGGGACCGCTCGGGGTGGCATTGCCACTCCGCGACATGCGTTCCGACCAGGCCATGCCGATGGCGCCACGGCAATCGAACAAAAGCCGTGGCCTTCATTGCGCGGATATTCCGGCGTAGCGACGTCAAATGGCTAAGCCGCCGTGCAGACTGGAAGGTCGCGCAATGACGGACCTGCCCGCCCTTTCGCTTGGTCCGTTATTGCGATCGGCAAGACGCCGGCGGTCACTTGTTACCGAGCTGGTTGGCCATCTTGCAGAAGTCGGCATGCGTCTTGGCAATGCCGGCGTCGCTGCATTCCTTCAACACCATGGCCCGGTCGCTCGTGGACATGGCCATCCATGCGGTCTTGAATTCGGCTTCCGACTTCATGCTCTTCATGCCGGCGTCGGTGAAGAAGGGTGACATTTTCTGCGGATCGTCGAGCGCCGAAGTGCCAGTGGCACCGGCGGCAAGCGCTGCGCCGGTCATCATCGAAAGCGCCATCGCGCCCATGCAAAGCATCTTGATGTTCATGATCATTCCTCCTGAGCTGCTGCTTTGAGGTTGTCCATCAGCGATCTACGAAGGAACGGTGTTTTGACCCAAAAGTTCCGCGTTCCGGCGCAGACATGGAACAGGATTGCCCGTGACGCCATTTATGCAAAAAATTCTACCGTGACTGAAAAATTCTACCGTGACTGAATAGCCGCGCTGCCGATCTGAAGCCCGACAAAGCCAATTAAGGTCCAGGGCAATCGGTGTCCAGTTGGGGGAGACGCTGCGAAGTTGCACGCCGGCTCAATATGCCCGATCATGGCGACGGCGGGGCGGAGGTATCAAGTGGCGGCAAATCGTCGAAACGGCGCGCACCTGTCGGAGCCCCGGCGGGCGGGCATTGTTGCCGCTGCCAGGGCGCTTCCGCGCACATCGTTGCCCAGCGTAGCGTCGGTCGTGACGGCCGTCGCGGCGCTCTATTTCGGGCGCGAGGTCTTTCTGCCAATCGCAATCGCCCTGCTGCTTACCTTTGCGCTTGTACCGATGGTGTCGGCACTCAAGCGCGCTGGCATTCCGCGTCTTCCTGCCGTGATCGCGAGCGTGCTCGGCGCATTCACGGTGCTGGCGCTGTTCTCCTTCATCGTCGCCACGCAGGTCAGTGAACTGGCGCAGAACATCCCGCTTTACCAGGCTAATATCCTGACCAAGGTCCGGTCCCTCAAGGACACCGGCGTCGGCGGCGGTATCGTTTCCAGATTGAGCCGGGTGATCGAACGCGTCGGCCAGGAACTCGACAGACCCGGACCTGTGCAACCCGCCGCCGATCAGCCTCCGCGGGAGCCGATCCCGGTCGAAATCGTCGCGCGCGAACGACCGCTCGAGGTTCTCCAGAATCTGATCGGCCCGCTGCTGAGCCCGCTGGGATCGGCCGGGCTGATCGTCGTGGTCGTCATATTCATGCTGCTCGAGCGGGAAGACCTGCGCGATCGTTTCATACGTCTCGTCGGCTACGGCGATCTGCATCGAACCACCGAGGCGCTGCAGGATGCCGGCAAGCGGGTCGGCCGCTACCTGCTCATGCAATTGGTCGTGAACATCGTCTATGCCGTGCCGATTACGTTCGGGCTTTGGGTTCTGGGCATACCCAATCCATTGCTGTGGGGCTTGCTGGCGCTGGCGCTGCGCTTCGTTCCCTATATCGGCCCGGTCATCGCGACGCTGCTGCCTCTGTTCCTGGCGCTGGCCGTGGCGCCCGGCTGGTCGCTCGTGCTATGGACCGCCGGGCTTTTCGTGGTCGTGGAACTGATCACCGGCAACGTGATCGAACCCTGGCTCTACGGCTCGCGCACCGGGCTGTCGCCATTGGCCATCATCGTTGCGGCGATCTTCTGGACCTGGCTCTGGGGGCCATTGGGCCTGGTTCTGTCGACGCCGCTCACGGTCTGCCTCGTCGTGCTCGGCCGCCATGTGCCGCAGTTCGAATTCCTCGACGTTCTGTTCGGCAACGAACCCGTGCTCGAACCGCACGCCCGGCTTTACCAACGGCTGCTGGCCGGCGATCCCGAGGAAGCGACAGACCATGCCGAGGAGATGCTGGAGGAAAACTATCTAGTCGAGTTCTACGACAAGGTCGCGATTCCCGCACTTCTGCTCGGCGAGCAGGACCGTGTGCGTGGTGTGTTGAGCGATGAGCAAAGACAGCAGGTCGCCGGCAGCGCGCTGACGATGGTGGCGAACCTCGACGACAGCGCGCAGGAGGAGGCGGAAGCGGACGATACGGCCGCGGCCGAGGACAATGGTGTACGCGAGGACAAGCAGATTCAGGGGGAGGACGAGGACGACACCGAACTGCCGGATGGCACGGGCATGTCGGTGCTGTGCGCCGGAGGGCGCGGCGAACTCGACGACGCCGCTGCCGCCATGCTGGCGCAGGTGCTCGAAGTCCAGGGCGCTACGGTGTTGAGGGCGAGCTTCGCCGATCTGGAACCGGGAAGCATTCGCCGCCTTGAACTCGACGCCGTCGATACCGTCGTCGTCGGATTTTTGAACCGCGATTCCGTCAAGCACGGCCGGTTCCTGGTCCGTCGGCTGAAACGCGCCAAACCAAGGTTGCGGGTGGGTATCGTGTTGTGGTCGGAACCCGACAGCGACAACCAGGAGGCAGACGCCAGATTGGCCAACGAGATCAATGCCGATTTCGTCGCACACGGCATGGTCGGCGCGGTGCTCGGCGCGTTGTCCAGCGCTCCGCCGGTGGCGCTGAAGGCTACCGCCAAACGCCGCATGCGCCGCTTGACGCCGGCGCGCAAGAAAGAGCCGCTCGCCGCGGCAAAATGAACGCGGCCGACGACGGCGGCAGGTCGGGTTATTACCGCTTTCGCGAAAGTGGTAATAACCAAACGGATCAGGTTATCCTCGCAAGGTCGCGCTGAACCGTCCGCCCCGGCAAACGGCGCCAACCTTCATACAGTCCAGAAATAGCGCACCGTATGGAAGAAGACCGGGGCGGCGAAGACCAGGCTGTCAGCACGGTCCATCATGCCGCCATGGCCTTCGATCAGATGGCCCCAGTCCTTGACGCCCTGATCGCGCTTGATGGCGGAGGCGACCAGCCCGCCGAGGAAGCCCATCAGGCAGGCGATGAAGGCGACGCCGGCTGCCTGCAGCGGCGAAAACGGCGTCAGAAACGACAGCAGCACGCCGAGCAGGCTCGATGCCGCCAGCCCGCCGACCAGCCCCTCCCAAGTCTTCGACGGCGAGACCGTCGGCGCCAGGAGATGCCGGCCGAACAGCTTGCCGAAGATATATTGCAGCACGTCGCTGCCTTGCACGGTGATGATCAGGAAAGCGATCAGCAACAGGTTGCGGCCTTCGAAGCCAGGCACATCGAGCGTCAGCAGCGCCGGCACGTGGCTGACGCAGTAGACCGAAATCATGACCGCCCATTGCTGCGCCGAGACGCGCTCGAGAAAGCGCTCGGTGTCGCCGTGCAGCGCGGTGATCGCCGGCATCAGCAGGAAGCAGTAGACCGGGATGAAGATGGTGAACAGGCCATACCAGGCGGTCCACACCAGCCAGTACTGGAACGGGATGACGATGCCGAACATGCCGAGCAGCACCCAGTGGTCGCTGCGGCGGCTGTGCGTCAGCGTCACGAATTCGCGCAACGCGGCGAACGAAATCAGCGCGAACAGGATGGTCATGCCGGGGCGGCCGAAGAAGAAGGCAACGGTGATCGCCACCACCATCACCCACCAGGCATTGATGCGCTGGGTGAGGTTGACCAGCGTCGGCGACAACGGCTTCGGCGCGCGCCACGACAAAACGCCGGCGACGACGCTGGCGCTGATCAGCACCGCCAGCAGGCCGACAATCAGAATGAGGGTTTCGTGCATCATCGGCAGCATTTTGCCTTGATCCTCAATCGTCTCGCTCCGGCCGGGGGTTCAGCGCCAGCAGCGTTTCGCGGGCGCGGTCGAGAAAGGCGCGGCGTTCCTCACCAGGTTGAATGGCGATCGGCGCGCCGAAGACGACGCGGCAGAGCAGCGGCACCGGCACGAATTGCCCCTTGGGCAGCACCCGCGACATGTTCTCGATCCAGCACGGGATGAGCTCGACATCGGGTCGCGCCATCGACAGATTGTAGAGGCCGGAGCGAAACGGCAGGAGCGGTTCGTCGGTCATGTTGCGCGTGCCTTCGGGAAACAGGATCAGCGAATGGCCCTGGTCGAGCACCGACAGCATGATCGAGATCGGGTGCTGCGTTTCATCCGTCCACTGCCGGTGGATCAGCACGGAAGACAGCATGTCCTCGGCGATGAACCGGCGCAGCCGCGTCTTGCCCCAATAATCGGCGGCCGCCACCGCATGGGTACGGGCGCGTTCCTTCTCGCTGAGGCAGGCCGACAGCAGGATGAAATCGCCGTGGCTGGCATGGTTGGCGAAGTAGATGCGCTGCCGGTCCGATGGCTGGCTGCCGTTCCAGATCGGCCGCACGCCGGTGACCGCCCAGGCCAGCGCCGACAGGCCGACCGAGGTCACCGTCTGCAGCAGGGTATAGGTGCTGACGCGAAGCTTTGTCATGGACGGGCTCAAAAGAATGCCGCGACGACCGAGGCCGCCGCGAACAGGCCGAACGCGATACGCTGCTTGGCGAGCAGGCGGCGCGTGCCGGCCATCCGCTGCTCGAGTGAGCGGCCGCCGGCAGTGGACTTCAGCCGCATGCGCGCCAGCACGTCGTCGATCGCCGCGCCGCCGCCTGCCTCGCTGGCGTGGCTGGCCATCAACCGAAACAGCAGCGCGTCGAACAAAAGCAGGGCCGAGAGAATGATTGTGGCTATGGCACTTGCGGCGGCGATCAGCCAGGCTACCGCGGACAGCGACGATGTTTGCGGCGCAGCCGCCAGGCCGATGACCGGCGCCGCCAGGAAGGCAGCAGCAATCAGCAGCAGCGGCCATGCCACCTGCACCATCAGCCCGGCAGCGAACGCTTCGGCCCTGTCACGATAGGCGGTCATGCCGGTGCGTCCGTGCAAAGATGCACCGGCCGGCCCGCGGCGGCGAGCTTGCCTCGCGCCTGATCGGGCGTGGCGGCCCGGCCGCTGGCGACCAGCCATTCGGCGACCACGGCGGCGCTGCGTTGGAAGCCGAGCGCACAGCAGACCAGCACCGCGCCCTGCTTCTGCGCCGCCTCGATCGCCGCCACCGCTTGCGCACGCGCCTCGCGAGACGGCGGCAAAAGGTCGACCATGGGCAGGCTCACCCACCGGATCGAGGCGCCACGCGGCCTTTCCAGTTCGCCGGCAAGGTCGATCACCGTGCCGAAAGGGTCGGCTTCGGCGGCGGTCGGAAAACGGCCAAGGGAAACACCGTCGGCAATGACGATATGCGCCGGAAGCTTTCGCGTCCACGCCCACACATTGGCCTTGGCGCCAAGGCGGTAGGGCCAAAGCAGTAGACGGCTGGCCAGCGACACGCGGCCATCGGCTGTTTTCTGGAACACTTTGGCGCCGGCGCCGGCATAGGCGAAAGCGACTATGGCCAGCGCCAGTGCCGGCCACAACAGGATGAGCCACAGCGCCGAGACCAACGCGCCGGCAGCGGCGCCGGCCAGTGCAAGGCTTGCGCCGAGCGCATAGAACAGCGCCAACCGCCGTGCCTTCGGGTCAGCGCTCAGGCGGAAGCCGGTGAACGGCAGCTCGCTGTCGCGCGGAAACAGCCACAGGGCGAAAAGGCCGAGCAGCGCGCCGGTCGGAATGTCGATGAAATGGTGCTGCCACGTCGTCAGCACCGAGGCGCCGATCAGGAAACACCAGACATGCCAAGCGAAGCCGGCGATGCCGGTCAATCTGTAACGCCAATGGTCCCAGATGATGACCAGCAGCGCGATATGCAGCGACGGCGCCTGGTTGAAGGGTTTGTCGAAGCCGCCGAGCACGGCGAACATGAAGCCGGGCAGGCCGCTCGTCTGCGGGCGCACGAAGGTCGCAGTCAGCGGGAACAGGATGAAGCAGGCGACGGCGACGAGCTGCGCCGTCAGATAGCGGCCGGCAAGGCGGTCGACGCCGCTCTTCGAATTGTTCAACAGCAACGACAAGCCATAGAACAGGTTGATCGACCAGTAGGGCACGATCGTCCAGGCAAGGAACGGGATGCCATGCTCCCAGCCGTAGACGATGCTGCCGACATCGTCGCGCCGCGACGCCAGCCAATTGGCGAAGCCGTAGGTGGCGTAGAAGAACGGCGCCAGAAATGCCAGCCACAATGCGGCGCGCAGGACGATCCCGGGATACGGCTCGCGCGGCAAGGCCGGAAGGGCATCGCGAGGTAAGGCAGAGGCAGGCAAGTCCATGTTCAGACGCGCCGCGCGACCGAAACGGTGAAGATGCCCCACTGGTCGATGCGCTGGTCGAGCTTCTCAAAGCCGGCGGCCGCCACCAGCTGGTCCATCTCGGCCTGCGTGCAGCGGCGCATCACCCAGGACTGGCCGCCGCGATGCGAGGTCAGGCTGCGCGCGATCATCTCGAGCTGCGGATGCCAGGGCTGGTTGGTATAGACGAGCAGGCTTCCCGGCTGCATGGCGCTGGCCAGTCCACCGAGCGAGCGGGCGATCACGGCATTGTCGGCAAACAATTCGTAGAGCCCCGAGACGATGGCGAGATCCGGCGCCGGGTCGAGCCCGGCCAGCATCGTGGCGTCGAAGGCGTCACCTTGATGGAAAGTGACGCTCGCCGGCAGCTGGCGCTCGGCGATCAGCTTGCGGCCGAGCGAGACGTTGAGCTCGGAGAAATCCTGCAGCCGTACGCTTGCCGGCGGCTCGGCGCATTTCTGCACGGCATCGAGCACGTAGCGGCCATGGCCGGCGGCGATATCGACGATATGGACCGGCCGGCCGGCGGCCTTGAACGAGGCGGCGGCGCTGCCGATCAGTTCTTCCAGATGCAGCTTGCGCTGGCGGATGCCGCGCCAGCCGATGGCATCGAGAAAGGTGCGGTCGATCATGCGGCCGATGGGGCTGATGCCCCGCGCCTCGTTCTCGTAGACATAGTCGAGCGTCGAGCCCGAATCGAAGCCGGTGGCAATCCCCGTCTTCATACCGGACGACAGCCAGGCGCCCATGCGGATCGAAGCGCGGCTCATTGCCCAGTAGAGGCCCCTTAGCGACAGCAGCGGCAGCGGCGAGGCAAGCCGGTCGGCCTCGTCGCGCGTGTAGCCGGCGCGGTCGGCCTCGGTCAGGTCGACCGGCTTTTCCGGCGCCGCGAATTGCTTTTCAAGGAAAGGCCTGATCAGGTCGAGTGCCTTGTGGCGGTCGCGCTCGCCCAGCGTGTCGTGGAAGAAGCCGGCCAAAACATGCCGCTCCTTGGCCGGGCTCGCCAGATTGACGAAAAACTCGTGCTGCGGTTCATGCCGCACCACCCAGTCACTGCCGGAGATCAGAAGCTGTGTCGGCACCGTGATGGCGCGTCCGTCGGCGACGATGCGCGCAGCATGGTCGTAGAGCTCGACCAGGATGTTGGAGGCGATCGGCCGGGTGATCAGCGGGTCGGCGTCGAAGGAGGCGATACGCTCGGGGTCATGCGTCAGGAATTTCGCCTTGACGTAGGAATTCACGAAGAAGCGGCCCTTCAGCTTCTGCCACAACGCGATGCCTTGCTTGGCGAGGGGCACGTAGAGCTTGACCGAGAAGGCTGGCGAGGCCAGCACCAGGGCGCGAATGTCGGGCGCGTAATCGTGCACCCAGGCGGCGGCAAGCACGGCGGCGAAGGATTGCGCGATCAGCGCGATGTCGCGCCGGGCAAAGCCGTCGCTGTCGATCTCGCGCACAAAACAATCGATGTCGCGCACCAGCGCGGCAAATGACGGCGCATAGCCGCGTTCGCCGGCGGAGCGGCCATTGCCGCGCGCGTCCCAGGCATAGAAGGCGTGGTCGGGCATCTGGAACTCGTCGACCAGATGCGCCATACGGCCGCCATGCTCGTGGCCGCGGTGGAACAGCAGGATGGCGCCCTTGGGGTTTTCCGACAGCGCCGGCCAATAGCGATAGAAGATCTCTGTGCCATCGTGGCTCTTGAAGCTGCGCTCCTGCGCCACCCGCTCGATATTGACTGAAGCCACGGCGGCAACCGTCTGTTGGTGAAGCATGTTGTTCTCCCTGGCGAGACCGGAATTCAGCTACCGCTCCCGTTAAGGCCGCTGCGTATCCGGTTGATGGCGGTCGCCAGCGAGAGTGTAGCCATGGCCGGAAACACGAGCGGCGTGAGCGCCGGGACCCACAGGCCGGACGCGATAAGCACCGCGAGGATGCCAAGCGCCAGCGCCCGGTCGCTTTTGCCGAACGGGCCGGCATAGTTGCGCCCAGCTCCGGCCGCGATGCCGAGCACGCCGGCGAATTCCGCGATCATAGCCGCGATAGCGAATGCAACGACGCCCCAGGCAGGAAAAATGACAGTAAAGGCCAGGATCAAAGCGAGATCGGAGACGACATCACAAAGCTCGTTGAGATACATGCCGAGCGTCGAGGCCTGGCCATGTTCCCTTGCGAGCATGCCGTCAATGGCGTTTAGCGCCATTCGCGTAAACAGCACGAGCGGCATCAGCAGAAAGACCGCGCGGCGGCCTGCAAGGGCTGCCACCGCAAGGCCGGCAGCGAGCGAGAGGGCAGCGGCCAACAGTGTGATCTGGTTGGCGGTGACGCCGGCCTTGGCCAGGCCGTCGGCAAGCGGCCGCAGCCTGGCCTGGAAGGCCGGTTTCAGCGCATAAAGCGTCGGCATGTGCGAACCCCCCGGCCGCGGTGCAAATGATGTTGGCGAGGATGGTCAATTGGCGCGCAAGACGCAAGGGCGGCGCCCTGCCATTTTTCGACATCCGGATATGTCGGCGCTAGCTTTTCCTGTCATTGTCGACCGGGAACCGTGCTGGCAAGCTTTCTTCGGCCGTGGCCCAGGCGCGACTATGATAACGCCGCAGGACGAGAATGCATGTCGCGAAGACCGCCAGCCCGCAAATCACGCCGGGCGACATGCCTCCGCCGAAAGCGGACTTAACAACGATGCCGGTGAAGGCGCCGGCGATGGCGCCGTTGATCGTGCCCACCATCCCAGCGGTGGTCATGAAATATTGCAGCGGCGAGGGGCGGAGGCCCTTGTCGACCAGCACCGCCGAGAGGTCGTCATGCGTGGAGTTGACAAGGTATCTTTGCAGGACCGGCGCCAGCTCGACGAAATAGTGGCGGATCCTGGCCATGCCGCGGGCATGCACCATGTCCTCGATGGCAACCTGCACAGCGCGCACGAAGGTGACCAGGCCGATGAAGAAAAGGCAAGGTAGCAAGATAAGGCTGAACAACACGAACGGCCTGCCCATCTCCGTGACCTGGGCGACGAAGGACAAGGCAATCGTTGCGCTCGAGACCGACGTCAGGAACAGATTGGCTCGCTGGTTCGCTTCCTGAATGGTCGCGGCGCGAGCGTTTTGCAGCACGAAATGCTCGGTCGTCAGGCACTGCAAGACTTGCTGCGCCTGGTCAGGCGGAACCGGAGCGTCGGGAGAACGGGTCATCGACATTCCCCGCTTCTGCCCGCCGGAACCGGCAGGGCAGAAGCGGGCGTCGTCCTGCTGCGAGCCATCAGGACTTGCCGTTGCCGCCGTTGATGGCGATACGCTTGGCCTTGGCCTGAGCGCGCTCCGTCTTCGGC
>NZ_JAMYSP010000067.1:0-17445 GCF_040322015.1 Mesorhizobium sp. M0208 | reverse complement strand
CGGACTGGCGGAAAGATGGGGAAAAGCCAGGCGTCAGCCTCGATCGCTGTCGGGAACAGGCGCTGGATAAATTCAACTGCGAGATCGCAATCTGTAACCCGCTCTATGGCGGTCAAGTCGCGGCAAGCGGTTTGATGGGAGCAGAGGTATGCACTGCGACCAACAAATGGTTGGCTCGGGAGTGGCTGGATGCTGAGCCACGTTTGCGCGGTTCGATCGTGGTGGCCTCACAGCTTCCCGATCGGGCTGCAGAGGAAATCCACAGATGTGCTTCCGACAAAAGGTTCGTTCAGGTCCTGCTGCTGGCCGGCAACGAGATGCTTCTCGGCCGGAGCCATTTTTGGCCGATCTATGAAGCAGCCCAAAAGCATGGGTTGCCTGTCGGTATCCATGCCGGGACGATGTATCGCTATCCTACGGGCAGTAGCGCTATGCAATGGCCGTCGACCTACCTCCAGGACTATGCCAGCGGAACCCACATTTTCGCGGCGCAGCTCCAGAGCCTGATCATGGAGGGCGTATTTGCCAAGTTTCCAGATCTCACATTCGTGATGATCGAGGCGGGCATCGGTTGGGTGCCCAGTTTTATCTGGCGGAGTGCGAAGGTCTGGCGGGGTATCCGCGGCGAGGTTCCGTGGGTGAAGCGCTCTCCTGCGGCGGAATTCCGGGATCGTGTCCGGTTTACAATCCAGCCATTCGATACATCGAAGGATCCGGTGCACGTCGAGAAGCTGATAGAGCATCTCGGCAGCGAAGACATGCTGCTCTTCTCGTCCGATTACCCGCATTGGCAGTTCGAAGGAGATGATCCGATGCCACCCGGTTTTCCAGCGCGGCTTCGGCAGAAAATCGCGCAGGAAAACCCCTTACGAACTTACCCACGGCTGATGGAGACGGTGAAATGAACGATACGACAGTCAGCCCGAAGCAGCCGGTGCGTGCTGCATCTTCGGCAGGTATAGCCGATTGCGATATCCACCCGGCTCTTAAAGACCGGTATAGCCTCCATCCCTATATTTCCAAGCGTTGGCGCGATCATCTCGATCAGTATGGCGAGTTGGGGTTCAGCGTGTTTGCTGACAGCCAAACCTATCCCCGGTACAATCCAAGGGGACAACGCCGCGATGCCTGGCCGCCGGGTGGGGGCGGACCCGGATCGGACCTGGCCTTCATGAGGAAGCAGCACCTCGATCCCCACAATGTCGTCTTCGGAGTGCTCGAACCTTTTGGGGCGCAGCTCGGTCGCAATCTAGATCTCAACAATGTGTTGTGCACGGCGATGAACGATTGGCAGATCGCCGAGTTCGTCGAGTCTGAGGATCGGCTGAGAGCGTCCGTTCTGGTTGTCCCGGACGATGTCGTTTCCTCGGTCGCAGAAATCGAAAAGCGGGCACTGGATGCGCGATTTGTCCAGGTGCACATACCCACCGGCACAACCGAGCTATTAGGGCATCGACGCTACAGGCCCATCCTGGAAGCCGCGGCTCATCATGGCTTTCCAATTGGCATGCACATTGGCGGCGAAAGCGGCGCGCGGACCGCCAGCGGCTGGCCATCATACTACAATGAGGATCATTTGGACCTGACCTTCGCTGCCCAGTCACAAGTTATGAGTCTCATTCTGGATGGCGTATTCGATCAGTTGCCCTCTCTCAAGGTGATCATCATCGAGTGCGGCTGTGTCTGGTCGATTGAACTTGGGCACCGGCTGGACATGTTGTGGCGTCGCATGGGTTCGGAAGTGGCTAGCTTAAAACATCCGCCTTCCCACTATCTACGCCAGAATTTCTACTTTTCCACACAGCCGGTGGAGGAGCCGGACAATCCCGAGGAGCTCAACTATCTGTTTGATCAAATCGGCTGGGATAGGCTGATTTTTGCGAGCGATTATCCTCACTGGGACTTCGATGATCCGCGCTATGCCTTCAAGGCTCGAATATCCGAGGAAAACAAGGCGCTGCTATTTCGGGAAAACGCGAGGAAAGTCTATCGAACCCTGTGACGCGAACAGTAGAAAAAAGAACTAATTTGCGGATTTAGCGAGGAATTGGCCCTAAGTCTTGAGGTAGTTCCGTGGGTTCCGATATAGTAGATTTGTGCGAACCTGAATCAAGTCTCCTAGAGGAGCGCACGCACAGGATGGCCCATAAGGTCCTTTCTGTTTCGCGGTTGGTGACCTCGTTCCGTGTCGGGGGGCACTGGGCCCCCGTCGTGGACGGCATATCGTTTGAGATCGGCGAGAGAGAGACAGTCGCCATCGTCGGCGAATCCGGCTCTGGAAAGAGCGTAACGGCGCTCTCGATCATGCGGCTCAACTCGCCAGCTTCGAGCAAGGTCGAAGGGTCGATCCAGCTTGACGGGCAGGAGTTGCTCACGCTCTCGCAATCAGAAATGCGTCGTATCCGCGGCAACGACATTGCCATGATTTTTCAGGAGCCGATGACCTCGCTGAACCCGGTGCTCACAATCGGGTTCCAAATAGCTGAATCGCTGATTCTGCACCGCAGCCTGTCGCGATCCGAGGCTGAGTTGGAAACGATTCGGCTGTTGGAGAAGGTACAAATCCCGGCGGCGAAGTCGCGCTTCCACGAATATCCACACCACTTCTCGGGGGGCATGCGCCAACGCGTCATGATCGCGATGGCTTTGGCCGGTAAGCCAAAGCTGCTGATTGCCGACGAGCCGACGACGGCGCTCGACGTGACGATCCAGGCGCAGATCCTGGAGCTGATCAAGGAGTTGCAAGAGGACGAGGGCATGTCCGTCCTCTTCATCACGCACGACATGGGCGTCGTCGCCGAGATCGCCGACCGCACGGCAGTCATGTATAACGGCCAGATGGTCGAGACTGCGCCGACCGAGGACATCTTCAATCGCCCCGAACACCCCTACACGCGATCGCTGCTTTCGGCCGTTCCAAAGCTCGGTTCGATGAAGGGGCGAAGGCGGCCGATACGCTTCCCGATCGTCGACCGGACAACTGGCCAATCCGACGTGCCGGCCGAGGTGCCGGATACCGTCAAGGAGGCGGAGCGCCCGGTGCTGGAGATTGCGGGCTTGACGAAGCGCTTCGAAATCCGGTCGGGCATGTTTTCTTCGGTCAAAGGCCGGGTCTACGCGGTCGAGAATGTCTCCTTCAGCGTCAAGAGCGGCGAAACCTTGGCACTGGTCGGCGAATCAGGCTGTGGCAAATCGACGACAGGCCGGACGGTAATGCGGTTGACTGAGCCCCTCTCGGGGTCGATTTTGCTCGATGGTGTTGACCTTGTAAAACTTGGTCAATCCGAGTTGCGCAAGCAGCGAAATCGCATTCAGATGATCTTCCAGGACCCGTTCGCATCGCTCAATCCGCGCATGGATGTCGGAACAGCGATCATCGAACCGCTGCTGATCAACAAACTCGCCAGCCGTTCGGAAGCACGCGATAAGGTCGCCGACCTCCTGCAGCGGGTGGGTCTTTCGCCTGACATAGTCAACCGCTTTCCGCATGAGTTTTCGGGTGGCCAGCGCCAGCGCATCTGTATTGCGCGTGCGCTTGCACTTGAGCCGCGGCTCATCGTGGCGGACGAAGCCGTCTCGGCACTCGATGTTTCTGTGAAGGCGCAAGTCGTCAACCTTATGCTGGATCTCCAGGCCCGTATGGGCCTTGCCTATCTATTCATTTCGCACGACATGGCAGTGGTCGAACGCGTTAGCCACCGCGTGGCTGTGATGTATCTCGGCGAGATCGTTGAGATCGGCCCGCGCGAGGCGATTTTTCAGAATCCGCAGCATCCGTATACCAAACGGCTGCTCGCGGCAGTTCCGATCGCAGATCCGGCACGGCGCCTGCAGAAACGCTCGGTCTCAAATGGCGAAATCAAGTGTCCCGTCCGGCCTGCGGACTACGTCCCACCTGTGCGCCAGTATCGTGAAGTCTCGCCTGGCCACGCAGTCATGATTTGGGGCGGGGAATGGGAGCAGGAAAACCTAATGGGCACTACAGCCTATTGCTCTTTTAACAACTAGAGGGAACAAAAATGAAGATCAAACTTATTACATGGATGTCAAGAACAACCGCAGTGCGTCGGTTAGTAACACCTGCCGTTATCGGTGTTTTATCGGTCGGTACGGCGAATGCGGACACGCTGCGCGTAATAGAGGGAAGCGCCCTGAAAATTGTTGACCCCATTGTAACAACATCGGGGGATACACAGATGCACGGATATCTCATTTACGATAAATTGTTCGAGTTCGACAGCAGCGGCACACCGCGTCCCCAAATGGCCGACAAAGTTGATGTGAACTCGGACAACAAGACTTACACAGTCACGCTTCGCAAGGGCCTGAAATTCTCCGACGGAGCTCCAATCACCACTGACGACGTTATCCAGTCACTGAAGCGCTGGGAGTCTCGGGATGTGGTTGGTGGACTCCTTGGATCCAGGACCAAGGAGATGGTTAAGGTTGACGATCTGACGTTTCGGATCGAGCTCAATGAGCCGTTCGACGTTCCCTCGGCGCTTGCCAGTACTGAGGGGAACGTCCCTTTCATTATGCCCAAGCGGGTTGCCTCCCTTCCGCCCACCGAACAGCTCACCGATACAACCGGTTCTGGTCCTTATAAGTTCGATTACTCGACCTGGAAGCCAGGCCAAACGCCGGTTTACACCAAGAACTCCTTCTACACTCCGCGGAATGACCCGCCAAGCTTCTATTGGGGCAAAAAAGAGGCAACTTTCGACAAGATCGAGATGTCTTACATACCAGACCCAAACACCGCGATGGCGGCGATGCTGACCGGCAAACAAGATATCTGGTTATCTCCTCCGATTGATAATGCGTTGGCTCTGCGAAACGACCCGAAGCTTGTGGTCTCGAAAGGATTTTTCGTGCAGAGCCTCTTCGTGGTGAATCACGAGGTGCCACCATTCAACAACATCAAGGCGACTGAAGCTCTCACCTACCTGATCGACCAAAAGGAGGTCATGCAGATTTCTGTGGGTGACCCGCAATTCTGGCATCCCTGCTATGCTTATCTCACTTGCGAGGGGAAGTACGGCGACGAGTCCGCCTATAGCGGCCACCGGGGGGCCGCGGACTTTGACAAGGCAAAGGAGCTCTTCAAAGAAGCCGGTTACGATGGAAAGCCGATTGTGATCTTCGATCTAACCGATTGGGCGGAGGCCCACGCGAGGTCGCTGTACTTAGCACAGCAGTTAAGAAAGATTGGCGTCCAAGTAGATCTTCAAGCAATGGACTGGGCTACTTTGACGTCGCGCCGCACGTCTAAAGCTCCTGCTTCGGAGGGCGGGTGGAACCTGTTCCCTACCTACATGGAGGTGGGACCTGCCAGTTCCCCTATCACCCATCTGATGCTGGCTGCGAACTGCGACAAGGCTTGGTTTGGTTGGCCGTGCGACGATAAACTCGAGAAACTGAGAAGTGCCTTTGCGAGCGCGGTCGACGAGAACGAGAAAGAGAAAATTAGTTTTGACCTCCAAGCCCGCGCATCAGCCTATTTTCCCTTTGTCATGACGGGAGAGTACGGCGTTCCGACTGTCTATGGCGCCGACCTCGAAGGGTTCAATCCGGAGGCACCTTATAACTATTTCTGGAATATCCGGCGGAAGGGCCAGTAGCGCAGCGCGTCTCCGGTGGTGAGGTAAGTATGATCAGGTATTTCATTTCTAGGGTGCTTTCCGTCATTCCGGTGGTGGGGATCGTGACCGCCATAGTTTTCGGTCTGACGTATCTGAGCCCTGGAGATGCGGCGGCTGTGCTGGCGGGCGACTACGCGACGCCCGCCCAGATCGCCGCTATTCGGGAGAGCCTTCATCTCGGTGATCCGCTGGCCGTCCAGTATTTTCATTGGTTGGCGAATGTCGTGCAGGGGAATCTGGGAAACTCGATCTTTTCCAGACAGCCAGTATTCAATCTCATTCTGTCGCGGGTAGAACCGACGATTCTTCTCGCAACCGCAGCCACTGTGGTTCAAATAACCGTCTCGCTGCCGTTGGGATTGTTGGCAGCACAGAACAGAGGGGGCATCGCTGATCGCCTAGTATCACTTTTCGGAGTTGCGGGGACAGCCATACCTCCCTTTCTGATTGGGTACGTGCTGATATTCACGTTCGGTGTGTACTTTGGGTCAATGCCAGTCTCCGGGTTCCCTGGATTCGACAGCGGTGTGACGGAAGTCTTGCGGCATGTGCTTCTGCCCGCAACCATGTTGGGATTTGCGCAAACGGCACTCATCACTCGAATCACAAGAGCGAGCGCGATCGAAGTGCTGAATCAGGACTTTATCCGTGTCGCGCGAGCGAAAGGGCTCGACGAGTTCACGATCCTCGTTCGACACTGCCTTAAGCTGATCGCCGTACCTCTGGTCACGGTAGTTGGAATGTCGTTCGCGGGTATGCTTGGTGGTGTGGTAATAACAGAGACCGTCTTCGCAATCCCCGGGGTCGGCAGCCTCCTCGTGGAAGCCATCCAGCACCGGGATGTTCCGGTCATTCAGGGGGTCCTACTGATAAGTGCGAGTGTGTACGTCATGGTAAATCTGCTGGTGGACCTGTCGTACCCCTTAATGGACCCGAGAATTAAATATACTTGAGGAGTTAGGCCGATGACGTTTTCCCTGTTGTGGCCACATATGACGCGCCTGCCGGCGTCGGTGCGTGTCGCCTTGATTTTCATGCTTTTGATTGTGCTCGTGTCGTATCTGGGTCCGGGGATAGCCAATCTTAATCCCTTGTCTATAAGCCCGGAGTTGAGACTGACTCCACCCAGTGGCGCCCATTTTCTGGGGACTGACATGTTCGGGCGAGACATTTTCACGCGTGTGCTTTACGGCGGGCGGGTCTCGCTCGCAATTGGACTGGCCACTGCGGTTCTGGCGACAACAGCCGGAACAATCTTTGGTCTTGTGGCAGGCGCCGGACAGGCATCAGACAATATCTTGATGAGGGTGATGGACGGCATCATGGCGATACCGGGAATCCTGCTCGCCATTGCCTTGGCAACGATCTTCGGTGGCGGGGTGTTGACTGTAATCGTGGCTCTGGCGATACCGGAAGTGCCCGGTGTTGCAAGGTTGGTTAGAAGCTTAACGCTGACGCTCCGGGAACAGGTCTTCATAGAGGCGGCTCGGTCCTACGGCGCTAGTCCTTTGCGGCTACTCTTCAAGTATATCTTGCCGAACGCACTGGCCCCAATCGCCGTGCAGGCGACATATATCTGTGGCCTGGCCATTCTTTACGAAGCCTATCTGAGCTTTGTGGGCATCGGGGTTCCGCCTGAAAACCCGAGTTGGGGCAATATTGTCGCCGAAGGGCGGTCGTTTGCTCTGATCGCACCTTATTTAATATTGTATCCAAGCTTGGTAATCATGGCTGTAGTATTGGCAGTCAATCTGATTGGTGATGGCCTGCGTGACATGCTCGACCCTCGCTTCGCGCTACCCGACTAACTCGTTTTCGCCACTGCACGGGCGGCGGCGGGCTATCTTATGCTCTCGCGCCCTTTTTCCTGGGCCCTATGCGCCCCTCCGCCGGGACGGACCTCTGTATTAACGACCACATCGTATTGGTGTGATGTAAGTGATGTAAGCGCGAATTTCTCCGCACCTTTTTCCATTGAGCGTGTTTTGGGATGAAGGTGTCCACTTAACGGAGGTGGACACCAAGTGATTGAGGATGCTGAACAGAAACTGCTGGTAAGGCGGATTTTGCGCAACGGCCGCCGGCGGTATGACCCGGCGTCGAAAGAGCGGCTCGCTGCGGCCTGCCTGGAGCCTGGCGTGTCGGTATCGCGGCTTGCGCTTGAACATGGGATCAATGCCAACCTTCTTCGGAAATGGATAAAGACGGCCAAAGACGCCGTTGCTTTGCCGCCACCTGCACCGCGAGCCCATCGACTTTCGGTCCGGCATCAACAGCCTTGCGGTCCTGGTGCAGGAGGTGATGGAGCTTGACCCATTTGCGCCTGCGGTCTTTGCGTTTTGCAATCGCCGCCGCGACCGGATGAAGCTCCTGTTCTTCGATCGGTCCGGTTTTATGATGGTCCTGAAGCGATTGACGGAAGACAGGTTCCGATGGCCACGCCGGGAGACGGCGATGGTGACGCTGACGACCGAGCAATTGCACTGGATCCTCGACGGCATTGATATCGGCGCGATGGTCCGCCATCCGGTTCGGCAATACCAGATCGCCGGCTGACAGCTCTCACCGTCTGCGGTTGACGGGGCGAAACGGTTCAGATTCAAGAATCTGATGATCAGACCCGGCGAACCCACTGTTGAGGAGTTGATGGCGCGCATTGCGGCGCTGCAGGCGGCCGTCAGCTCACGGAACGCGTGGTCAAGCTGGAGGAAGAACTGGTACTGGCGCGGCTCCATCGTTTTGCGCCGAAAAGCGAAAAGCACATCGATCGCCCCGAAGACGGCAGGATGCCGATCGACAACAACCTGCTTGAGCGCGACATCAGGATTTTTTCCATTGGAAGAAAGAGTTGCGTGTTCAGCGACAGTGTGGACGGAGCCAGGGCTAGCGCCGTCATATACAGCTTGATGTTGACCTGCCGCGCCTGTGGCGTCGAGCCCTTGCCTACTTGCGCCACGTCCTCAGCGAATTGCCGCAGCGCGCCACAGACGCCGACATCGCCGACCTGCTGCCCTTCACCTTCGCCAAAACCGCCGCGGCTTGATCCGATAAAGCCGTCTGACAGCGATCCACGTCACATGGCGCACGTCAACGCGCATGGAAATGAGCGCTTACGGTGTGATGGCCAACTTCGGGTCAAACTGTATATGTCAATCGCCGAGAAAACTGCCATCGTCCCCACCAGATAACTCATCCTGGTGCGCAGTAACACTCGGTATGAACGATACAAGCAATAGGAAAAGAGGCTCACTCCGAAGGGAATTTAGAAAGGAAATGTGAACTTTCCAAGTGCCAGCAATCAAGATTGCCCTAGGGCGCGATCCGTACGCTCATAGAATGTGTGGATTCACTTTCGTATCGAGCGCATTTGGCTGCTAGAGGACGCGGATTCCAATGCGGCTCTAGAAATTATAGAGTGCATCGCAAATCGCGGGCGCACCGGCCCCAGGGCCGGAGCGATTCCTCAAAGGGCCTACAGACAAGACAGGAAAAAATTGCCGTGGCGCTCGGGGTCCACATCAGCACCGCCCCTGTGCCCAGCCATCCAAAACGATCAAAACGCGTAGAAGTTTTACCAGAGTTTCACCTCACCGGTTTGTAGGTAAGTAGTGTATGTCGACACAGGTTCATGTGAATGACCCAAAGGCCCTTGAGGCCCTCAAATGGCGCTGCATCGGACCCGCCAGAGGCGGTCGCGTTGTGGCGGTCGCCGGCGATCCCAACGAACCGATGGTGTTTTACTTCGGCGCCTGCGCGGGCGGCGTGTGGAAGACGATTGACGGCGGCGTTTATTGGCGCTGCGTATCCGACGGCTACTTCAAGAGCGCCACCGTCGGCGCGCTCGCGGTCGCCCGCTCCGACTCGAACGTCATCTATGCTGGCATGGGAGAGGCGACGATCCGCGTCGACGTCTCTTACGGCGACGGCGTATACCGGTCGACCGATGGCGGTCGCAGTTGGATCCATCTGGGACTGAAAGAAACCCGCCATATCGGCAAGATCTGCATTCATCCGCACGACCCAGACATCGTCTATGTTGCGGCGCTCGGCGATGCGTTCGGGCCCAACGAGGACCGCGGCGTGTTCCGTTCCAAGGACGGCGGCAAGACTTGGGAGAAGATCCTCTACCGCAATCCCGACGCCGGGGCCGTTGACATCTCGATGGACCCCAACAATGCGCGCATCCTTTTCGCCACGACCTGGCAGGCGCGGCGGAGCTTCTGGCACCTGAACAGCGGCGGGCCGGGGAGCGGAAT
This sequence comes from Mesorhizobium sp. M0208, assembly GCF_040322015.1. Lineage (NCBI taxonomy): Bacteria > Pseudomonadati > Pseudomonadota > Alphaproteobacteria > Hyphomicrobiales > Phyllobacteriaceae > Mesorhizobium > Mesorhizobium sp. M0208. Next base: position 7,547 of record NZ_JAMYSP010000067.1, on the reverse strand, counting down.
TTTTCGGTCACTCGACGGCGGCGACACTTGGGAGGAGCTGTCCGGCCGAAACGGCTTGCCGGCTGGAGTCCTAGGCAAGATTGGTGTTTCCGTCTCGCAGGCGCAGCGGGGGCGCGTCTACGCCCTCATAGAGGCGGAGGACGACAAGGTCGGGCTTTATAGAACCGATGATTACGGCGATCATTGGTTCCGCGTGTCTCAGAACCGCGACCTGATGCATCGCCCCTGGTATTACACCCATGTCTTCGCCGATACGGGTCACGCCGATACCGTCTACGTGACCAACTTCCAGATGTGGAAATCGACCGATGGTGGAGAGAACTTCACCGAAGTGACTACGCCTCACGGCGACAACCACGATCTCTGGATCGACCCGCTCAATCCCAAACGTATGATCGAAGGAAACGATGGCGGTGCCTGCGTCACCTTCAATGGCGGCAGGACTTGGTCCTCGATCTACAATCAGAATACAGCACAATTCTATCGCATCGATGTTGACGACCGGCACCCCTATCGGGTCTACGCCACCCAGCAGGATAACATCTCGATCTCGGTCCCCAGCGCTACCGAATGGGGTATAATCGGCCTGGGCGACTGCACCTATCCGGGCACGGGCGAGAGCGGCTTCATAGTCGTCAATCCCGAGGATCCCGACATAGTCTATTGCGGCGCAATCGGCTCGAGCCCGGACGGGGCGGGGCCTCTGCAACGCTACGACCACCGTACGCGGCAGATCCGCCTTGTGAATGTCTGGCCGGAGAAGACGACCGGTATCGCGCCGAAGAACATGCGCTATCGTTTTGCATGGACCTTCCCGCTCACCTTCTCGCCCCATGATGCAAAGACGCTTTATGCCGGCGGTAACCACGTCTTCCGCAGCCGTGACGAAGGATCGAGCTGGACTGCGATCTCGCCCGATCTCAGTCTCAACGACCCCGCTAGGCAGGACTACTCCGGCGGCGTTCTGACCCGCGAAAACCTGGGCGCGGAGGTCCATGCAACGTGCGCCTCGGTCGTGGAATCCCGGCACCGCAAGGGCGAGATCTGGGCGTCCACCGACGACGGCCTCGTTCATGTGACACGCAATGGCGGGGCCGAGTGGAGCAACGTCACGCCGAAAGCCATGTCCGAGCTCGCCTATATTGGGTGCGTCGAGATCTCGCCGCATGACGCTGACACTGTTTATCTTGCGGCTACGCGCTACAAGCTCGCCGACTATCAACCCTATCTGTTCCGCACGAAGGACAGCGGCAAGAGCTGGGAGTCGATCGTCGGTGACTTCCCGAAGGGCGAGATCACGCGTGTGCTGCGGGCCGACCCGGTGCGGCCAGGCCTGCTCTTCGCCGGCACCGAGACAGGGGTCTTCTTCAGTCTCGACGACGGAGCGCACTGGTCGCGCATGGCCGGCGGCTTGCCCGTGGTCCCGGTTTACGATCTCAAGATCAAGGGAAGCGATCTCGTCGCCGGCACGCATGGCCGGTCCTTCTGGATCCTGGATGACGTGACGCCGTTGCGCGAACTGGCCTCGGATCAGAAGGACGTAAAGCTGGTGAGCCCGCGCCCGACAGTCCGGACTAAGCTTAACTGGATCGTTGGGCAGGGTTTCTCGAAGGTCGGTATGAGCTACGGCCTTCATTGGGGCATAGGCGGCGGCACGGAGGTGGTTGAGTTGGAGGACGGACGAAGCGCTCGCCGCTATCTCGACTGCGGCGAGAATCCGCCGGACGGGGCGATCCTCTATTATTGGCTGCCCAATGATACAGAGGGTCCGGTAAAGCTCACCTTCCTGGACGCTGCGGGCGAGACCATCGTCTCCTTCTCGAGCGACGAAAAGCACGCGCCCTTCGACAAAAAACCCGGCACAAGGGCCGGGCTCCACCGGTTCGTCTGGGATCTCAGGTATCCGGGACCGGCCAAACTCGACCACTCCCTGGGGACCTGGAAGTACAAGCCTCTAGCGCCGGAGGGGGAAGACCCGAGCGGCCCGGCGGTGGTTCCCGGCGACTTCAGGGTTGAGCTTCAAGTCGGCGACGAGAGACAGACGGTCGGCTTCACCGTCGTTAAGGATCCGCGAATAGCTACAACCGACGAGGATTTTGCCGAGCAGTTCGCGCTCTTACAGGAGCTGTTCGGCATGCTCTCGGCTCTTAACCAAGCGGTCAATCGCATGCGGCTCCTGAAGCGGCAGCTCGCGGATGTCCAGAAGCGGCTGGTCGGTAGTGAAAAATCGCTTAGCGAGCGTGCGCAAGCATTGGTCGGTCGGCTTGAGGCAATCGAAGGAGCGCTGATCGATTTCAGGCGCGAGACACCGCAAGACGTCCGCAACTCGGCCGGCTTGCTCGGTTCGCTCATCGACCTCGTCAATGTAGTCGCCATCGCCGATGCGGCGCCGACAATGCAAGCCCGGCAAGTCGCGGATGAGATCTTGTCGAAGGTCCGCGGAGAGATCAAAAAGTTGGACGCGATAGTGAACGATGATGTCGCTGCGCTCAACGTCGCTCTCAATACCGACGGCGTCGTGCTGCTCGGGGCCGGCAAGGCCTAGGTGGCCACTGATGAAAAACATGCGGCTCAGTGAACTCATTCCAGGAGGAGATAGACATGGATTTTATCGAGCGGATCTTCGGCGTGGCCCCGGATGGGGGCGACGGCACGACCGAGATGCTATACATCGCGGTTGCACTGGCTGTCGCGGCGATGGTAGCTGCACGCAGTTTGGTCCGCCGTCGCGCCGAAAAGCGGCGACGCTAGTTTTTTCTTCTAGGATCGAGATCATGGCCGGCTGGGCCAGCAACGATCGAGACGCCTTTCGCTTGGGGTCGGCTTTACTACTCTGCTCAATGACCGTGAGGGCCGCGTTTAATCGCGAATGGCGACGACACAACGCTGGCGCCTAAACTAGATCGCCGTGGAACACGACGATGCGCGAGTATACCTACTTCCGCCGCCTCCCAAGCGTCCGGCCCGGCAGCGAGCTTCGGCTCCTGCCGGGGAAACGGAATGGCAACCATGTCTCGCATAAAGGCGTCTGTTTTTCGGGGAGCGCTTGCTATGTTCAAAGGCCGTCATTTACGACCGATCAGTGATCTTGCTGTGCATGCGCTGTGGGACGGCGAGTGTCCAGGCCACGCGAGACGGGGGAGTAGGATCTATTCCGCTCCAGGCTCGATCAGATCATCAAGATGAAGTACGAGCTGGTGCGACTGGCGCAGGCGATCGACCGGCCGGTTCTGGAGCAGCGTTTCGGCGCGGTCTATTCGGACAGCCCTAACATGCCGCCGCTGCCGAACCGGCTGATGGCGGGGCTGGCGATCCTCAAGCATACCTCCAACCTGTCGGACGAGGTGCTGTGCGAGTGTAGGGCGGATAACCGTAGGCGATGCGCCGAGGCACCTTGCAACAGACCGATGAATAGAGGTTCAGGCCATGGCATTTGGACATGCAGATATGTCCCGAGTTAAGGCCCGCGGCGGCGGCCGAAGATCTTGCAACGGTGCCCGAGCGCGTGCGGCAGCCGAATGTATGGCTGGATCGAGCGAAATGAAAAAATGAAACGCCCACGACAGGCTTTCAACATGGTGAAGATGGATGTGCGGCGTATTCTTGGCCAATGCGTGGGCCAACCGTAAGGCATACACACCGCCTGTAAATGGTGCCTAAAACTAGCTGCCGAACGTACAGTTCGTCTAACCGCGCAATACGTTCAATTTTTGTCGAAGTAACACTCAGGATATAGTTGCATAAAAACAACGACTAAATTAGATAAGGATTGCAGGCTAAGCTTTGATATTGCACAAATCCGTGTTGCGGATAGCGTCACGCTGCACAAGGATACACTCCGATGTACGTCTCTTTCGATCGCGGGGGGCCAAGATAGTCGTCCATCGACGCTCTCCTTTTTGTTGAGAGGCACAAGTTGAAGCAGCAAGACGGCTGCTAGGTCGCGAGCACACGAACACGCAACACATCGCCGTCCTCCAAACTACATGTCTTCAACGCTCTTTCGGCGGCTTGCTGAGGGGATGCAACTGGGAAAGTCAATGTCCGGGTCGAGTGATTTTGGGGATGAAAAGCGCCAGAGCGAGCTTTCAAGCTTTGTCATGAGGGAGGTGCGACGCATTCTTGCCCAATGCGACGAGGCGAGGCAGGGTGACAAGGCTGGAGTTGCGTCGTCAGCCTCTCCTTCCGACGATTTGACCGCCGTGGCCGCCGAATTTCTTGGTAGGCTCGAGGCCGAAGCAGCCCGACGGCTTAACGCTCAGGCCTGTGAGATCGCTTCGCGACCGCGGGCAGCCGATCATCCGCTCGGGCATCCGGTTCTGAAAGAATTTCCGAGAGAAGGCGCCCGCATTGCGGAGTGGGCCGGTCCAGTCGCGGGCTCAACGCATCTCGAGAGACGTTTTGGAATACCGCGGTCAACACTCCATTGGTGGCAGCGGCACAATGATGTGATTGCCTTTCGCAGAGGCTCCCGCAAGCACGTATTTCCCCTGGCTCAGTTCATCGACGGCAGGCCTGTGCCCGGAATCCGGGAGGTCCTTTCCTCGATCTCCGATCCCAGATTGGCTTGGCTGTGGCTGATCAGCCCCTCACCTCTTCTCAAAGGTCGCGTTCCTGTCGAATTGCTCAGGGAAGGCATGAGCACAGAAGCTGTTGCATCGGCCGCCCAGGCAATTTCTCTGATTGGATTTATCTGACGATTGGGCGGACGTCTGTGGCTGTTTAGGCGTCAAATACGTTCACAAACAGCAGATGTACCAATTGTGCGATTTGTGCAAATGTATAGTTGTCCAATTCGTGCGAGTAATACCGACTATTTAGTGGTAAAAATGCAACTGATACTTCGGCATGTGGCTGGCAAACAGAATTTTGACTTGCGCAAATTCGCCCGGAGAATAGCGTTCAAGTCGGGAAGGATGCATCGAGATGCGCATCTTTTTCGATCGTGGGGACAGGGAGCGGTTCGTCCATCGACGTCCTCGCCCTTTCAAATCATTGAATGGAGATCAAGTATGAACATCAAGAGCCTTCTTCTCGGCTCAGCTGCGGCCCTGATCGCAGTTTCCGGTGCGCGCGCCGCCGACGCCGTCGTCGTCGCCGAGCCGGAACCCGCTGAATACGTCAAGATCTGCGACGTCTACGGCGCTGGCTACTTCTACATCCCCGGCACCGAAACCTGCCTGCGCATCGGCGGCTATGTCCGTTACGACATCGGTTTCGGCGACGTCGGCTCATACGATGGTGCGACCAATGAGGATCATGAGGACGGCAGCCGCAACCACACGTGGTATAAGAACGCCCGCTTCTCGCTGAGGACCTGGACCGGCCAGGAAACTGAACTCGGCACCTTGAAGACCTACACCGAGACCCGCTTCGATTTCGGCAATAATCAAGGCGACTTTGGTACCGATCCCAATCCCGCGCACAACCAGGCCGTCAATCTGAAGCACGCCTGGATTCAGCTCGGCGGTCTCCGTATTGGCAAGACCGACACGGCTTTCGAAAGCTTCATTGATTATGCCGGTAACGTTCTCAACGACACGCTCGTGCCCTATGGCGACCACAACACCAACGCCATCCAGTACTACTTCGACGCCGGCAACGGCTTCTCGGCCGTCGTCTCGCTTGAAGAAGGCTCGGGCGTCAAGGGCACCATTGACAGCTACGTTCCGCACGTCGTCGGCGGCGTGAAGTACACGCAGGGCTGGGGCGCCATCACCGGCGTTATCGCTTACGACAGCAACTACGAGGAAGTGGCCGGCAAGGTGCGTCTCGACGTCAATGTTAGTGACGCAGTTTCGCTGTTCGCGATGGCCGGCTATGGAACGGACGACAACCTGTCGGATCCGACCTGGGCGATCCCGGGCCGCGGTCGCGGCATCTACAAGCAATGGGGCGGCAACTGGGCGGTGTGGGGCGGCGGCACCTACAAGTTCAACGAAAAGACCTCGTTCAATGCCCAGGTTTCCTATGATGAATGGAAGAACCTCGGTGTTGCGGCGAATATCGTTTACGATATCGTTCCCGGCTTCACGATCACGACCGAAGTCGATTACCTGCATGCAGGCCGCTTCGACGAATTCGGTGCCGGTTCTCCTGCTCCGGCCTTGAACTGGACCGGTGCTGACAAGAAAAACAGCGTAGGCGGTTTTGTACGGTTCCAGCGCTCATTCTGAGGATTGGACGGCTCGTACCCGCCTTCGAAGCGGGTAACTGCGAGCGTTCAATTTGCGGCTGAACCATTGTGGTCGGCCTTGAAGAGGTTGTCGGCGGATTGCTTGATCACGGACCTCCAATCCGAGCATTTCGTCGATGAAAAGGGCGCCTGTTCCCGGGCGCCCTTTTCTAGCGCGTTTATGATCAGACCCGCGCAAGCGAAATGGATCGCGCGCAATTGTGCGGCGGACCGCACTCTCCATGCCAGAACGGCATGCCCCCCCCACACGTCCGATCCTGGCGGCTATTTCTGCCGTTCGCATCGGCGCCCGAAAAGCTCTCACCCACCTGGGCTTGGTAACGCCAGCAGACGCGTTCTCAGTCAACTTGCGTCCGTGCTCGGGACTCTGTACCCGACGTGCCTGTGTTCGGCGGCAGTCGGTGGAGTTGATCAAGTCAGCGCCTTCTTTTCGTGTCGCCCATTTTGCTTACGAATAGTTTACTCCGCCGTCGCTCTGAGTTTCTGCAAGCTTGCAAGACAAATCCCGACGCCGGCTCCATGTGAGCCCCGAGGCATGCGTTGATGTAACAGTCGTGGTTACGCCGGCGTCTTCAGGTTCGGTTCTGCTTTCGCGCACCTGTGGTGGTGCATTTTCATCCAATCTGTCTATTCCAAGACAGATAGCGCAAGCTTATTACCTTTAACATGGCTTCTCGGATCAGTTCCGTCTCGCTTTTGCCAGGGAGGAAAGATGGCTAAGCACGTGGTGGGCAAGACAGAGGATGTCGGTCCGGGCATGCGCAAGGTCTTCGAGGTGCGTGGCCGTCCGATCGTCATCTTCAATGTCGATGGCGACTACTTCGCCCTCCTCAATCGTTGCCCTCACCAGAGTGCTGAACTGTCGATGGGCTTGATCTCAGGTATCGCAACGGCAGATGAGCCCGGACATGTCCAGTGTTCGCGTCGGGGCGAGTTCATCCGCTGCCCTTGGCACGGCTGGGAGTTTGATATTCGCACCGGCCAGTCATGGTGTGATCCGGGGCGAATATCCGTGAAACAATACCCGGTATCGATAACTGCGGGAGCCGAATTGGTCGAGGGTCCGTATAAAGCGGAAACTTTCCCTGTGAGTGTCGAGGACTCATACCTGGTCGTCGATCTCTGAACGATCGACCCCACTTTATCTGAGACGGCAGAGATTCTTGGAAGCGAGGCATTGATGCTCCACAAGCCGACATCGGTAATTGATTGCGATATTCATCCCGCAGTGCCGGGAAATGATGTTCTGATCCCTTATATGGACGAGTATTGGCAGGAACAATTCATCAGCCGCGGGATCGGCGAGATGGATCTGGCCAGCTATCCGCCGAGCGCACCGCTGTCATGCCGC